>NZ_CP141769.1:1806588-2107686 GCF_035621355.1 Thiobacillus sp. SCUT-2 | reverse complement strand
AGCTGCAGGCGGTCGATGTGCGCACCGCGCCGCACCCGGCTTTCCCGACCGACATGCAGGCGCAGTTCATGGCGCTCAACACCGTCGCCGAGGGCGCGGCCAGTGTCACCGAGACGATCTTCGAGAACCGCTTCATGCACGTGCAGGAACTGCGCCGGCTCGGCGCCAACATCGAGGTGTCCGGGCATACCGCACTGGTGCGCGGGGTCCCGCGCCTCGACGGCGCCACCGTCATGGCGACCGACCTGCGCGCCTCGGCCTGCCTGGTGCTCGCCGGGCTGGTCGCGGCGGGCGAGACCACCATCGAGCGCATCTACCACCTCGACCGCGGCTACGAGCGCATCGAGGAGAAGCTCACCCAGCTGGGCGCGCGGATCAAGCGGGTGCATTGAATGGGCATCCTGGCAACCGTTCGGGCTGCGCCCTTCGATTCGCTCAGGACCGGTCCTGCCGAACGCCTCAAAGCCGTTCGGGCTGAGCTTGTCGAAGCCCCTTTGCGATCCAGGCAGCGCTTCGACAGGCTCAGCGCGAACGGATTGTTGTCAGCGCCTGTGAATTAGGAAATCGCGATAACCATGAGCACCACCGGCATCACGCTCGCCCTCTCCAAGGGCCGCATCTTCGAGGAAACGCTGCCGCTGCTGGCGGCGGCCGGCATCACGCCGACCGAGAATCCGGAGTCCTCGCGCAAGCTCATCATCGGCACGAACCGCGACGACGTGCGCCTCATCATCGTGCGCGCGAGCGACGTGCCGACCTATGTGCAATACGGCGCCGCCGACCTCGGCATCGCCGGCAAGGATGTGCTCAACGAGCATGGCGGCAGTGGCCTCTACCAGCCGCTCGACCTGCAGATCGCCAAGTGCCGCATGATGGTCGCGGTGCGCGAAGGGTACGACTATGCGGGAACGGTGAAGCAGGGCGCGCGCATCCGCGTCGCCACCAAGTACGTCAATGCGGCGCGCGACCATTTCGCCAGCAAGGGCGTGCACATCGACCTCATCAAGCTGTACGGTTCGATGGAACTCGCGCCGCTCGTCGGGTTGTCTGACGTCATCGTCGACCTCGTCTCGACCGGCGGCACGCTCAAGGCGAACGGCCTCGTTGCAGTGGAACACATCAGCGACATCAGCTCGCGCCTGGTGGTGAACCAGGCCGCGCTGAAGCTCAAGCGCGCCCTGATCCAGCCGGTGATCGATGCATTCGCGTCCGCCGTCGCGTCCCGCTGACGCGCACCGTTCCTGCGGCAAACAAAACCGGCGCGAGGGACCCTAGGCCATGTGCGGCATCGCGGGCGTCGTGACGGTCGATGCGGTCGAGCCCGAGCTGCTCGACGGCATGGCCCGGCGCCTCGCGCACCGCGGGCCGGACGGCCAGGGGCGACACGTCGCCGGCAACGTCGGGCTGGTGCATACGCGACTCGCCATCATCGACCTCGAAGGCGGCGCGCAGCCGCTATACAACGAGGATCGCAGCCTCGCGCTCGTCGCCAACGGCGAAATCTACAACTACCGGGAACTGCGCGCCGAGCTCGAAGCGCTCGGCCACCGCTTCGCCACGCATTCGGACTGCGAGACGATCCTGCATGGCTACGAAGCCTGGGGGACCGCCTGCCTCGATCGCCTGCAGGGGATGTTCGCCTTCGCGCTGCACGACGCACGCCGCGGCGAAGTGATCCTGGCGCGCGACCGCCTCGGCATCAAGCCGCTGGTTTACTGCCACGACGGGCGCGGGCTGGCGTTCGCTTCCGAGATCAAGGCGTTGCGGCCCTGGCTGCGCAAACCTGCGGTCGATCCGGACGGGCTTGCGCAGTTCCTGCAGAGCAACTTCACGACCGGACCGCGGACCCTGGTCGCGGGCGTGGCGAAACTGCTGCCCGGCCATCTCGCGCGCGTCGACACGCGCACGCTGAAAATCGAACTGCATGCCTACTGGTCGCCGCTTCAGGTCGCGCCGCTCGACGTGAAGCTCGACGACGCGCTCGAGCGCTTCGATGTCCTGATGCGCGACGTCATGGATATCCACATGCGCGCCGACGTGCCGCTCGGGCTGTTTCTTTCCGGCGGGGTCGACTCCTCGCTGCTGGCGGCGCTCCTGGCGCAGCGGGTCGCGGAGCCGCTGCGCACCTTCTCGGTCGGCTTTCCCGGCAGCTCGGTGCACAACGAGCTCGACGCCGCGCGTCGCATCGCCGAGCAGTTCCATACCCGCCACAGCGTGTTCGAGGTCAGCGCCGACGCCATGCTCAACTGCCTGCCGCGCAGCGTGTGGGCCGCGGACGATCTGACTGCCGACTATGCGAATCTGCCGGTGTCGATGCTCGCCGAGCACGCCGGCCGGGAACTGAAGGTCGTGTTCTCGGGCGAGGGGGGCGACGAGGTCTTCGCCGGCTACGGGCGCTACCGCGCGCCGTGGCTCCGACGCACCCTGGCCGCACTGCGCGCGCCCGGCAGCGGCGGCTTCCGCACCCGCGGCATTTTCGATCGCGTGCCCTCGGCGGTGTTCCAGTCGCCACTCGCGCAGGCCGTGACGCGCTGGCGGGAGCCATTCCGCGACGCCTGGCAGCGCACGCCGGAAACCTGGTCGCGCCTGCAGCGCATGCAGTACGTCGACATCGGGACCTGGCTGCCGGACGACCTGCTCGTCAAGGCCGACCGCATGCTGATGGCGTGGGGGATCGAGGGCCGCGTGCCGTTCCTCGACCATCGCGTCGTCGAATTCGGACTCGGGCTGCCGGACGCCTGCAAGATCGAAGGGCGCACCGGCAAGCGCTTCCTGCGCCTGTGGGGCGAGCGCTACCTGCCGCGCGACCATCTGTGGTCGCGCAAGAAGGGCTTCACCGTTCCGGTGGATGACTGGCTGCGCGGCGAGCGGCTGCAGAAGCTGCTCGATGTGCTGCCCCGCGCGGCGGGCATCCGCGCCTGGTTCGAGCCGGTGGAAGTGCGCAGGCTGCTGCTCGCCCAGCAGCAGGGTGCGAAGCACAGCACCGCGCTGTGGGCGATGCTCAACTTTGCGATATGGCATCGCATCCATATCGAGGCCGACGCCGAGAAGCCGGCCGACCAGGTCGATCCCTTGTCGTTGCTGGGCGGGTGACCCCGGTCAGGAACCGCGATTCGCGTCCGCCGGGGGAAGCCTTTGGGAGTAGATCAGGCCGAGGAAGCACGAGACCATCGCGATGAACTTGAAGCTGGCGAACTTCAGGTCGAACTGGCCCATGACCAGGAACGCGGTCAGCCCGCCGATTCCGGCATACAGCACCGGCCCGCGCGCATAGTTCTGTCGAAAAAGAAAGGCAGCCAGGCGGTAGGCGATGGCGAGAAACGCCGTCAAGCCTACGACGCCGGTCGAGACGAAGATTTCGAGGACGACGTTGTGTGCGGTCAGCGTAGGGAGCCCCGACGCGACGAGCAGATCCTTCACGTAGTTGATGCCATAGCCGAACCAGGGGTGATGGGCCACCGTCAGCGACCAGAGCCCCTTCCAGATCACCAGGCGCGCCCCCACCGTCCCGTAGCCGAACCCCTTGACGTCGACTGCAGATATGAGGACCAGAACGGCCGCGCCGGCGGCGAGCACCAGCGCGATCCGGGTGCGTCGGCCGATGTGTGCCTGCAGCAGAACGATCCAGGAAAACGCGGCCGCGACGCCGAGCCATGAACCGCGCGAATTCGCCAGCACGAGCAGAACGAGCAGACTGCCGAAGGCAATGGCGAAGGCGAGCAGGCGCCACGCCCGGTGGGACGCCATCCGCGAGGGGAAAAGCATGGCTACCAGAAACAGGTGGGCGGTGAGGGCGACGGCAACGTTGTTCGGGTTGTCGTAGTAGCCGTAGAACGCCTGGCTGCCGTCAAATACCGGGAATGCGAAATTGACCACGCTGAACGCGAGGCCGACGAGCAAGGCGGGTGTTTGCGGAGTGCCGCTGCTCAGCCGGGTGCCGAGCCAGAGTGCGGGAAGAAAGACGAGCACCCCCCGCAGGATGTCGTAGGCGCCCTTGGCCGAACGGGAGGGGTCGGTCGAGATCACCGAGAACGCGGCGACATACAGGGCGAACAGCACCGCGATACGCTTCAGCTCGGGCGCGATGTGGAACGTGGACCGCTGGAACCAGGCGAGCAGAAGGGCCGGCAGCAGGAGAACGGTTCCGTATTTGGGCAACTGAATGGCAAAAAGGGCGAGCGCCGTCAGCAGGACCGCCAGCGCGTCCGTCGCATGGTTTGCTTCAATCTTGAGTACGTCCGTTTTCATGATGTCAGTCCGAAATCGCGCAGGATCGTTCTTGCGCGATGCGCGCAGGTGTGCTGGGACTGCACCCGGGACAGCGCAGCGGCACCGATGCGTTGGGCAAGCGCAGGGTCTCGCCGGACGCGCATGCAGAGATCCTGCAGTTCTTCACTGTTGTGGAACACCAGGACTTCCTTTCCCGGCTCGAAGCACCGATCGAGATCGGCGAGCGCGTCATGCAGAACGGGGGTGCCGCATGCTGCCGGCTCGAAACTGCGCTGGTTGAGTCCTTCGAACACGTTGAGTTCGTTGCACATGTTGAGCACGGCCAGGCTTCCCTGATACAGGCGCGGCAGCCGCTTGCGCGCGAGCCAGCCGTCGTGAATTTCGTGATGCGATGGCCCGAGGGCGCCCCAGCGGCGTCCATAGACGGCGATCGGTGTTTCGACCTGCCGCAGAAGCTCAAGCCGGTGCTGCGTCGGAACGGCGACGAAGACGATGCGGTTAGTTCGTTCCGCATTGCCGGGGCGAAACAGCCGGGCATTGGCTGCATGCGGAAGATAGCATCCGTTGTCCGGAAAGCCGAACTGCCGTGCTTCGGCGAGAAATCCGCTGTCGGTGTAGTACACGCGATCCAGGCGGCTAGCCATGATGCCCGCAGAAGCGTCGAAACGGTCGCCGACCCAGCCCGCCAGCGGGATCCCATGCATGCGCACGACGTCCGCCAGCGCCGGCTGCGCCCAGTAGGCCGACATGAACAGCACGAGTTGCGGCGGAAAGGTGCCCAACGCCGCATCGAGCTGGCGTGCGAGATAAGCGGTGAGTGCGGATTGCCCCCGCAGCTTTGCGATGCGCGCGCGCATCGCCGCCACGGGCGTGTTGCCGTTCAGCGCGAACAGGCGCGATACCGTGCCGGCGTCTTCGAAGCCATCGCGGGCATCCTCGAGCCATTGGACCAGGCTCCGGGTTTTTCCGACCAGCAGAATGCGCGGCTTCACGAAGGCTCCCACGGCTTGCATCGCGTGTCCCGGCGGATGCCGTCGCGGAATCCGCGCCACATGGCGCGTACCTTGGCGAGCCCATCCTTCTCGTACAGCAGCACGTGAAGGCTTTTCCTGAGCTGCTTCGCGAAAGTACGCAACAGCCAACCCGCACCGGACTGGCCGGCCTCGGCCTGCAGGATCAGGCTGTTGCGAACCATCAGGTAGCGCCGCCACGCCGGATGATTGCTTACCCATATCCGATGGCCGAGAATGCTGCGCGAGGTGGCATGCCCCACGGCGTGCTGCATCAGGGGCTCGCAGGAAGCGTAGACACCGTAGCCGAGGTTCCTCGCGCGATGGCAGAAGTCCGTGTCGACCAGATCCATGAAGAATTCTTCCCGGAAGGGGCCGATGGCCTTATAGGCTTCGAGTGAGAGCAGCGTGCCGGAGATGATGACGGCCGTCTGTGCGGCGACTTGCTCCCCATCGGCGCAGTGCAGGGCGGGGCGATCGCGGTGGCGGTCGATGTAATTGGTGCCCAGCAGTGCGGGGCGATCGGATGCCGCCAAATCGCGCCACAGGGCAAGGAGCGTGGAGGCCAGCGCCGGGTCCGGGTCGCTGTTCTGGTCGAATAGGATCGCGCATGCGAACCCCTCGCGCAGGGCTGCGTCGAGACCGGCGTTGAGTCCGCCGGCCACGCCGCGGTTGTTCGCGTTGCGCAGAAGCACGACGTTGGCCTGATGCGCTGCGGCTTCGATCGCGCCGATGGCCGGCCCGGTGGTGGCGTTGTCGACCAAGAAGACCTTGCCGGCCTGCGCCGCAATCCGGGCAACCCTCGACGGCAATCCGTCGTCGGGAAAGTAGCTGACGACGACGGCGCAGAGTCGCCCGGTGTCTGCCGGGGGGGCCAATGTCACTTCGTTGCCCGCAGCACGCATTCTTCGCCCGAGTCCGGATCGAATTTCAGGTATTGCTGGGCCCACAACTGAAAGGCGGTGCCGGCCAGCAGCCTGGCGACGTCCGGCCGGGCGGCCATGTCGACACGGCCGTGTGTCTGGATGGCCAGGCTGGGGGTCGAGAACGTAGCTGCATGGGCGGCCGTCGTCCACGTCCGTACTGTGCCGAATCCGCTCTTTCGGGCGACGGCCGCGAGGGTGCGTGACGAGAAGAGGAAAAGGTGCCGGGGGGCGTCAAGTCCATACCAGTTTGTGCCAAACGTCCGATGGCCGAGCCCCAGCGCGTTGGGGGTCGTCACCGAAAGCACTCCGCCGGGCCTGAGCAGGCGGTGCGCCTCCGCAAGCAGCCCGACGGGATCGTGAACGTGCTCGATCACGTGGCTCAGAACGATCGCGTCGTAGGAGTCGGCTGCAAGCTTGAGGTCGGTGACGGGGCCTTCATGGATGGTCAGCCCGAGACGGTCGCGCGCGTATCGTGCTGCCTGGGCATCGACCTCCTGGCCTTCAGCCCGCCAGCCGCGGTCGCGAAATTGCGCGAGACGGCGACCGTTGCCGCACCCGATTTCGAGCAGGCGCCCCGGCTTGATGTCGTCCAGGTACATGAGGTCGCCGGCACGGCGCGCCTTTTTCTGGCCCGAGCTCGATTGCCACAGCTTGCGCAGGAGGCGCCCGCGAAGCTCGGCGGCGCGCGAAAGGAAATCCGTGCGTGGCCGGGGGTGCGAAGAGCTGTCGTGGGTGAAGTAATCGGCGTAGGCCTTGCCGATATCCCGTGGCGTAGGGCGAGGGTCGAGCCACAGGAGGCCGCACGCGTCTGACTGGCATTGCCGGATCCGCCATTGGCCCGGTACCCCGTAGAGACGATCGGTCAGTCCTTCATGCAACACCGTGCCCTGCGAGCGACACAGCAGGCACAGTGGAATCTCCTCTAACTCTAGATGGCTTTCCATCTGGTTCTCGGTGGGCGGAGGCAGTTCCGGATGATCCGACATGGTGTTCACGCCTGCGCAAGCAGGGGTTCAGGTTGTTTGGCCGATGAGAAGACGGCATCGCCGCCGGCCCATATTTGTCGAGCCCGCAATTGTAAACCTGCCAGTTGAACGTGGGCTCAGGCACCGGGACATCAGCGACGCCTGCAAGGTGGGAAAAGTGCAGGGAGGGCTGCATGCGATGGACGATATAATCTAGGCACTTCGAAGGCTGAACATGGAGTTCCGATGGACGGATGTCCATGTGCCGCATGTATCCCACTGGGGGCTGGCCCTTAGCCCGGGAAAATGTTCTGCCAAGAGGCAGTGCAACTTTTTACTTGTTAATGGTCTTTCCAATGAAAAAAGCCCTCATCACCGGCGTCACCGGCCAGGACGGCGCCTACCTCGCCGAGTTTTTGCTGGGCAAAGGCTACGAAGTGCACGGCATCAAGCGCCGCACCTCGCTGTTCAACACCGACCGCATCGACCACCTGTACCAGGACCCGCACGAGAAATCGCGCCGCTTCATCCTGCACCACGGCGACCTCACTGATTCGTCCAGCCTCATCCGCATCATCCAGCAGGTCCGGCCCGACGAGATCTACAACCTCGCCGCCCAGAGCCACGTCGCCGTCAGCTTCGAAGAACCCGAATACACCGCCAACTCCGACGCCTTGGGCGCCCTGCGCATCCTCGAAGCCATCCGCATCCTCGGCCTCGAAAAGCAGACCCGCTTCTACCAGGCCTCCACCAGCGAGCTCTTCGGCCTCGTCCAGGAAATCCCCCAGAAGGAGACCACCCCCTTCTACCCGCGCAGCCCGTACGCCGTCGCCAAGCTCTACGCCTACTGGATCACCGTCAACTACCGCGAAGCCTACGGCATGTATGCCTGCAACGGCATCCTCTTCAACCACGAAAGCCCGATCCGCGGCGAAACCTTCGTCACCCGCAAGATCACCCGCGCCCTGGCCCGCATCAAGCTCGGGCTACAGGATTGCCTCTTCCTCGGCAACCTCGACGCCAAGCGCGACTGGGGCCATGCCCGTGACTACGTCGAAATGCAGTGGCTCATGCTCCAGCAGGACCATCCCGAAGACTTCGTCATCGCCACCGGCGTCCAGTACAGCGTGCGCGACTTCGTCAACGCCGCCGCCAGGGAACTCGGCATGGACATCCGGTGGGAAGGGCAGGGCGTCGACGAGAAGGGCTACCTTGTTCACCCCTCACCCGCGAGTGGGGGAGGGGCAGGGGGAGAGGGCCGCTGCATCGTCGCCGTCGACCCGCGCTACTTCCGTCCCACCGAAGTCGAGACCCTGCTCGGCGACCCGAGCAAGGCCAAGGAAAAGCTCGGCTGGACGCCGAAGATCAGCTTCGACGAACTCGTTGCCGAGATGGTGCGCGAGGACCTCAAGGCTGCCGAACGCGACGAACTCGTCAAGAAGCATGGCTACAAGGCCATGGACTATCACGAGTAACGGGGGGCAAGGATCAGACTGGCCATCGGTCGATAGGCGTTGTTATGGTGCCCTTCCTAGCGCGGCTACGCTCAGAGTTTGGAACGGACGACCGATCGCCGAGGTGGACGACACCCGAGCGCACGATAATGCGTGTGTTTCCCGAGATATTTCGATACGAAACGTGAGCCCGCAAAATTGACCCCTAACCTAAGCCCCAAGAGCGGCGCTCACCCTTTCAGCCGCCTTTTTCCTCATTATCTACGGCATGCATCGGGCTTCTTGAGAGACCTGTGCGCAACCTGAAATCCTTTCTAAGCGAGCAACGCGCGCGCATGGGGAGCCACCAAGGCTTTCGACGTTATCTTGCCAATACCTCCTGGTTATTTGCAGAACAAGTTGCGCGCATAGTTGCGGGCCTTTTCGTCGGAATTTATGTGGCCCGCTATTTAGGGCCGGCTGAATTTGGCGTTTTCAGCTACGCGGTGGCATTTGTGGCGCTGTTCGGGGCAATTGCCAAGTTGGGCTTAGATGGGGTCGTGGTGCGCGATCTTGTTACCCATCCGAACGAGTCTGGCGCGTATGTCGGGACCGCTTTCTGGCTTAAGGCAGTTGGTGCCCTTCTGAGTCTCGCATTGATTGCTCTATCCCTTAGATTCACCGGGAATGGGGCCCAGCTAAATCTCTATATTCTTATAATCGCGGCTGGGCTCCTGTTTCAAGCGTTCGACGCCGTAGATTTCTATTTTCAGTCTAAGGTCCTTTCACGATATGCATCGATTTGCAAGCTGGCCCAGCTTGCCGCGTCATCTTTCTTGAAGCTTTATCTTATCGCGGTTCAAGCGGAACTGTTTTGGTTCGTCCTTACAAGTTTGGTTGACCAGATTTTTCTAGGCGTAACCCTGTGGATTGCCTATAGGCAGCAGAAGGTCGGGAGTCTCTTCAGGTTTTTTGATCAAAGAAAAGCCGCGGCGATGTTAAGGACAAGCTGGCCACTGATTTTGTCCGGAATCGCGGTCAGTCTCTATATGCGAATAGATCAGGTTATGATTAAAGAAATGCTTGGGGAGCGTGAGGTCGGCCTGTATTCGGCTGCAGTGCGCCTTTCCGAGGCTTGGTACTTTGTGCCTGTCGTAATCTGTAACTCTCTTTTTCCAGCAATTGTGAATGCGCGGCGAATTAGTGATTCTCTGTACCAGGAAAGGCTGCGGAGGTTGTCTGCCGTGCTTTCATGGACCGCAATCGCGATTGCGCTGTTCACGAGCTTCACAAGCGAACGGATAATCACGATGCTTTTTGGCATCTCGTTTGCCGGAGCTGGCTCGACGCTCGCCATCCACATGTGGGCCTCACTGTTCGTGTTTTTTGGGGTGCTTACATCGAAATGGCTGCTCGTAGAGAATCTTCCTAGGTACTCTTTTTTACTGACGCTGATCGCAGCTTTGATAAACATCGCGATGAATCTGGTTCTAATTCCGCGATATGGCATTGCAGGTGCAGCGCTGGCGACTCTCTCTGCACAGGCCATAACGACGCTTCTTGTGCTGCTCATTCTCAAACGAACGCGACCTCTGCTGTACGTGTTCTTCCGCGGCCTTAACTTTTTCGGTGTTCTGAAATGGCGCAAGCAGATAGAGGCCTAAAGATCCTCGTAGCGGTAACTTTTCGTGATTTCAATGGATCCGAGAACGAGAAGATCCAGCGGCTCTTTATTGAGAGCCTGCGGAATCAGACCTACAAAAACTGGAGGATGGTCGTAACGGTCTTCAATGAAAAGTTCGTGGAAAGAGAGGTCTCGGCATACCCGATTGACGCCAGTTTCTATTCGAGCGGCCCCGTCAGCGGGTACAGGTTTTCGCTCACAGACGTTCTGCTGAATGCGGTCAGCGAGGCCTCCAAGTGTGACGAACGCACCATCGTTGTATGGACGACGTGCGATATTCTGCTCGAACCGAATTTCTTTGAGGAACTCGTAAGAAATCGAACCGATAATTTTTTTGCAATTTCGCATCCTCATCTAACATATCGTGATGTTGAGGATTGGGGCGCCGCGCGGGCTGTGCCTGCCTCCCTACGGTCAGGGATCGATCTTGTGGTCATGGATGGCCAGATCTTCCAGAGCGGGCGGAATGTCGACGCAATAAAAAAATACAGGTTTACCGATTGGGGGATTTTCGAGCACTTTCTTGTTGGGTTGGCAATTCTCAACAAAGGGCCGAGGATCAATTTGTTCGGCACCGCCAACATATCCAAAATCGAAAATGACCGAGTCGTGGGGGAAGAGACAAATCGGTGGCTTGCGGAATGCTGGAGAAGGAACAAGGTTCCCTTGACGCAGTTCATCGCTGACCATGATCTGTCTCACGAGTTGTTGGATTTGACGTATTGCGACCTGCAATTTTCCGTCCTCAAGAACAAGCGCGCATTCTATTTAATGTTCGCGCGCGACCTTATGCGCTATGTCAAGGATGCTGGACTTCGTAAGCTATCTCGGCGGTTGCCTGGGGCCCTCAAGGGACTAATCAAAAAGGTCGCGGAATGAGAATTGGGATTATCGGTGCAGGTGTGTCGGGCTTGGCGGCGGGAAGAATGCTGGCCAGGCACCATGAAGTAGAAATCTACGAGCGCAACGAGTTCATTGGTGGAATCGCGGCCGCCCGGATGGTGGACGGTGTTCCTTACCACGTTACCGGTGGGCATTGCCTGAACTCAAAGAATTCGAAGGTCATGGAGTTTGTCCATCAGGTATTGCCAAAAAAGAATTGGCATCCTGTCGAGCGAATCGCGAAGATTTCGTTCAGAGGCCACCTGATTGACTATCCAATCGAATTCTCTATGCGGCAGATTGCAGAATTCGACCGGGAATTGGCTTTTCGAATGACGAGGGATTTTTTATCCACGAGTGACCGTCCGGCGGCGAATCTAGAAGAATGGTTCCGAATCAAGTTCGGTGACTCCCTGGCGGAAGAATATTTCATTCCATACAACGCAAAGATTTGGGGCAGGCATCCTTCCATGATGAGTCCGGACTGGGTTGACGGGAAACTTCCACAGCCGAACAAGCAGAACTTTTTTAATGGGCTGATCTCCTCCGAGAAAGACGAAATGCCGCATGCATATTTTTATTATCCGGAGGCCAACACGCAAAACGCATTCTTGGATGCGATGGCGGAGGGATTAGAGATTTTTCGCGGCTATGAAGTAAGCCAGCTGGAGAAGGCACCGGGAGGAGGGTGGCGGGTGAATGGGGACCGGCGCGTTGACGCAATCATCAGTACGGCCCCCCTGAATTTGATCCCTTTTCTCATTGCAGATAGCCCCAGCGACGTTAAGGCGGCCGCGGGACTGCTTCGATACAACAAGGTCAGCAACGTTCTGTGGGAGTCAGAGGAGGTTGAGGCGACCTGGACGTATTTTCCTGAATCGTCCACGGTGTTTCACAGGCATATCCATATCGGGAATTTCTTGCGGCCAAGGTTGGGCTATACGATTACCGAGGCGGTTGGTGACCAGCCTCGTGAACTTCTGGAGGCAGAGGGAAAGCAGTTCGGATATTTGAAAAGGGCTGTCGACTTCCATGTTTCTGATCATGCCTACGTCGTTTTCGATGAAAACTATTCAGAGTCAGTCAAGAAGATTAAGGCCTACTTGACTAACGTCGGCATCCACACGCTCGGAAGGTTTGGCGAATGGGAGTATTACAACATGGATATCTGCATCGAGAAGGCGATGCAGCTCGCGGCTCGTTTGGGGGATATGGCGCCTGAAAATGACGCCTCATGAGAGGACGTGAGAGGCCAGATATCGTCGGCAGGGCTCTATCCCTTTCTCGCGTTCTTGCTCTGCGGCGGGCGGAAGGCGAGCCTTGCCGGTGCCCGTAATGATCAATTTCGAACACTCTTGAGGAATAAATTCCGTGATAAAAACTCTGGTCACTGGTGGTGGTGGGTTCTTGGGCTCGCACCTGTGCGATCGGCTCATCAAGGATGGCGCCGACGTTCTATGTGTCGACAATTTCTTCACCGGCAGCAAACAGAACATCGCGCATTTGATCGGGGAGCCCTACTTCGAGCTGATGCGGCATGACGTCACCTTTCCCTTGTACGTCGAGGTCGACCGGATCTTCAACCTGGCGTGTCCTGCGAGCCCGATCCATTATCAGTTCGACCCCGTGCAGACGACCAAGACCAGTGTCCACGGTGCGATCAACATGCTCGGACTCGCGAAGCGCGTGAAGGCGCGGATTTTTCAGGCCTCGACGAGCGAAGTATATGGCGATCCCGAAATACATCCGCAGCAGGAAAGCTACTGGGGGCGGGTGAATCCGATCGGACCACGGGCGTGTTATGACGAAGGAAAGCGTTGTGCCGAGACGCTGTTCTTTGACTACTACCGGCAGCACGGACTGGATATCAAGGTCGTGCGGATATTCAATACTTATGGCCCCCGGATGCATCCTAACGACGGACGCGTGGTCAGCAACTTCATCGTTCAGGCGCTGAAGGGAGAAGACATCACGATCTACGGCGACGGCCAGCAGACCCGCTCCTTCTGTTATGTCGACGACATGATCGAAGGTTTCGTCCGCATGATGAACAGCGACGACGGCTTTACCGGGCCGGTCAACATGGGAAACCCTGGCGAGTTCACGATGCTCGAGCTTGCCGAGCGCGTGCTGAGATTGACGGGCAGCAAGTCGAAACTCGCTTTCCATCCGCTCCCGACGGACGACCCCAAGCAGCGACAGCCGGATATCAGCCTTGCGCGAGAGAATCTCGGCTGGGAGCCGAAGGTTTCCCTGGAAGATGGACTGAAGGAAACCGTTGCCTATTTCCGGAAGACCTTGAATGTCTGACTGGAAGCTACAGACGCCCGTTGCCTTCATTATCTTCAATCGCCCTGACACGGCCGAGCGCGTCTTCGCCGAAATCGCAAAGGCGAGACCGCCCAAGCTTCTCGTCGTGGCAGACGGGCCGCGCGAGAACCGAAGAGGGGAGGCGGAGAAATGCGCTGCAACCCGGTCGATCATCGAACGGGTGGATTGGGATTGCGAGGTCCTGACGAATTTCTCGGACGTGAACCTGGGGTGCAAGCGGCGCGTCTCCAGCGGGATCGACTGGGTGTTCGAGCAGGTCGAGGAAGCGATCATTCTCGAAGACGATTGCTTGCCAGACCCGACGTTCTTCAGGTACTGCCAGGAGCTGCTTGAGCGCTATCGGCACGACCAGCGCGTGGGGATGATCAGCGGCGATAATTTCCAGTTCGGTCGCCGCCGCAACGACGACAGCTACTACTTCTCCAAGTACGTCCATATCTGGGGGTGGGCTACCTGGCGTGACCGATGGGCCGGCAGCTACGATGTGGCCATGGCGACGTGGCCGCGCGTCCGGGACGAGGGGTGGCTGCCCGACATGCTGGGGAACACGCGGGAGGCAAGGTTCTGGCGCAAGGTCTTTGAACGTGTCTATCAGGGCGGAATCGATACGTGGGATTACCAATGGGTGTATGCCAACTGGCGGGAGGGCAGGTCGACTATCCTGCCGGCCACAAACCTGATCTCCAATATTGGATTCGACGCAAACGCAACGCACACGACCGGCGTCAGCGAGCTGGCGAATCTCCAGACCTTTCCGCTCGATTTTCCCCTGAAGCATCCGGTCGGAATGATCAGAAACACGCAAGCTGACGCTTTCAGCGAAAAGAAATGTTTTCGCGTGCCACTGGCAAGGCGGCTGCGAAACAAACTTGCCGGGTTTTTCAGGTGACAGTCGGAGACTATTTGAAGGTGGACGGCGGCTGCCCGGTTTGCTCTGGTTCGATGACGCACTGCTTTTCGGCAGAAGTCCTCGGCAAATACCAAGCCGATTACGAAGTATGCGGCGCATGCGGGTTCCTGCGCGCGCGCGATCCGCATTGGCTGGAGGAGGCATACTCAAGCGCTATTGCTGCGGCCGACACAGGGCTGGTGGCGAGAAATTTCGCCGTCGCGTGCAAGCTAGCCGGGGTGCTTTACTTGGCCTTGGGAGAGCGGGGGCAGGGGCGTTACCTGGACGCCGCCGGCGGCTATGGCATGCTGACCCGTCTCATGCGCGACTTCGGTTTCGATTTTTATTGGGCCGACAAGTACTGCAGCAATGTCCTCGTGCCAGGGTTTGAATATAGGCAGGAGGACGGTCCGTGCAACGCGGTTACCGCGATCGAAGTATTTGAGCACTTGACCGATCCCGTCGCATTTGTCGCCGAGACACTGAAACTTTCTGGCGCACGCACTCTGATCTTCACGACCGAGCTTTATGAAGGCGACCCCCCACGGCCCGACGCCTGGTGGTATTACACCTTCGCGACAGGTCAGCACATCGGCTTCTTCAAGCATCGGACCCTGGAAACGCTGGCCGAGAAGATGGGCCTTCATTTTTCCAGTGCCAATGGAATTCACATCCTGTCGGCGCAGCGGATCAACGAGCGACTGCTGCGCGTCGTGACGGGGCGCTGGGTTTCCCGAATCGCCCCGCTATTCGTGCGCAGGGCGCTCGGGTCAAAGACGATGAGCGACCATCAGCTCATGTTGCAGAGAATTGGCTGATTGGACGTGGCATTGAGAACATGAAAATCGCCTACGATCCGCAGATCTTCTGCGGTCAAGTCTACGGGGGGGTGTCGCGTTATTTCTGCGAGCTCGCCAGCCGCCTTGCAGGCGAGCCGGGGGTCGACGTGTCGATCATGGCGCCCCTCTACGTCAATGCCTACTTGCGGCACCTGCCGCCCGGCCTGGTAAAGGGATTTCGCGGGCCCCGGACCGACCGCTTCAAGTCGGTCTATGCGCGCCTGTTCTTCCGTGCTGCCGGCATGGCCATCGGTGATCTCATGCTGCGTGCGAACTCGCCTGACATCGTGCACGAGACATACTTCTTTGCGTATGCTCTGGGGCCGCGGCGGGCGCGGCGCGTGCTGACCGTCTATGACATGATTCACGAACGCTTCCCGGACGATTATCCGCTTGGCGACAAGACTGCGAGGCACAAGGCCGCAGCCGCCAAGCGTGCGGATCATGTCATTTGCATATCCGAATCGACTCGGCGCGATCTCATCGAGATCGTGGGATTGGCTCCGGAAAAGACGTCGGTCATCCATCTGGGATTTGACCTCATGAAGGGAGGGCCCGCTGCCGCCGCGGAACAGGGGCGGCTTGTCAGCGAGCCCTATCTCCTTTACGTCGGGAATCGACGTGGATACAAGAACTTTCTCGGCCTTCTGAAGACATACGCATCGTCTCGACAGCTTCGGACAGGCTTCAAATTGATCTGCTTTGGCGGCGGGCCGTTTACCGAGGAGGAGGTGGGGGTGATGGCCGCACACGGTCTGTCCGAGGGACGGGTGCAACAGATGGGCGGGGACGACGACCTGCTGGCCCGCCTTTACGAGCATGCCAGCGCGTTTGTCTATCCGTCCCTCTATGAAGGCTTTGGCATTCCGCCGCTGGAAGCGATGGCCCATGATTGCCCCGTGGTATGCGGGAATACGAGTTCCATCCCCGAGGTGGTGGGGGACGGAGGGGAATATTTCGATCCGGCCGACGTGGATTCGATGCGCGAAGCGATCGAGCGCGTGGTGGGATCCGATGCGCATCGCAGGACCCTCGTCGAGAAGGGGCGCGCGCGCCTTGGCCACTTCTCATGGGACCGATGTGCTGCGGAAACGCTGGATGTCTACAGAAGGCTGGCTTGAGGCAGAACGAACATGCGACGGGCATTGATTTGCGGGATCTCGGGGCAGGATGGGGCCTATCTGGCACGGCTGCTTCTCGATAAGGGCTACGAGGTCTGGGGCACGTCGCGCGACGCGCAGGCGTCTTCATTCGCCAACCTGGCGCGCCTGGGGATACTCGATCGCGTCAGGACGGTATCGATGGCGACCAACGATTTCAGAAGCGTGCTGCAGGCGATCACGCAAAGCGCACCGGACGAAATCTATAACCTGGCGGGCCAGAGCTCGGTCGGCCTCTCGTTCGACCAGCCTGCGGAGACGCTCGAAAGCATCGCCACGGGCACGCTCAATCTTCTTGAGGTCATCCGCTTTCTTGGCGCGAAGGTCCGGTTCTACAACGCGGGCTCGAGTGAATGTTTTGGCGACATCGGGGCCGGGGCGGCTGACGAAAATGCGCACTTCCATCCACGCAGTCCATATGCGGTCGCGAAATCGACGGCGCACTGGCTGGTGGACAATTACAGGTCTGCCTACGGGCTGTTTGCCTGTACCGGCATTCTGTTCAATCACGAGTCCCCTTTGCGCCCGACCCGCTTCGTGACCCGGAAGATCGTCCGGGCGGCGGTGCGGATTTCCAGGGGAGCGACCGAAAAGCTGACGCTCGGCGATATGGGAATCCAGCGGGACTGGGGCTGGAGCCCCGAATACGTTGATGCGATGTGGCGCATGCTGCAGACGGATCGACCGGAGGACTTCGTGATCGCAACCGGTGAGTCGAATTCTCTCGAAGAATTCGTCGCTGCCGCCTTTGCCGAGATTGGCCTCGATTGGCGCGAGCACGTGGTTCAGGATCCGAAGCTCTTTCGGCCGTCGGAGATTCGCTACAACTGCGGCAATGCCGACAAGGCGCGCCGGATCCTGGCCTGGACAGCCCAGAAGAAGATGCGGGACGTCGTCGGCGAGATGGTCCGGCACGAGCTTGAGGCCGATGGAACGGTGATTTGATCGTGCACGTACAAAGGGACGGGTGATGCTCGGTTCTCAGAAAGATCGCATCAAGAGAGCGTTGAACGCTCTCGGAGTGGAGGCCCACCGCTTTCATCCGGCATCGTCTCCGTTGGCGCGCCTGATCGCGGCAATGAACGCATTCGAGATCGATCTGGTACTTGATGTCGGCGCAAATACGGGGCAGTACGGTACTGATCTGCGTGCGGGCGGTTACAAAGGCCGGATCGTCTCGTTCGAGCCAATCACGCAGGCCCATGCGCAGCTCGCGCAGCGGAGCCGCCATGACCAGAAGTGGACCGTTCACTCGCGTTGCGCATTAGGGGCATACGAAGGCGAAATCGAAATCAATATTTCTGCGAATTCGGTCAGCAGTTCCGTTCTTCCGATGCTTGAGCCGCACAGCAACGCCGCGCCGGGGTCGGCGTATGTCGGGCAGGAAACGGCGCCGATGACGACCGTGGACGGCGTCGCTGGCCAGTATCTCGCCGGTTCCCGAGCCCCATTCCTGAAGATCGACACCCAGGGGTATGAATGGCAGGTTCTCGATGGGGCTGCCGCAACGCTCGGCAGCGTGCGAGGCGTCCAGATGGAATTGTCGCTTCTTCCCTTGTATGAGGGGCAGCATCTTTGGCAGGACTGCATTCGGCGCCTTGAAGGCGAGGGCTTCGTGCTCTGGTCCGTGCAGCCTGCATTTGTCGACCCTGCAAACGGGCGAACCATGCAGCTGGATGGTTTGTTCTTCAGGCAATGAGTACGCGCTTTCCACGCATCTCGGTCATCACCCCCAGTTTCAACCAGGCGGCGTTCCTGGAACGGACGATCCTGTCGGTTTTGGAGCAGCATTATCCAAACCTTGAGTACATCGTCATCGATGGCGGGTCGACCGACGGCAGCGTCGACGTCATCCGAAAGTACAAGAGGTTCCTGACTTACTGGTGCAGCGAGTCGGACCGGGGGCAGGCGCACGCGATCAACAAGGGCCTCAAGCGGGCAACGGGCGAATGGGTTGCCTGGCAGAATTCGGATGACATCTACTATCCGGGCGCTTTCAAGGAAGTTGCGCTCGCCGCGAATCGCCATCTGAAAACCGATCTGATCATCGGCGACGTCAACCTCATCGACGCTCGAGATAAATGCCTGCGCGAAATGCGGTACGTCCGGCCGACGTACGACTCGGTGCGCGCGGAAGGAATGGTGCTGACCAACCAGGCGGCGTTCTGGCGCCGGACCCTGCATAACCGGATCGGATGGATGAACGAGTCCTTGCACTATGGCTTTGACTACGAGTGGTTTCTGCGGGCGTTGCGCGAAACCGAGCGCGTGCAGCACGTGACGGGAATCCTGGGGGGGCTCCGAATGCACGCGGGTACCAAGACCAGCATGCACCCCAAACGATTCGAGGAGGAATATCGCTGGATCCGCGGTGGCCACGAGGTGCCGCGCTGGAAGAAGCGCTTCTATCTGGCAAGGCGCATGCTGCTCACCTTGCGCGATGGTCATGTTTCCTATGTGCTGCGCGGCATGAAGCGTCGAGCAATGGAGGCGCAGGAGTGAAGCTGTCGATCATCACCGTTTGTTTCAACAGCGAGCAGACCATCGAGAGGACGCTTCAGTCGGTCGTCAGGCAGCGTGGCGCGGCGGTTGAGCATATCGTCGTGGATGGGGCATCGACCGACGGAACGATGGATATACTGGAGGCGTATCGCCGTCACCTCGCGCAGGTCATATCGGAGCCCGACCACGGTATCTACGACGCGATGAACAAGGGCGTTCGCGCGGCATCGGGGGACGTCATCGGGTTTCTCAACTCGGATGACGTCTACGCGGACGCCGACGTGCTGGCCAAGGTAGGGGAGACCATGGAGCGTCATCATCTGGAGGCGCTTTTCGGCGACGTGGCGTTCTACCGTCCCGAGAGGCCGGAGCGGATGGTGAGGCGTTATTCGTCAGCGCGCTTTCGACCCGATCGCATCGCATGGGGGTGGATGCCGGCGCATCCGGCCTTGTTCGTGAGGCGCGAGGTGTTTCAGAACGTGGGGCCGTTCAAGCCCGATTACCGCATTGCGGGCGATTTCGAGTTTGTCGCGCGCGTGTTCCGGCGGCCGGATTTGCGATACCGCTATCTTCCGGAAGTGCTGGTTAAGATGCGTGTCGGCGGCGTCAGCACGGGGGGATGGCGTAACACGATGCTTCTGAACAGGGAGGTTCTGCGCGCCTGCAAAGAAAATGGCATACCGACGAACATGCTGAAAATTCTTTCCAAATACCCGGCCAAGTTCCTCGAGTACTTCCGCAAATGAGGGTGCTCGTGACGGGAGCCAGTGGCTTCGTCGGCCGGGCGCTCTGTGAAGATCTCGAAGCAAATGCATACGGCACGGTTCGGGTGCTGCGACGCGGTGCGCGTCGCGCTGGCGACGTCGCTGTCGGCGAAATCGACGCGGCGACCGACTGGCGCGCCGCGCTCGCAGGCTGCGATGCCATCGTCCATCTCGCCGCGCGCGTCCACGTGATGGACGAAATATCTGACGATCCCCTGGCGCTCTACCGCGCGACCAACACGGTGGCCACGCTCAATCTCGCCCGCCAGGCGGCGCAGGCAGGGGTGAAGCGCTTCGTCTTCGTCAGCAGCGTCAAGGTCAACGGCGAAGGGCGCGACGCCCCCTATCGGGAGACGGATCCGCCGGCGCCCGAGGATGACTACGCGATCTCGAAGTGGGAGGCCGAACAGGGGTTGCAGCAGATCGCGCGCGAGACCGGTCTCGAGGTCGTCGTCCTGCGGCCGCCGCTCGTGTACGGGCCGGGCGTGAAGGCCAATTTCCGGCACCTGCTCGATACCGTGGCGCGCGGCTGGCCGCTGCCGCTGGGTGCGATCCGTAACCGCCGCAGCCTGCTCTACCTCGGCAATTTCGTCGACGCGATCCGGATCTGCCTCGAACATCCGGCGGCGGCCGGGCAGACCTTCCTGCTCGATGATGGCCGGCCGGTTTCGACGCCGGAACTTGTCCGCGCGATTGGGCGGGCCATGGGACGACCCGCGCGCCTGCTGCCGGTTCCGGTGGGCGTGCTCGCGTTCGCCGGCGCGCTGCTCGGCAAGCGGGCGGCCGTTGCGCGCCTGACGGGCTCGCTTCATGTCGACAGCGCGGCCATTCGCGCGCGCCTCGGCTGGACGCCACCCTACACGATGGAAGCCGGGCTCGCCGCGACGGTGGCTGCGCGATGAGTGCGCTCGTTCCCGTGCTCGCCTTCGTGGTCTGCTGGCTGGTGCTCGCGGGACTGCTGAGGCGCCGTCACGTGCTGCCCATGGACCACCCCAACGCCCGCTCGCTGCACGCGACGCCGACGCCGCGCATTGGCGGGCTCGGCATCATGGCTGGGATCGCTGTGGCGGGCGCGTGGCTGGCCGACACCGCGCTGCTGCCGGTGCTGCTGGGCGCGTTCGCGCTGGCGGCGGTGTCGCTGCTCGACGACGCGCGCGGCCTGCCGGTGCGGGTGCGTTTTCTGGCCCATTTTGTCGCGGCCGCCGGTTGCCTGTTCGCGCTCGGACTCACCGGCTGGGCGCTGCTGGTCAGTACGCTGGCCGTGGTGTGGATGACCAATCTTTACAACTTCATGGACGGCGCGAACGGGCTGGCCGGCGGCATGGCGGTGATCGGCTTCGGCACGCTGTCGGTCGCGGCATGGCTGGGCCATGCGCCGGGGCTGGCGGCATTCTGCGCGGCGATCGCAGCGGCGGCGCTGGCCTTCCTGCGCTTCAATTTTCCGTCGGCGCGCCTGTTCATGGGCGATGCCGGCTCGATTCCGCTCGGCTTTCTCGCGGCGACGCTCGGCATCCGCGGGGCGATGACCGGCGTATGGCCATGGCTGTTTCCGCTGCTCGTGTTCTCGCCCTTCGTCGCCGATGCCAGCGTCACGCTGGTGCGGCGTGCATTGCGCGGTGAGAAGATCTGGCAGGCGCACCGTTCGCATTACTATCAGCGCGTCGTGCTGCTCGGTGCGACGCACCGCCAGCTGGCTCTGGGGGCATACGCGCTGATGCTGGCGATGGCGGCGCTGGCGCTCGTCTTGCGCGCATCGCCACCGCACGCCGCGTGGGTGCTTATACTGTCGGCCGTGATCTACCTGACGCTCTTCCTCGTGATCGATCTTCGCTGGCGTCGCCTCCGCCATGAACCTTAGTTACCGCACCGCCATCATCATCCTGCACGACGTGCTGGTGGCGGCCCTGGCGTGGCTCGGCGCCTACTGGTTGCGCTTCAACCTGGCCGTGCCGCCCGGGTTCCAGGCGGCGGCGGTGTCCACGCTCGCCTGGGTGGTGCCGCTGCAGGCGGCGGTGTTCTGGCGCTTCGGCCTCTACCGCGGCATCTGGCGCTTCGCCAGCCTGCCGGACCTCAAGCGCATCGTGCTCGCGGTGGGCATCGCGGCGCTGCTGATTCCGCTGGTTCTCGTGCTGTTCCGAATCCATGCGGTGGTGCCCCGTTCGGTGCTGATTCTCGACCCGCTGCTGCTGGTGATGGTGATGGGCGGCAGCCGCCTGGCCTACCGCGCGTGGAAGGAACACCGCATCGCCAGCATGCTGCATCCCGCCAGCAAGCCAGTGCTGGTGGCGGGGGCCGGGTCGGCGGCGGATTTCCTGCTGCGCGAGCTCGCGCGCAACCCGGCAGGCTTCCACGTGGTGGGACTGCTCGACGACAGCCGCGACAAGCAGGGCCGGCTGGTGCAGGGCCTGCCGGTGCTCGGTGGGCTCGACGAGGTGGCGACCTGGGCGCAGAAGATGGGCGTCGACGACGTCGTGCTTGCGCTGCCGTCGGCGGCGCACGTGGTGCGCAAGCGCATCACGCAGGCCTGCGCGGAGGCCGGTCTCAACGTGATGACGATCCCCTCGCTCGAGGACCTGGTGGCGGGCCGCGTGTCGGTCTCCAGCCTGCGCCCCATCGAGCTCGACGACCTGCTCGGGCGCGATCCGGTGCAGCTCGACGACAGCGGACTGCACCGGCTGCTCACCGGCAAGGTCGTGATGGTGACGGGCGCCGGCGGTTCGATCGGCTCCGAGCTGTGCCGCCAGATCGCGCGCTTCGAGCCGGCGCGGCTGGTCCTGTTCGAGCAGTCCGAGCTGGCCCTCTACGCGATGGAGCAGGAGCTGCCGCAGCGCTTCCCGAATCTCGCGATCGCGCCGGTGATCGGCGACGTCAAGAATGCCGCGTGGGTCGATCGGGTCATGGCCGGGCAGAAGCCGGCCGTCGTGTTCCACGCCGCCGCCTACAAGCACGTGCCGCTGATGGAGAACGCCAACGCCTGGGAGGCGGTGCGCAACAACGTGCTCGGCACGCGCGTGGTCGCCGCCGCGGCGCAGGCGCACGGCGTCGCCAAGTTCGTCATGATCTCGACCGACAAGGCGGTCAATCCGACCAACGTGATGGGGGCGACCAAGCGCCTCGCCGAAATGATGTGCCAGTCGATGCAGCGGCGCCAGGACGATCACGGGCCGGGCGGCACGCGCTTCGTCTCGGTGCGCTTCGGCAACGTGCTGGGCTCGTCCGGCAGCGTGATCCCCAAGTTCCAGAAGCAGATCGAGGCAGGCGGCCCGGTCACGGTGACGCACCCCGAGATCACGCGCTACTTCATGTCGATCCCCGAGGCCGCCCAGCTGGTGCTGCAGGCCGGCCTGATGGGCGAGGGCGGCGAGATCTTCGTGCTCGACATGGGCGAGCCGGTGAAGATCGCCGAGCTGGCGAAAATGATGATCCGTCTGTCCGGGGCGGACGAGGACCGCATCCGCATCGAGTACACCGGCCTGCGCCCCGGCGAGAAGCTCTACGAGGAGCTGTTGGCGGACGACGAATCCACGCTGCCAACGCCCCATCCCAAACTGCGGGTCGCGAAGGCGCGCGCGGCCGACGCCGGCTGGTGTGACGAATGCATGGCGTGGCTGGCGCAGCAGGGCCTGCCCGACGAGGCGGCGGTGAAGCGGCAGTTGCAGGCCTGGGTGCCGGAATACAAGCCGGAATCGGTATAAATGGGCAAGAACGGATTGAAACCAACCACCGTTCGGCCTGAGCCCTTCGACGTGGCTCAGGACAGGCTTGTCGAAGGCCAGGAGCCCGTTCATGTTTCGATCGTTCGACAAGCTCACGACTCAACACGAACGGATTATTTGTCCCGGATTCGCCGCGTCCTCGTCATCAAGTGGAGCGCGCTCGGCGACGTCGTCATCGCGACCGCGCTCATGGAGGACATCGCCCGCGCGCTGCCGCTCGCCGAGATCCACCTCAACACGCAGCCGAACTGCACGGGCCTGTTCGCCCACGACCCGCGCTTCGCCGAGGTGTGGGCGATCGACGTGCGCAGCAAGACCCATCGGTGGAAAAACAGCCTCGCGTGGATGAAGAAGGTTCGCGCCGGGCGCTACGACCTGGTGATCGACCTGCAGCGATCGGACCACTCGCGCTTCCTGCTCGCGCTGCTTTGGCTCACCGGAGGCGCGCCGCGCATCCGCGTCGGCAACCGCGGCGGCTTCCCCTACACGCACCAGCCTGCCGTGCGCGATCCCCAGGCCCACGCGATGCCGATGATGCAGTCGGTGCTGCAGGCGATCGGCATTCCCACGCAGACCATGCATCCGGTGCTGTATCCGGCGCCCGAGCGGCTGGCCGTGGTGGAATCGCTGCGCCAGCAGCACGGCCTCGTGGACGACCGCTATGTCGTGCTGCTGCCGGGCGCCGCGGCCGCGCACCCGCTCAAGCGCTGGGGCGCGGCGCGCTTCGCCGAGCTCGCGCGGTTGCTGCACGCACGGGGCGTGGCGAAGATCGCCGTGATCGGCGGCCCCGACGAAGTGGACGACTGCGCGGAGATCGCCGAGGCGGGGGACTGGGTGGTGAACCTCAACGGCCGGCTGCAGCTGCTCGACATCGCGCCGATGTGCGCAGGCGCGATCGCCATCATCGGCAACGACACCGGCACCGCGCACTTCGCCTCGGCCGCCGGGCGCCCGCTGCTGGTGTTGTGCGGGCCGACCGACCCGCGCCGGGTCAAGCCGATCGGCACGGCCGCGGTGGCGGTGCAGGCGCAGCTGCCGTGCCGCAACTGCTATGCGAAAGTGTGCGCGAACCCCGAGCAGCAGGCGTGCATGAGGGCGATCACGCCGGAATGGGTGGCAGCGAACTTCCCCGCATTGGCTGCCGGCGAGCTCGGGCCGGGGCACGACTGGCCCGAAGGGCTGCGCAGTTTCTGAGAGGTGCCATGAGCGAACGCGAACCCCGCCGCCTGCGCGTGAAGATGCTGAGCAGCCTGCCGGCCGCCATCTGGATGCACCAGTTTCCGCACAACGAGCCGGTCTGGGGCGAATGCGAATTCACCTTCGAGCGCGATGCGCGCGACTACGACTGGCTGCTGGTCTACGACGACCTGCCGGAGCGTCCCGGCGAGCCGAAGAAGACCACG
Source organism: Thiobacillus sp. SCUT-2 (assembly GCF_035621355.1). Classification (NCBI taxonomy): domain Bacteria; kingdom Pseudomonadati; phylum Pseudomonadota; class Betaproteobacteria; order Nitrosomonadales; family Thiobacillaceae; genus Thiobacillus; species Thiobacillus sedimenti. The sequence goes on along the minus strand of NZ_CP141769.1, from coordinate 2,082,952 downwards.
CGCGAGGAGCTGGCGTGCCCGCGCGAACATACGCTGCTGGTGACCTGCGAGCCGTCTTCGGTGAAGATCTACGGCAACAGCTTCGCGCGCCAGTTCGGCGCAGTGCTGACCAGCCAGCCCGAATGGGCCTTGCCCCACCCGCGGCGGATCTTTTCCCAGCCGGCACTGCACTGGTTCTACGGGATGGGGCGCGAGGTGCTGCCCTTCGACCGCATCGCCGGCGAGCCTCCCCTCGACAAGACCCGCGACGTGTCGATGGTGTATTCGCCGAAGGCGATGCGCCACACGCTGCACCACCACCGCGCCCGCTTCATGCGCTGGCTGGTCGAGCACATGCCCGAACTCGACACCTTCGGCCGCCAGACTGCGCGCCCGCTCGACGACAAGGCCGACTGCCTGCGCGACTATCGCTACCACGTCGCGATCGAGAATTTCATCGGGGTGCATCACTGGACCGAGAAGCTGGCCGATCCCTTCATCGGACTGTCGCTGCCGTTTTATTACGGTTGCCCGAACGCGGAGGACTATTTCCCCGCCGAGAGCTTCATCCGCATCGACATCCGCGATCCCGCGGCGGCGCTCAAAATCATCCGCAGCGCGATCGCCGGCAACGAATACGAGAAGCGCCTGCCGGCTCTGGTCGAGGCGCGGCGGCGCATCCTGTACGAATACAACCTGTTCGCCGTGGCGGCGCGGGAGATCGCGCGTCTGCATCGCGCCGACGCGAAAGCCGACCCGGATGAGGCGATGCTGTCGCGCCGTGCCCTGCGGCTGTCGAGCCCTGCCGTGGCGTTGCGCGACTTCTACGGCAAGGTGCGCGGCCGCCTGCTGCACCTGCCGGCGGCGATCAGCGGACGCTCCTGACGCTCAGCAGCGCCGGGGCGCGTCCGCCAGCGCTTCGTACAGGGCGAGGGTCCGGTCCAGCATCGTGCGCAGCGGGAAGAAGTCGCCCGCCGGAACGGGCTCGTGCTGCTGCAGCAGCCGGGCGATGCGCTGGCAGGCTTCGTCGATGCGGCCGCACGGCAGCAGGCCTGCGGGATAGACGGCGCGCAGGATCTCGCCGACGCCGCCGTGGTCGTAGCCTGCGGTCGGCACGCCGAGCCGCAAGGCTTCGAGCGTGGTTCGCCCGAAGGATTCCGGCTGCGAGGACAGGGACAGGACCAGGTTGGAGATCGCCAGGATGTTCTTCAGGTCGTCGCGCTGGCCGGTGAAGCTGATGTCGGCGTCCAGCCCCATGCTGCGTACGCGGCAGTGCAGCTTGCGCCAATACCGTTGCTTGGACGCCGCCGCGCCGCCGACGATGAGACCGTGCACGGGCAGGCCGCGCCGCTTCATCCGCCCGACGAGCTCGATGAAGTCCTCGTGCCCCTTGAGCCGCGTGATGCGCCCCGGCAGGGTGACCAGCTGCTTGCCCACCGCATGGGGAAACTGTTCGAGGAACCGCTGCTGCCACGCCGGATCGGGCTTCCATCCGTGCGGGTAGAAGCGGCCGTCCACGCCGCGCGGGATGACCTCGATGCGAGCGGGCGGCGTGTCGGGGTATTCGCGCAGGATGTAGTCGCGAACCGTCTCGGAGACGGCGATGACCCGTTCGCCCCGCGTCATGATGCGGCTGTACCGGTTGACGCTGTAGAGGCCGTGCACGGTCGTGACGAAGCGCGGACGGGTGGCGGGGGCCATGCCGCGCCAGGCCAGCCAGGCGATCCAGGCGGGAACCCGCGAGCGGGCGTGGACGATGTCGACGCGCTGTTCGGTCAGGAACCGGCGCAGCCTGCGCACCAGCAGCAGCGTTCGCAGGGTCTTCCGTCCGATCGGCCAGGCGACGTGCTCGGCCCCGCATTCCGCCAGGCGCGCGACCAGCCGGCCGCCTTCCGAGATCACCAGTGCACGATGCCCGTGCTCAACCAGGGCGTGGGCCACCTCGAGCACGCCGCGCTCGACCCCGCCTGACTCCATGGCAGGCAGCAATTGCAGGACGGTCAGCTTCTTCTTGTTTCGTTCTTCAGCCATTCGAGGATCCAGGTTGCACAACGGTCCGCCTCCGCCAGCGGATGCAGATTCGGGTGAAGCGCGCCATGGGCGCACCAGCGCGCGAAGCGGGTGACGCGCCGCGTGTCGGCCAGCCGTGCGATGGCCTGGCCGATGCGGCTTCTCGGCTTGACGGGCAGGTCGAAGACGCCGACGGCGGCACCTGCGGACAGCGCCTCGAACACCATCGAGGCACTGTCCGGCGTGACCCATACGTTGCCGCAGCGCGCCAGTTGCGCCGGGAGCCAGTCGGGCGCCGTCTCCGTGTGCGGGACGATGGCCAGATTCGGCGCCGGCGGCACGCCCGCCGCGAAATCGGCGGGCGTTCGGCGCGACGTGGTCAGGACCCAGCGCGTCTCCGGCGTGCGGGCGAGAATGCTGCGCAGCTGCAGGTGGAGCGCGTCTGCGTCCCACTCGAAGTGCGGCGACGGGCCGCCGATCAGCAGGAGGCCGCATTGCGGATCGTGCTCCGCCGCGGGACGGACGCGATTGAGTGCGCCCTCGGTCACCAGCGTGCGGCGGTCCGCGGCGATGCCGTCGTGCGCGGGCAGGATGCACAGGTCGAACCAGCGCCGCGGCAGGCTGGGCTTCATCAGCACCACGGTGCGTCCGCCGCGGGCGCGGCGCGCGGCCAGGAGGGTCAGGTGGGTGGCGTGGCCGGCGCCGATGATCAGGTCGGGGGAGGGAAGATCGCCGCCCGGCGCACGCTTCAGCAGCAGGGCGAGCCAGGCGCGCCAGGCCGGCAGGGCGGGCAGGGTGTGAACCGTACTCGGCGCGGCGCGCGCCAGCGCCTCGGCCAGGCCCAGCGACTGGTTGAGGTGGCCCGGCTTGGCGTCGCTGATGACCCACACGGAGAGCACGGGGCCGGCGGTCTCAGGCACGGGGCGCCCCCGTCGTGTCGTATGCCGGAGCGGGGAAAGCGCCGTGTGTGTTCAGAGCGGAAAGGTTCATGCGCGGATGCACGGGCGCGTCGGCCGGCCCCTTCATTTTTCGCTGCAGTGTAACGCATTCGCCCCGTTCATTGCCCTTGCGGCCAGCTTCTCTGCAGCGCGGCCTGCCAGCGATAGGGGGCGGGGTCGAGCGCGGGCGCGCGGCCTTCCAGCAGGTCGGCGAGCAGCTCGGCCGACGCCGGCGCCAAAGTCACGCCATAGCGGTAATGCCCGACATTGACGAACACGTTGTCGAAGTCCGGATGGCGGTCGATGACCGGAATGTTGTCCGGCGCGCCCGGGCGCAGCCCGGCCCAATGCCGCACCGGCTGCAGCGAGCGCAGCACGGGCAGCAGCTCCGCGGCTTCCGCATGCAGGCGCGCGCGGGTGGCGGCATCGGTCGCCTTGTCGAAGCCGACATCCTCCAGCGTGCTGCCGACCAGCACGTGGCCGTCGCGCCTCGGGATCAGGTACAGGCCGCGGCGATACAGGATCGTGTCGAGCGCACCGGGAGACAGCTGGAACAGCAGCATCTGGCCGCGAATCGGACGGATGTTCGGCACCGCGGGCAGCCCGGGCAGCGGAATGCCGGCCCAGGCACCGGTTGCCACGACGAACCGGTCCGCCGCGTAGTCCGCGTTCGCGGTGTGGACCGCCTCGACCTTGGCGGCCCGGGTGACGACGGCCGTGGCCGACTCGTGGGTGCGAAGCGTGCCGCCCAGACCGACGACCGCGTCGCGCAATGCGCTGACCAGCCGCGGATTGCGTACCTGGGCGATCTCGGGCAACCACACGGCGTCGCCCGCCTCGTCGTGGCGAGGCATCGCCGCAAGCCCATGTGCCCGGCACCAGGCGACGGCCGTCTCGGGGTGAGGCTCGCCGAGCACCCGCATGCCGCTGCGCGTGTACTCGGTGCTGCGGCCGGCACGTGCCTCGATGTCCGCCACCCAGTCCGGGTAGGCCGCCATCGAACGCAGTGCGAGTGCCGTCAGGGCATCCGGGTAATTCCAGGGCAGCAGCGGCGAGAGGATGCCGCCCCCCGCCCACGAGGATTCAGCGCCCGCTTCCCCACGCTCGAGCACCGTCACGGTATCGCCACGCTTCAGCAGCGCGAGCGCAACACTGAGGCCGGACACGCCCGCGCCGAGCACGACAACCGACGGCTTGGCCGGCGGGGCGTCAGCCCTCGGCATGGCACGGTCCTACGACTAAAGTTGTATGGCTGCCCCCTGCCCGGCATGGCAAGCTGCCAGACCCGCACAAGAAGAAGGGGGAGGGGACGATGCAACGGCGCGGATTCACACTGGTGGAACTGCTGGTCGGGCTGGCGGTAGGGGCGATTTTATTGGCGATTGCGCTTCCAGGCTATGCCTATCTGGCTCGGGCAAGCCGGCTGGCGGCCATCACGAACGACCTCCTGACCGCGTTGCAGCTGGCGCGGTCGGAGGCCATCAAGCGGGGCACGCGGGTCACGGTATGCAAGACTGCCGACGCCGAAAGCGCCGTACCGGCATGTGACGCCGCCGCAGGCTGGCACGAGGGCTGGCTGGTGTTCGTCGACGGGGGGGCGCACGGCGTGATCGACGTCAATGACCAGGTGCTGCGCGCCCAGGCGCATTCGCATCGAACGGTCAGTATCACCGCCAATGCGACCTACGGCCACTACATCAGCTATCGGCCCGACGGCACCAGCCAGGGCTCGGGCGGGCTGCCCAACGGCACGCTGCAGATCTGCGCGGATGGCGACCGCCGCGACATCATCATCAACCACACGGGGCGTCCGAGGCTGCAATCGGGCAGCTGTTGAGCGCTGGCCGGCTCAAGTTTGGCCGGCTTTCGGACGTTAGCAGTGGCGGATTTCCGGTGATGGACAGGGAAGGCGGGCCGTTCATGAGCCCAATCCCGCCACTCGTCTTCCGGAATTGGACTTCGTCGCGCCGCCTTTATTAAGGTGGCAGTGTGAAACGAGACCTTGAAAACGCCATGATCGACGCCTCGAAGCGCGGCTTCACCCTGATCGAACTGCTGGTCACGCTGGCCGTCGCGGCCATCCTGGTGACGGTCGCCGTTCCCAATTTCCAGCGGTTCGTGATGAATAACCGCATGGCGTCGCAGGCCAACGACCTGATTACGGCGATCAATATCGCGCGCAGCGAGGCCGTCAAGCGCGCTGTCAATGTGACGGTCTGCGCGAGCAGCAACGGCACCAGCTGCACCGGCACCTGGAACCAGGGCTGGATTGTCCAGGACGCGTCCGGGAACCGCCTCCGGGTGCAGCAGGCGCTCGGCGGTTCCAGTACGCTGACCGGCGGGACGGATGTCGCCACGCAAGTTGCCTTCACGTCGACCGGCCGGACAACGATCGCCACGACCGCCACCACGGCGAGCACGACCCTCACGCTCTGCCCGCCCAGCCCCGCCCAGGTCCAGGGGCGGGCGATCCAGATCGAACGTACCGGACGCACGCGGGTTTCCAGCGTCGCCTGCCCATGAGGATGCCCATGAAACAGTCGGGATTCACCCTGCTCGAAATTCTGGTCGCAATGCTGGTGCTGGCCGTCGGCCTGCTCGGCCTGGCCGGCTTGATGACGTCCAGCATGCGCAACAATCTCAGCGCCAGTCATCGCACCCAGGCGACCTGGATGGCCTACGACATCGTCGACCGCATGCGCGCGAATCGCGCTGCCGCGGTGACGGGAAACTACGCCACGGCGATTGGAACGCCAGGAGCGTGCTCGACGGCCGTGCCGACGGGGACGGTTCCGCAGCAGGACATCGCCGCCTGGAAGAACCAGCTCGCGTGCGTGCTCCCTGCCGGGGATGGCTCGGTCGCCGTAGACGCGGCAACGCGTGTGGCGACGATCGTCGTCCAGTGGAATGACAGCCGTGGTCTGGTTGATAGCGGGAGCGCGGCAAACCAAGCGGCCAAGACGTTCAGGGTGGAAACACAACTATGAAGCCGATGTCGAAACCTGCACGCGGGCAATCGGGCTTCGGCCTGGTCGAGATCCTCATCGCCATGACCCTCGGGCTCATCCTGTTGGGGGGAATCGGCTATTTGTATATCGGCAGCCGCGGCGCCTTCCGCACCACCGACAATCTTTCGCGCATGCAGGAAAACGCGCGCTACGCGCTCGACATGATGAGTCGCGATATCCGCATGGCTGGCTATCTCGGTTGCGGCAACATCCAGTCGACCCGGGTCAACACCATCGCCAACCCGCCTATTCCCCAGATGGGTGCGGGCAACGCTCTGATCGGCTACGACAACGGTACGGGCTGGACCAACCCGAGCACAGTCGCGAGGGCGGCGGGTGACGTGCTTTCGATCATGGCGGCCTGGAGCTCTGGGGTCAACCTCACCGGCAACCTTGTTCCGCAGAATTCCAACATCCAGATCGGCAGCAATCCAGACGGCTTCCAGGCCGGCGACGTGCTCGTGGTCACCAATTGCGTGAACGCCGACGTGTTCCGCGCGACGACGGTATCGACGGGGTCCGGTACGACCGTTACGATCGCCCATGCGAACAGCTCCAACACCGGCAACCGCGTGGGCACTTATGGGCCCGACGCCTTCGTGATGCGGGTGAACCAGTACTCCTACTTCATCGGTACCAACCCCGCCGGTAATCGTGCCCTCTATCGAGTGGGCGTCACCGGCAGCGCCGAGGAACTGGTCGAGAACGTGTGGGACATGCAGATCCGCTACGGGCTCGATACCAACGGCGACGGTGCGGTGGACAGCTACAGCAGTGCGCCCACGAACTGGCCGCAGGTCGTCAGCGTGACCCTGAACCTGCTGATGCGCAGCCCGGACGACAACATCTCGACCGCTACGCAGTCGGCCACGTTCAACAACGGTACCTTCAACGCGCCGGATCGCAGGCTCTATCAGGTCTACTCGGCGACGGTGGGGGTGCGCAACCGCATCCCGCCGATGTAGGCGATGAATACCCTCAAGGGCATACAGGCCATGCACATCCAGACTTCCGTCACCCAACGCGGCGCCGCGCTGATCACCGGCCTGATCTTCCTCGTCGTGCTGACGCTCATCTCACTGTCGGCGATCAAGGCGACCTCGCTCGAGGAACGCATGGCGGGCAACGCGCGTGACCAGGATGTGGCGTTCGAAGCCGCGGAAGCGGGCATCCGCGATGCGATGAAGAAGCTTCCCACCGTGTCGACACAACCCGCGCTCTTTGTTGCAGGGTGTTCGAACGGCTATTGCCTGAACGATCCCGTGACCCCGGTGTGGACGGCGCTGACGGCCAACAACCAATGGACCTCGACCAAGACCGCGGCGTACAACGGCACACTGAACTTCAGTGGATCGGGGCCTGCACTGCCGCAACAGCCGCGCTACATCATTGAACTGCTCCCGGGAACGGTGCCGGCATTCGGGTCCACGGCCACGATCGGCAAGGGTAACACCTCGGGCGCGCAACTGACGCCTTATCGCATCACGGCCGTGGGCTGGGGCATGACTGGCCAGACCCAGGCCATGGTCCAGGCCACCGTGATCTATTGATCCGCAGGGAGCTCTCATGAAGATCTTCATCCGCACCCCCCTCTCTCTCGCCCTTGCGGCGGGACTCGGCGCGGGTTATTGCAGCGCGGCAAACGCCGCGCAGCTCAGCCTGAGCCAGGTGCCGCTGTTCGTGACCTCGGGCGCGAAAGCCAACGTGCTGCTGATCTTTGCCAACTCGAATTCCATGGATGAGGATCCTACGGGTCTCGCCGTCGGGAGCGCCGACCCGACCAGCCGCTCGGAAATCGCCCGCACGGCCGCCCGCACGCTGGTCACGAACTATACGGGCCAGATCAACATGGGCCTGATGGCGTTCCAGCAGAGCAGCGTCGCCCATGCGTGGCTGAATCAAAGCCCGTACGACGTCAGCTACGATCCGGCCAATTACGACCCGAACTGGACCGGCGCGCGCGACAGCGCGACCCACAAGAAATACAAGATCCCGAACCCGACAAGCCCGAATGCGTCGGGCGCCTGCACGACGTCGGGCGGCACCACAGTTGACTGCATCTACTACAACGTCAACCTTCCCTATTACACGTCGGGCCCGCAGGGTAGCACGTTCTGTTACGGAACCGGCACGGGCGGAAGCAGTTATCAGAGCTTCCCGGGCAATTACACCAAATATGCCTGCTACGGGACCAAGACCGGCATATCCGACGCTGCGCCCGGCTCCGGCGGGGACGGCTATGGCTCCTCCCTGGGTACATACAACTTCGGCCCGACTGACAGCGACTATGCGCAGGCCATTGACGACTGGGGGCAGCGGCTGGCCTCGACCGACTCTGGACCGACCTGGTTCGCCAATTCCAGCCCGGGCAAGGGCTATCTGCATATTCCGATCGCGAATCTCGACACGACGCAGGCGTCCAAGCTCAACGTCAAGCTCGCAACCGAGGCCGTACCGACGCGCAGCGGTTCGGGAACGTGGAACGACAACCCCACGAGCATTTCGGGCGGCAACACCTGGAACAATCCCAATGCGCCATTGATCAACGCCGGCCTGACGCCGATCACGGGCACCTTCATGACGGCGAAGGATTACTACAACGGCGCCACGACGAACTTCGGATCTTCTCAGGGGGGACCGCAAAGCGCGCCGCCCACATCCTGCAACAAGGATTTCGCGGTTTTCCTGACCACGGGCCTGCCCAGCGTCACCGCCACGGGTGGCAGCGTCACCTATCAGACGGGCGAACCCTACTCGGCCAGCGAGGTCGCGAATGCAGTCACGGCCGTTGGCAACCTGAATTCCGGTTCACGCCCGGTCAAGACCTACGTGATCGGCTTTGCGCTGCCCGAATTCACCAACAACTATTTCATCGCCAACCCGCCGAATCCGCTCGACCAGATGGCCAGCGCCGGGGGCACGAGCTCGGCCTACTACGCCAACAACCTTGCCACGCTGAACACGACGTTCAACAGCATCTTCAGCAGCATCATCGCGCAATCCGGCGCTGCGGCAGCGGTGGCGATGACCTCCGGCTCGGTGGTGGCGGGCGGCAAGATCTACCAGGGGCAGTTCAACTCCGCCGACTGGTCGGGCGACATGATCGCCTACAATACCGATGCCACCACGGGCGCGGTCACCACGACGGCGTGGCAGGCCGGGTCCGTGCTCAACGGCCAGAATTACAATAGTGGCCGGAAGATCATCACCTACAAGCCCAGCACGGGCGCGGGCATCCCGTTCCGCTGGCCGGCCAATCCGTCGAGCCCGACCGCGACCGAGCTCGACGCCAGCCAGTCGACCGCGCTGACGAGCAATCCCAGCCTCGACGCGAGCAACCCGGCCGACACCGGTGCCAACCGACTCAACTACCTGCGCGGGCAGACCGGCCTCAGCGGCTTCCGGCCGCGCCTGATCTCCGTACTGGGAGATATCGTCAACTCGGCGCCGGCCTACGTTGGACCGCCCACATTCGATTACCCCGACAATCTCGAATCGGCGAGCTACTACAGCTTCCGTCAGACGTACAACTCGCGCACGCCGATGATCTATGTCGGCGCCAACGACGGCATGCTGCACGCGTTCGATGCCGCGACCGGGCAGGAAAAGCTCGCCTTCGTGCCGAACGGCGTCTTCGCGAATCTGGCGCAGCTGACTTCCCCCAACTATAGCCATCGCTACTACGTCGATGGCTCGCCGACCGTTGTCGACACCTTCTACTCGGGTGCGTGGCACACGACGCTCGTTGCCGGCCTTGGTGGCGGGGGGCGCAGCGTGTATGCACTCGACGTGACCAATCCTGCCAACTTCAGTGAGGCCAATGCCGCGTCGCTCGTCAGGTGGGAGTACACCGATTCCGATCTCGGTTACGTGTACGGTCAGCCGAGCATCGTCAAGCTGAACACGGGTGCATGGGCCGCAGTTTTCAGCAATGGCTACAACAGCACGACCGGCGTCGCGGCGCTTTATATTGTCGATATAGGAACCGGCGCACTCATCAAGAAGCTTTCCACCAGTGTCGGGTCGTCGACGACCCCGAACACTCTCGCTGCGCCGACGCTCATCGATACCAACGCCGACGGCACGGCCGACGTCGCCTACGCTGGCGATCTGCAGGGCAACGTCTGGAAGTTCGACCTCTGCAACGCCAACAATCAGGGCGTGTGCGCCTCGAACACCAACGGCTGGAGCGCGACCAAGTTGTTCATTGCGAAGGATGCCGGCGGCAACGCCCAGCCCATCACCAGCGCGATCGAGGTCACGCGGCAATTCAGCGGCGACGGCTACCAGCTGTTCTTCGGCACCGGCAAATACCTGGAGAGCAGCGACATCTCGACGACTGGCACGCAGACGTTCTACTCGGTGTGGGATCGCTTCTCCTCGGCCTTCTCGACGGTCTCGACCCGCAGCGATTTGCAGCCGCAGACGATTACGACGAGCACGACGGTGGACGGTACGACCTACCGCACGTCGAGCAGCAACACGATCAACTGGGATAGCCCGGCAGGAAGCGGCACCCAGCGCGGTTGGTACATGGACCTTCCTGCCTCGGGCGAGCGGGTGGTGAGCGACCCGTCGCTGTATTCCAACCGCATCCTGTTCACGACGATGATCCCGAATGCCGCGGCATGCTCGGGCGGCGGAACCGGCTGGCTGATGGAACTGGACGCGACGACGGGTGCGGCGCTGGGCGGGCCGACGTTCGACGTGGACGGCGACGGCGTCGTCACGACGGCCGACAATCTCGGCACGTCAGGCTCCTATCCGTCGGGCGTCGCGAAGTCGTCGATTCCGAGCGCAGTGCGCATGCAGAAAAACCCGGGCGGCCCGGGCGGCGGGTCCATGAATAAGTGGACCAGCATGAGCCAGAAGAACGCGACGACGAATTCCTCACTGGAAAACGTGCTGAATTCGCTGCCGCCCATCCAGAGCCGCTCGAGCTGGCGCCAGATTTTCCAGTAAGGGGGAGAAATGAAACAGATCGCGATACTCGTTCTAACTGCCCTCGTGTGCGCCGGGCCGGTCCAGGCCATGATGCGGATCGACGGTGGGCCGGAGACAAGCCGCACCGTGTCGACGGCACCGGTTCGCCAGGGTGGGACCGTCGACGCGATTTACGCCGGCGCCAGCAAGCTCGTGATCGGCGGCGTGACCTACGCGTACAACCCGCTGACGACCGTGGTGACGGTGAACGGCAAGCGCAGCACGATCAGCGATCTCCGCGTGGGGGATCGTGTTCAGTTCCAGGCGGCGTCCCAAGGGGAGCGCCAGCCGTCGTTGCTGACGAGCATCAGCGTGCAGACACGATAGTCGGGAGCAAGCCTAAATGAACAAGTACCGGAATTTTCCTTTCCAGTCGGGCGTCACGCTGATCGAGCTTCTCGTTGTCGTGATGATCATCGGGATCCTGGCCGCGGTCGGCTACCCGAGTTACGTTGACCACGTACGGCGCGCCAAGCGTGCCGACGCCCAGGCGATCATGACGGAAGACGCACAGTTCATGGAACGCTACTTCACGACCAATGGCACCTACGTCGGTGCAACACTGACCGGCCCGCAAGCCCAATCCCCCAAGAACGGCCCGGCCGATTACAACATCACCCTGCCCAACGCGAACCTGACGGCGACCGGCTACGTGATTCAGGCCACGCCGACGGGGACTTTCAGCGACCCGCAGTGCGGCACGCTGACGATCGACCAGACGGGCACACGCACCGAGTCGGGCACGGGGACCGTGGCCGACTGCTGGCGCAGCTGATTCCTTCCGTTCCGGGCGCGGGGCGCCCGGAACCGGCCTTACTTCTTCTTGTTGCGGTTCTTCGCGAAGATCAGCGCGCCGGCGGCGGCGCCGATCCCGAGCAACGACAGCGCGCCCGGCTCCGGAACCGATGCCGGCGGGACATTGACGGTGATGGCAAACGCCTGAACGGCGGCAGTGGCGAGAATGATGCCCAGAATGGTGCGCATGGTGGTTCCCTGTTCTCCAGATTGGTATGAGGCTGATAGCTTGGCTGGCGACGATCCGGCGCGGGTCGCGTGCCGACCGCATTCCAAGCAGGTTTCGGGCCTGGAATGGGGTGGGTGGGAAAGAGCCTTGAATCGGAAGCTTTTTTTTGCCTGGGACGGGCGGGCTGGGTGCGTGGGCGCGAGCGGCCCAGGCGGCATGTAAAGGAATCCGACGCGCGCCTTCCTCGGTGCGGGTTCAGTCCGGCCTCAGGCCAGGCCTTTCGGCAGCGGAAAGCCGACGTTCTCTTGCGCGCCCTGGAGGTGGGTCACTTCAGCCGCGCCGGAGCGAGCGAGCACGGCGATGACGTCCTGCACCAGGACCTCGGGCGCCGACGCGCCCGCCGTCACGCCGATATGCTGCTTGCCGGCGATCCATTCGGGCTGGATCTCGCCCGCGTTGTCGACCATGTATGCCGGCACCCCCAGGTTCTCGGCCACTTCGCGCAGCCGGTTCGAGTTCGAACTGGTCGGCGATCCCACCACGATCACGACGTCGCATTGCGGCGCCAGCGCCTTGACCGCGTCCTGGCGGTTCTGCGTGGCGTAGCAGATATCGTCCTTCTTGGGGCCGACGATGGCGGGGAAGCGCGCGCGCAGGGCGGCGACCACGCGGGCGGCGTCGTCGACCGAGAGCGTGGTCTGGGTGACGTAGGCGAGCCTGTCGGGATCGGACACCTGCAAGGCGGCAACATCCTCGGGCGTCTCGACGAGATACATGCCGCTGGCCGACTGGCCCAGCGTACCCTCGACCTCGGGGTGGCCCTTGTGGCCGATCATCACGATCTCGAAGCCCTTGTCGCGCATCTTGCTGACCTCGACGTGCACCTTGGTCACCAGCGGACAGGTCGCGTCGAACACGTTCAGCCCACGCGCGGCGGCCTCCAGGCGCACCGCCTGCGAGACACCGTGGGCACTGAAGATGACGGTTGCGCCGGCGGGCACCTCGCACAGTTCCTCGACGAAGATCGCGCCCTTCGCCTTGAGGTCGTTGACGACGAAGGTGTTGTGGACGACTTCGTGGCGGACGTAGATCGGTGCGCCGAATTTCTCCAGCGCGCGCTCGACGATGGCGATGGCGCGGTCGACGCCGGCGCAGAAGCCGCGCGGGTTGGCAAGCAGAATGGTGGGTGTCATGGGCATTCCAGTTTCGGCAGGGCGGGCGAAGCGTCAGGCGTGACCGGCGTGGGACGTCCCCGCGGTGGGTTCGGCGGCGGCAAGGATGCGCTCGACCTCGACTTCGAATTCGATCGAGAGGTCGGCGAGCGGGTGGTTGAAATCGACCTTGACCGTGTCGTCGCCGATTTCGAGGATGCGCCCGGCGAGCGTCTGGCCGTTCGGCATCGAGAATTCGACGAGCGTGTCGACCGCGAATTCCATGTCGTCCGGCAGGTCGGCTTTCCGCAGCGTCTGGACCAGCTCGGGCTGGCTGAGGCCGAACGCCTGCCAGGGTTCCAGCAGGAAGACGTGGCGCTCGCCCGGAACGAGGTCGACCAGCCATTCTTCCAGCGTCGGGGCGAGCGTGCCGTCGCCCAGCGTGATCGTCTCCGGCGCCGCATCGTCGAAGTTCGAGACGATGTCCTCGCCGCCGCGCGGGCGCAGCGCGTAGCGCAGCTCGAGCGTGTCGCCGCGGGCGACCGTGCGTATCGTCATCGCGTGCCCGGCTTTCTGTGCAGGCTGTCCCAGACCAGCAGGGCAGCGCCGATGGTGATCGCAGAGTCGGCGACGTTGAAGGCCGGCCACGCGAAGCTGCGGTAGTGGAAATAGAGGAAGTCGATCACGTGGCCGAGCACGACGCGGTCGATGACGTTGCCGAGCGCGCCGCCGAGCACCAGGGCGAGTGCGACGGCCATGCGACCGTCCTCGGCATGGCGCTTCAGCAGGCGCATGATCACCACGGTGGCGACGATGCCGACAGCGATGAAGAACCAGCGCTGCCAGCCGCCGGCATCGGCCAGGAAGCTGAATGCGGCGCCCGTGTTGTGCACGAGCACCAGCGAGAAGAAGGGCAGCACCGGGATGGCTTGCTGGTAGTCGAGCGCCGACGACACCCAGAATTTGGTCAGGTGGTCGGCGACGATGACGGCGACGGCGAGGCCGAGCCATTTGCGCATCGCCGGGCTGAAGAAATCACGCATGCTTGCGCACCTCGCCGGTGCCATGGAGGTTGGAGACGCAGCGTCCGCACAGCCCGGGATGCTCGGGGTGGGCATCGACGTCGGCGCGATAGTGCCAGCAGCGGTCGCATTTCTGCGACGTACTCGGCGCGACTTCGACGCGGTCGGCGTTGGCCGGGACAACGCGCGCCTGCGACGTGATCAGCACGAAGCGCAGATCGTCGCCGAGCGGCGCGAGCAGGGCGTAGGTATCGGGGCTGGCGTGCAGCGTGACCTCTGCCTGCAGCGACGAACCGATGCCGCCGGCAACGCGAAGGGTCTCGAGTTCCTTCGACACCATCGCGCGCACGGCGCGGATGCGGGTCCAGCGCTCGAGGAGCGCTTCTTCGCCGGCCTGTTCCGGCAGCGCATGCCAGGTGTGCAGGAAGACCGAATCGTCAACTGGTGTGGGCCCAGCGTTCGCTCCCGCGCCCGCGGGGCGGGGGAGGGTTGGGGAGGGGGCGGCCAGCTGCTCCCACACCTCCTCGCCGGTGAACGACAGGATCGGCGCCATCCAGCGCACCAGTGCGTGCGTGAGATGGTAGAGCGCGTTCTGCGCGGCGCGCCGCGCGCGGCTGTCGGCGCCGCTGGTATAGAGGCGGTCCTTCAGGATGTCGAGGTAGAAGCCGCCGAGATCCTCGGAGCAGAAGGATTGCAGCTTCTGCACGATGAAGTGGAATTCGTAGGCGTCGTAGTGGGCCTGCAGCTCGCCCTGCAATTGGCGGGCGAGTGCCAGCGCGTAGCGATCGATCTCCAGCCAGTCCTCGATCGGCAGCGCATGCGCCTTGGGGTCGAAGTCGGACAGGTTGGCGAGCAGGAATTTCAGGGTGTTGCGGATGCGGCGGTAGCTCTCGACGACGCGCTTCAGGATCTCGTCCGAGATCGACAGCTCGCCGGAGTAGTCGGTGGTCGCGACCCACAGCCGCAGGATGTCGGCGCCGTACTGGTCCATGACCTTCTGCGGCGCGACGACGTTGCCCTTCGACTTGCTCATCTTGTGGCCCTTGCCGTCGACGACGAAGCCGTGGGTCAGCAGCGCGTCATAGGGCGCGCGGCCGTCGGTCGCGCAGCCGGTCAGGAGCGAGGACTGGAACCAGCCGCGGTGCTGGTCCGAGCCTTCGAGGTAGAGGTCGGCCGGATGCGCGAGCTCGGGGCGGCGCTTCAGCACGCAGGCGTGGGTGACGCCGGAATCGAACCAGACGTCGAGCGTGTGGCCGGTCTTGTCGTAGTGCGCGGCGTCGTCGCCGAGGAGCTCGGCCGGGTCGAGCGCGAACCAGGCCTCGATGCCCTGCTGCTCGACGCGCTGGGCGACGATTTCCAGCAGCTCCGGCGTCCTGGGGTGCAGTTCGCCGGTCTCCTTGTGGGTGAAGAAGGGCATCGGCACGCCCCAGTTGCGCTGGCGCGAGACGCACCAGTCGGGGCGGTTCCGGATCATCGCCTCGAGCCGCGCGCGGCCCCAGTGCGGGAAGAACTGCGTGGCGTCGACCGCCGCCATCGCCTGCTCGCGCAGGGTTTTCCGCTTCCCGCTCTCCGCTCCCCGCTCTCCGCTCTCCATGCCGATGAACCACTGCCGCGTCGCGCGGAAGATGATCGGCGTCTTGTGGCGCCAGCAGTGCGGGTAGCTGTGCAGCAGCTTCTCGTGTGCGAGCAGGCTGCCATTCGCTTGCAGCGTCTCGACGATCAGCGGGTTGGCCTGCCAGATGCTCATGCCGCCGACCAGCGGCACGCTGGCGTAGAAGCGGCCGTCGTCGCCGACGGGGTTGTCGACTTTCAAGCCGTAGCGGCTGCCGACGACGTAGTCGTCGAGGCCGTGGCCGGGCGCGGTGTGCACGGCGCCGGTGCCGGCGTCGGCGGTCACGTGGTCGCCGACGATCACCGGTACCTGGCGTTCCTGGAAGGGGTGCCACAGCAGCACGCCTTCGAGCGCCTGGCCGGTGGTGTGCGCGACGACTTCGGCGGCTTCGCTCAAACCGTAGCGTGCGAGCGCGGCCTCGCGCAGGCTCTCCGCCAGGATCAGCAGGCCCTTGCTCGTGCGCACCAGCGCGTACTGGAATTCAGGATGCAGCGAGACGGCCTGGTTGGCGGGCAGCGTCCAGGGCGTCGTCGTCCAGATGACGAGCTGGACCGGCTGGTCGACCGCAGCGAGATCAAAACGGCGCGCGAGATCGGCGGGGTCGGCCACGGTGAAGCCGACATCGATCGCCGGCGACGTCTTGTCCTCGTACTCGACCTCGGCCTCGGCGAGCGCCGAGCCGCAGTCGACGCACCAGTGCACGGGCTTCGCGCCCTGGTAAAGATAGCCCGCCTGCTGGATCTGCCCCAGCACGCGCAGCTGCTCGGCCTCGAACGAGAAGTCCATCGTGCGATAGGGATTCTCCCAGTCGCCCAGCACGCCGAGGCGGATGAAGTCGGCCTTCTGGCGCTCGATCTGCTCCGCCGCGTAGGCGCGGCACAGCTCACGGAACGTCGCCGCATCGATATTCTTGCCGTGGGTTTTCTCGACCTGCAGCTCGATCGGCAGGCCATGGCAGTCCCAGCCCGGCACGTAGGGCGCGTCGAAGCCGCTCAAGGTTTTCGATTTGACGATGATGTCCTTGAGGATCTTGTTGACCGCGTGGCCGATGTGGATGTCGCCGTTGGCGTAGGGCGGGCCGTCGTGCAGGATGAACTTGGGCCGGCCCGCCGCGGCCTTGCGGATCGCCTCGTAGCGCTTCTTCTCCTGCCAGGCCTTGACCCAGCCGGGCTCGCGCTTGGCGAGGTCGCCGCGCATCGGGAACGGGGTGTCGGGCAGGTTGAGCGTGCTCTTGTAATCGGGCTTGGCGTAGTCAGGCATGACGTTGCTTCAAAAAGGTTTTGGCGTTGTCGACGTCGCGGCGGATCTGCGCGACGAGTGCGTCGAGGTCGGGATATTTTTCTTCGTCGCGCAGCTTGTGCAGGAAATCCACGCGCACCCGGCGGCCGTAGATGTCGGCGCCGAAATCGAACAGGTGTACTTCGAGCACGGGCACGGCGTCCGCGCCCTTGACGGTGGGCCGCTTGCCGAGGCTCGCCACCCCGGGCAGCGGTTCGCCGTTCAAGCCGCAGAGTTCGACCGCGAAGATGCCGATCAGCGGCGGGCGATTGTGCTTGAGCTGGATGTTGGCCGTGGGGAAGCCGATGTCGCGGCCGAGCTTGTCGCCATGCACGACGCGCCCGGAGATGCTGTAGGGCCGGCCCAGCAGGCGCGCGGCGTGCGCGAGCTCGCCGGCGGCGAGCGCCTGCCGCACCGCGGTCGACGAGGCGCGCTCGCCGGCGATTTCCACGGTCGGCAGGAACTCGGCGTCGAAGCCAAGCGCGGTGCCTGCCTGCTGCAGCAGGGCGAAGTCGCCCGCGCGCCGGGCGCCGTAACGGAAATCGTCGCCGACGAGGACGTATTTGGCCTGCAGCGTGCGGCCGAGCACCTGTTCGATGAAGGACTCGGCGCTCAGCGAGGAGAACGCGCGATCGAAGCGGAACACGTGGAAACGGTCGACGCCCAGCCGCTGCAGGCATTCGGCCTTCTCGCGCAGCGTCGAGAGGCGTGCCGGCGCCTGCTCCGGCGCGAAGAATTCGCGCGGATGCGGCTCGAAGCTCAGCACGCAGCTCGGCAGGCCGCGCGTGCGCGCCACGTCCAGCAGGCGTGCGAGCATGGCCTGGTGGCCCAGGTGGAGGCCGTCGAAATTGCCGATCGTGACCGCATGGGGCGTGCCGAGCGGGCGAAAACCGTGGGTGATGCGCATGGCGTGAAGCAGAGGGAGAACCGGCGCGAAAAGGCCTAATTCTAGCCGATTCAGCGACTTATTCGGCTGCCCGGCGGACGAACTGGCGGGGCCGGAAGCCCATCAGCCCCAGCGTGCCGAAATAGACCGCGATTCCGCCGCCGACCAGCAGTGCCAGCCGCGCCAGCCGCTCGTAGGCGCGGGCGGCCAGCCACCATTGCGTGTCTCCCATGGCGAAATAGAGCAGGGCTGCCATCAGGGAGACCGCCAGTGCGACGCGCATCAGATAGCCCGTCCATCCCGGCTGCGGCTGGTACACCCGGTGTTTCTTCAGCAGATGCAGCAGCAGCGCGGCATTGAGGCAGGCACCCAGCCCGATCGCCAGCGCCAGCCCGGCATGGCCCAGCGGGAAGATGAAGGCGAGGTTCATCAGCTGGGTGGCGACCAGCGTCAGGATGGCGACCTTGACCGGCGTGCGGATGTTCTGCCGCGCGTAGAAGCCGGGGGCCAGCACCTTGACGAGGATCAGGCCGACCAGCCCGAGGCTGTAGGCTACCAGCGCGTGCTGGGTCATGCTGACGTCGTGCGCGCCGAACGCGCCGTAGCGGAACAGCGTGGTGATGAGCGGCACGGCCAGCACGGCGAGCGCGGCGGCCGACGGCAAGGCCAGCAGCAAGGTGAGGCGCAGGCCCCAGTCCAGCAGCCTGGAATACTCGACCGGCGAGTCGTCGGCATAATGCTTGGCGAGGCTCGGCAGCAGGATGGTGCCGAGCGCCACCCCGAGCATGCCGGTGGGAAACTCCATCAGGCGGTCGGCGTAATACAGCCACGACACGCTGCCGGTGGCGAGGAAGGAGGCGAAGATCGTGTTGATCAGCAGGCTGATCTGGGCCACCGAGACGCCGAGCGTGGCCGGCGCCATCAGCCGCAGGATGCGCTTGACACCGGGGTCGTTGAAGTGGCGCGTGGGGCGCGGCAGGATGTCGATCTTCGCCAGATGCGGCAGCATCCACGCCAGTTGCAGCACGCCGCCGAGCGCGACGCCCCAGCCGAGCGCCAGCACCGGGGGGTCGAAGTAGGGCGCCAGTCCGAGCGCCGCGACGATCATCGCGACGTTGAGCAGCACCGGCGCGAACGCCGGTACCGAAAACTTGCTGTAGGTGTTCAGGATGCCTGCCGCCAGCGCGACCAGCGAAATGAAGACGATGTAGGGGAAGGTGATGCGCAGCAGCGTCACGGTCAGCGCAAATTTTTCGGGGTCGGCACGGAAGCCCGGTGCGCTGACATAGGCGACCCACGGGGCGCCGACGATGCCGAGCAGGGCGACCGCCACCAGCGCCAGCGTCAGCGCCGAGCCCACCTGGCTGACCAGCAGCTGCGTGGCGTCGTGTCCCTGGCGATTCTTGTATTCCGCGAGGATGGGGACGAAGGCCTGCGAAAACGCGCCCTCCGCGAAAAGCCGCCGCAGCAGGTTGGGGATCTTGAAGGCGACGAAGAAGGCGTCGGTCGCCAGGCCGGCGCCGAACACGCGGGCGACGATCGTGTCGCGCGCGAAACCCAGGATGCGGGAGAGCAGGGTCATGCTGCTGACCGCAGCGAGGGCTTTGAGAAGGTTCATGGGGGCGGCCGGGTTTTGCGCGCATTGTGCGGGCCGCGCGACCGCATCGCAACTCCGCCTGCAACGGACTTGATTTTTTGTTCCCTTGTCCCGTACAATCGCGGGCTTTGGTGAATCGGCCCCGTCCTCGACGCCGGGGTGACTCGGATCAATTCGCCCTGCACCTCGTGCAGGGCCTACAGGAGCAGAATATATGGCGAACTCCGCCCAGGCCCGCAAACGTGCCCGTCAGGCATCCGCACAGCGCGACCACAACATGAGCCAGCGCTCGGAGCTGCGCACCGCGATCAAGAAGGTCCGCAAGGCCATTGAGGCCGGCGACAAGGCAGCTGCCCAGGCCGTCTTCCAGGCGTCCATGAGCGTGATCGACAGCATCGCCGACAAGCAGATCATCCACAAGAACAAGGCCGCGCGCCACAAGAGCCGCCTTTCGCTCGCCGTCAAGGGCATGGCCTGAGCACGTGAACTCCCGGCTCGGTGATCGAGCCGGAAACAGAAAACGCCGCGAATTGCGGCGTTTTTTTATGGCCGACCGCGGGGTTTCAGTCGGCGTTGTCCGTCTGCAGTTCGTTGCTCTGCGCGAACGCCTGCAGGAAGCGGTAGGCGGTCGGATCGCTCTCCTTGAGCTTCTTGTCCACTGCCACGCAGCGGATGCCGTCCAGCGTGATCGGCTGCACGTACGGAGAATAGCTCATCCGGTTGTTGGGGTCGACGACCGCGAAGGCACCGGCGAGACGGTCGGCCCAGTCGCTCGGCCGGAACCGCGTCCCCTTGGTGGTCATGCCGCGAATGATGAAGGCGGCGTGGGCAGTGGCGTCATCCATGGAGTGGGTGGGCGGCGGCGTAAGGAATGGCTTGATTTTAGCATGCAGGCCGCTCGGCACAGGGCAGGCGAACTTGCGGGCGGGCGGCGTTTTGAAGATACTGGCGCGGGGTTTCCCCGGCGGGGAAGCCCGACAATGATATCGACAAGCAAGGAGGAATCGTGAAAAACCCGCTGGATTCGCTGTGGGGCACCGTGATCGCCGGCGTCGTCCTGACCGCCGTCTTGTATGTCTTTACGCGAAATTTTCTGGGCTGAGGGGGCACAATGGAAAGCAACGTGGTTGTCGTTTCGGCCCTGGCGCGCTGGATTCACTTCATGGCGGGCATCATGTGGATCGGCCTGCTGTACTACTTCAATTTCGTCCAGGTCGCCGCGCTGAAGAACGCCGCCGCCGACGGCACGGCCGCCGGCATCACCAAGCATGTGGCACCGCGCGCGCTGCTGTTCTTCCGCTGGGCGGCCGTGCTGACCTGGATCGCCGGCGCGGCATTGCTGGGGCCGCACTTCACCGACGCCTTCCTGCTGCGCAACGGCATGGGACCGATCGGTATCGGCGCCTGGCTCGGCACCATCATGCTGTTCAACGTCTGGTTCCTGATCTGGCCGAACCAGAAGAAGATCCTCGGCATGGTGCCCGCGTCCGACGACGAGAAGAACAAGGCGCGCCGGGTGGCGTTCCTGGCGTCGCGCACCAATACGATGCTGTCGATCCCGATGCTTTTCTTCATGGCCAACGGGATGTCTCATTCGGCGCTTTTCGGCCTATAATCAAGGCGCTGCATGCCGAATACGGCGGCCTAGGCCGCCGTATTTCATTTTAAGAACAGCACTTTGAAGGTGCTGCCGAGGACTGCCATGACGACACATTTGATGAACACCTACGCACGCCAGCCGGTTGCCTTCGTGCGCGGCGAAGGGGCTTACCTGTGGGACGAATCCGGCAAGCGCTACCTCGATGCCGTGGCCGGCGTGGCGGTGAACGGACTGGGCCACGCCCATCCCAAGCTGGTAAAGGCCATTACCGATCAGGCCGCGTCGCTGATCCATTCGTCCAACCTGTATCGCGTCCTGCGCCAGGAACAGCTGGCCGACAAGCTGTGCGAGCTGTCGGGCATGGACCGCGCGTTCTTCTGCAACTCCGGCTGCGAGGCCAACGAGGCGGCGATCAAGCTGGCACGCCTGTACGGCCACAACAAGGGCATCGAGGTGCCGACCATCATCGTGATGGAGAAGGCCTTCCACGGCCGCACCATGGCGACGCTGACAGCGACCGGCAGCCGCAAGATCCAGGCCGGCTTCGAGCCGCTGTTGTCGGGCTTTGCGCGGGTGCCGTTCAACGACCTCGAGGCGATCCGCCATGTCGCCGAGCACAACAAGAGCGTCGTCGCGGTGCTGGTCGAGGTGGTGCAGGGCGAGGGCGGCATCAACATCATGCCCGCCGACATCCTCGCCGAGCTGCGCAGGATCTGCGACCAGCACGGCTGGCTGCTGATGCTCGACGAAGTCCAGACCGGCATCGGCCGCACCGGCACCTGGTTCGGCTTCCAGCATGCCGGCGTGATGCCCGACGTGATGGCACTGGCGAAGGGCCTCGGCTCGGGCGTGCCGATCGGCGCCTGCCTCGCGCGCGGCGCGGCGGCCGAGGTGTTCCAGCCGGGCAACCACGGCTCGACCTTCGGCGGCAACCCGCTCGCCTGCGCCGCCGCGCTGGCGACGCTCGAAGCGATCGAGGAGGAACGCCTGCTGGATAACGTGAAGCTGCGCGGCGAGGCGATCCGCGCCGGGCTGCGCGACGCGCTCGCCGGCGTGCACGGCGTCGTCGACATCCGCGGCGAGGGCATGATGATCGGCGTCGAGCTCGACCGCCCGTGCGGCGAGCTGGTGGCCGTGGCGCGCGACGCCGGCGTGCTGATCAACGTCACCTCCGACACGGTGATCCGCCTGGTGCCACCGCTGATCTACGGCGCGGCCGAGGTCGACGCGCTGGTCGCGGCCGTGTCGGGGATCGTCAGGAACTACCTGCAGCAGGCGGCGTGATGATCAAGCATTTCCTGCAATTCAAGGATCTCACGCGCGACGAACACCTTTACCTGTTCGACCGCGCGCGCGTGATCAAGTCGCGCTTCAAGCGCTACCAGCCCTACCATCCGCTGGTCGACCGCACGCTGGCGATGATCTTCGAGAAAAGCTCGACCCGCACGCGGCTGTCGTTCGAGGCCGGCATGCACCAGCTCGGCGGCTCGGCGATCTACCTCAATACGCGCGATACCCAGCTCGGGCGCGGCGAGCCGGTCGAGGACGCCGGCGAGGTGATCTCGCGCATGGTCGACATCGTGATGATTCGCACCTTCGAGCAGGAGATCATCGAGCGCTTCGCCTCGCACTCGCGCGTGCCGGTGATCAACGGCCTGACCAACGAATACCACCCCTGCCAGATCCTCGCCGACATCTTCACCTTCATCGAGCATCGCGGCTCGATCCAGGGCAGGACCGTGGCGTGGATCGGCGACTCCAACAATATGTGCAACACCTGGCTGCAGGCGGCCGAGGTGCTCGACTTCAACGTGCATGTGTCGACCCCGCCCGGCTACGAGGTCGAGCCCGAGCGCGCCAACCTCTACGGCACCGACCACTTCGAGAGCTTCGCCGACCCGATGGACGCCTGCCGCGGCGCAGATCTCGTCACCACCGACGTCTGGACCAGCATGGGCTGGGAGGCGGAGAACGAGGAGCGGATGAAGGCCTTCGCCGACTGGCAGGTCGACGCCGACATGATGAAGGTCGCCAGGCCCGACGCAGTCTTCATGCACTGCCTGCCCGCGCACCGCGGCGAGGAAGTCACCGCCGAGGTGATCGACGGCCCGCAGTCGGTGGTGTGGGACGAGGCCGAGAACCGCCTGCACGTGCAGAAGGCCCTGATGGAATATCTACTGCTTGGAAAAATCGAATCATGAACATCGCCTACTTCAAGGACATGGATTCGCTCTATGTCGAAATCAGCCCCGAGAATCCCGCGCAGGCGTGGGAAGCGCACGAGGGCATCGTGCTGAACCTTTCGGAGGACGGCCGCGTCGTCGGCATCGAGATCGAGAAGGCGAGCCTCGCCACCAACCTCGACATCCTGAAGATCGGCGGCTTCCCCGGCCAGGTCGAGGTCATCGACAAGAACCAATCCGGCTCCACCCATTAACCATCGAGCATCATGAGCGACATCAAGAAAGTTGTGCTGGCCTATTCCGGCGGCCTCGACACCTCGGTCATCCTGAAATGGCTGCAGGACACGTACCAATGTGAAGTGGTGACCTTCACCGCCGACCTCGGCCAGGGCGAGGAACTCGAACCGGCGCGTCAGAAGGCGCTGAAGTTCGGCATCAAGCCCGAGTCGATCTACATCGACGACCTGCGCGAGGAATTCGTGCGCGACTTCGTGTTCCCGATGTTCCGCGCCAACACCGTGTACGAGGGCGAGTACCTGCTCGGCACCTCGATCGCGCGTCCGTTGATCGCCAAGCGCCTGATCGAGATCGTCAACGCCACCGGCGCCGATGCCATCTGCCACGGCGCCACCGGCAAGGGCAACGACCAGGTGCGCTTCGAGCTCGGTGCCTACGCGCTGAAGCCCGACGTCAAGGTGATCGCGCCCTGGCGCGAGTGGGACCTGCTGTCGCGTGAAAAACTGCTCGCCTACGCCGAGTCGCACGGCATCCCCATCGACATGAAGCACCGCCAGGGCGGCTCGCCGTATTCGATGGATGCCAACCTGCTGCACATCTCCTACGAAGGTCGCCATCTGGAGGACCCCAATGCCGAGGCCGAGGAGGACATGTGGCGCTGGACCGTGTCGCCGGAGAAGGCGCCCGATGCGGCCGAATACCTCGAACTGACCTATGCCAAGGGCGACGTCGTCGCGATCAACGGCCAGGCCATGCGCGCCCACGAAGTGCTTGCCAAGCTCAACGAACTCGGCGGCAAGCACGGCATCGGCCGCCTCGACCTGGTCGAAAACCGCTACGTCGGCATGAAGTCGCGCGGCTGCTACGAAACCCCCGGCGGCACCATCCTGCTGAAGGCGCACCGCGCGATCGAGTCGATCACGCTCGACCGCGAGGTCGCGCATCTGAAAGACGACCTGATGCCGCGCTACGCCAGCCTGATCTACAACGGCTACTGGTGGAGCCCGGAACGGAAGGCGCTGCAGGTGCTGATCGACCACACCCAGCAGCACGTCAACGGCACGGTGCGGCTCAAGCTCTACAAGGGCAACGTCATCGTCGTCGGCCGCGATTCGAAGACCGATTCGTTGTTCGACTCGACCATCGCCACGTTCGAGGACGACGCCGGCGCCTACGACCAGAAGGACGCGGGCGGCTTCATCAAGCTCAACGCGCTGCGCATGCGCATCGCCGCCAAACTCGACGCACGGAGAAAATAAGCATGTCCATGTTCGACAACATCAGCGTGGTCAAGAAGGCCAACGTCTATTTCGACGGCAAGTGCGTCTCCCACACCGTGCAGTTTCCCGACGGCACGCGGAAGTCGGTCGGCGTGATCCTGCCGTCCACGCTCACCTTCAACACCGGTGCGCCGGAGATCATGGAAGGCGTCGCCGGCTCCTGCCGCGTGCGGCTGGCCGGCGAAACCGAGTGGAAGACCTACCATGCCGGCGAGTCCTTCGACGTGCCCGCCAACTCGAGCTTCGACATCGAGGTGATGGGCGATCCGTACCACTACGTCTGCCACTTCGGCTGATCGCAGCAGGCCATGACCACCGTCACCGTCGTCCGGAAGGAAGGCCGCATCGCAATCGCCGCCGACACGTTGACGAAGTGGGGCGGCGGCAAGGAGTCGGCCGACTACGTGGCGAACCACGAGAAGATCATCCGCGTCGGCGACAGCTACGTCGCGATCACGGGGTCGGCGACGTTCAAGCTGATCCTGGCCGACTATTTCGCCTCGCTGGAGGAGACGCCGCCGCTCGATTCGGTGGCCAGCATCTTCAGCGTGTGGAACACAATGCACGGGACGCTGAAGGAACAGTATTACCTGCAGACCGGCGAGGACAAGGAAGAGGATCTCGAATCGTCGCGCATGGACGTGCTGATCGCCAATCGCCACGGCATCTTCGGCGTGGCGGCGCACCGCACCGTGCAGGAGTTCTCGAAGTTCTACGCCTACGGCAGCGGCAGTTCCTACGCGCTGGGCGCGATGTACGCGGCCTATCGCGCGCCCTCGCTCGACGCCGAGGCGATCGCGCGGCTGGGGGTGATGGCGGCAGCCGAGTTCCACGACGAGTCGGGACTGCCGGTGCAGTCGTTCAGGTTCGACGTCGCGTAGCGACGCGCTGGGCCTCTCGCCCGCTTGCGGGCTGCGGAAGGGGCGCTGCGAAGCGGCGGGGACCCACCGGCATCCTCCTCGCGGGTGAGAGGGTGGGGAGAGGGGAAATTGGAAAGGGAGCAGCAACATGCCGAGTTTTGACATCGTGTCCGAGGTCGACAAACAGGAAGTCCGCAACGCGGTCGACCAGGTCAACAAGGAAGTCTCGACCCGTTTCGACTTCAAGGGGTCCGACGCCCGCGTCGAGCAGGCCGAGTATGTGCTGACGGTCTACGCCGACACCGAATTCCAGCTCGACCAGGTGCAGGACATCCTGGCGCAGAAGCTTTCCAAGCGCGGCGTCGACGTCAAGTGCCTCGATATCGGCAACGTCGAGAAGGTGTCCGGCAACAAGGTCAAGCGCAGCGTGACGGTGAAGACCGGCGTCGAGACCGAACTGGCGAAGAAGATCGTCAAGTGCGTCAAGGACAGCAAGCTCAAGGTGCAGGCCAGCATCCAGGGCGACAGCGTGCGCGTCTCGGGCGCCAAGCGCGACACCCTGCAGGAGGCGATCGCGCTGGTGAAGAAGACCATCACCGATTTCCCGCTGCAGTTCCAGAATTTCCGCGACTGATTTCCGGCCGCGCATTCCCAACTCTGTTGACGAGGAGGCGAACATGGCCAAGGTCCTGGTTCCCCTGGCGGACGGCTGCGAGGAGCTCGAAGCCGTCACCATCATCGATCTCTTGCGCCGTGCCGGCATCGAGGTGACGACCGCCGGATTGAAGCCGGGCATCGTCAGCGCGAGCCGCGGCGTCCAGCTGGTTCCCGACGTCACGCTCGACGTTGCCCTGCAGGACGACTACGACATGGTCGTGCTGCCGGGCGGCATGCCGGGCGCCGCCCATCTCAAGGACGACCCGCGCATCATCCGGCTCTTGCAGGAGATGGCGGCGGCCGGCAGGTACACCGCCGCGATCTGCGCCGCGCCCATGGTGCTCGCCGAGGCGGGCGTGCTCGATGGCCGGCAGGCGACCAGCTATCCGGGCTTCCTCGACGGCCTGCCCGGGGTCCGGGTGCGCGCCGAAGCGGTGGTACAGGACGGCAGCGTGCTGACCTCGCGCGGCCCGGGCACGGCGATGGACTTCGCGCTGGCGCTGGTGGAGGTGCTGGCGGGGGCCGGCAAGCGGCAGCAGGTCGAAGCCGGCCTGGTCAGGCCGTAGCCGCTGCGGCCTGCCATTGTTCGGTATCATTGGGCCCATAGCCATACCAAAGCGCAACGGGAGACCCGCATGCAGATACGCGAAATTCTTACCCTCAAGAGCGACGCCATCCACAGCATCGCGCCGACCGACACGGTCGAGAGCGCGGTCACCAAGCTGGTGGGCCTGGGGGTCGGCTCGCTGGTCGTGCTGAAGGAGGGCCAGATGGTCGGCCTGCTGACCGAGCGCGATGTCGTCAAGGGCATGGTCGCGCAGGGCTGCGACCTCAAGGATGCGCAGGTCAGCACCATCATGGTGACCGATCCGGTCGTCGCCAACGCCGACGATTCGATCGACTATGCGCGCGACGTCATGACCAAGTCGCACATCGGCCACCTGCCGATTCTCGACGGCAACAGCTTGCTCGGCATCATTTCCTTCCACGACGTGGCGCGCGCCTGCCTCAAGGAAGCGAACTTCGAGAACAGCCTGCTCAAGCGCTACATCAAGCACTGGCCGGAGTAAGGCCGGTCCAGCGCTTGAGGCCCCGGCCGGCCCTCTCCCAGACCCGCTCCCCAACCCGCCCCCTCAAGGGGGAGGGGGCGAACGTCGGGGCCTCCGGCCCGGCCCAAACCGATCAACGGATCGTCTCGATGTCGAAGGTCTTTTCCAGGACCTTCGGCACGATCAGGGCATGGCCCCGCTGCTGCCAGTACGCCAGTTCGGTGATCGCGTTGGGCACGACCTCGACGAAGTCCTGGAAGTCCTCGACGCGGTAGCCGAAATCGGCGGCGGCCTGCCCGCAGACCTTGAACTTCACGCCCAGGCTCGCGTAATAGCGCATGCGGTCGACCACCTCCTGATACCGCGCCTCGTTCTTTTTCGCCAGCGTCACGATTTCGTTGCCGTGGATCACGACGACGATGTCCAGGTCCTCCGGCGCGTAGTCGTAGGGTGCCTCCATCAGCGGATTCATCAGCGAGCGAACCCAGTAGAGCGCGCTGCCGATTTTCCGGGGGTCGTCCAGATAGAACTCGAAGACGGCCTTGACCGGCGTGTAGGGGGTCGCGACCCATGTGCCGCCCGCGTGCGCCGACGGGCCCAGGCCGAGCCATAACATCGTCAACAGGAACAGCACGCGCTTCATGACGGTCTCCCCGACGGCCTGGTTGCTTTTTTATAGGCGCTGGGCGGCGGCCTGCTGCAGGCGGCGCAGGGCCTGGAAAAGCTGGAGTCGCGACGAATCGATCTCGCCCGCCTGCACCGCTTCCCGGATCCGGCAGCCCGGCTCGGACTCGTGGCGGCAGTCGCGGAAGCGGCATTGCCCGAGATAGGGGCGGAATTCGACGAAGGCGTGCGCCAGCGCGCCGGCATCCAGATGCTGCAGCGCGAATTCCTGCAGCCCCGGCGAATCGATCACCGCCGACTCCGCGTCCAGCCGGTGGAGGCGGGTATGGGTGGTGGTATGGCGCCCGCTGTCGAGCGCCTCGGAATACTCGGCCGTCGCCATGCCGGCATCCGGAAACAGGGTGTTGACGAGGGTCGACTTGCCCATCCCGGACTGTCCGATCAGGAGCGTGGTGTGGCCATGCAGTGCCGGGCGCAGCGGCGACACGTCCGCCAGCGCCGACAGCGCGACCAGCGGGTAGCCGATCCGGGTGAGCAGCGCCAGGCGCGCGTGTGCCGCCGGCGTTTCCGGCAGGTCGGCCTTGTTGAGGACCAGCAGGCTGGAGATGCCCTGCTCCTCGGCGGCGAGAATGCAGCGCTGAACCAGTTCCAGCGAGAAGCTCGGGCGGGCCGCGACGACCACGGCGAGCTGGGTGACGTTGGCCGCGATGGCCTTGGTCTTGAAGGCGTCGGAACGGTAGAGCAGGCTGGTGCGCGGCAGGACCGCCTCGATCACGCCGGCCTTGCCGTCGCGCCGGACGGTGACGCGGTCGCCGCACACCACGTGCAGATGGCGGCCCTTGACCTGGCAGGGCAGCTCGCCATCCGCGGTCTCGACGATGAAGCGGCGGCTGAAGGCCGCGACGACCTGTCCCGTGCCGGTGTTCAGAATCGCGGCGTTCCTTCGGCGGCCGCCTTGACCTGCTGGGACAGGCCGATCAGGCGGTGCTTGAGTTTTTCGGACAGCTTGGAGTAGTCGCCCTGCAGCAGCTTCTCGGCTTCGTCGGTCTTGCCGGCGAGATGCAGCGCGACGACCTCCGCGGCATTCTGGTGGAACTGGGCGTGCAGGGCCCGCACCTCCTCGTAGCGCGGCAGGTCGGCCATCGCGCGGCCGGCCCCGTAGATCCACTTGCCCAACGCGCAGCGATCGTCGGTGCGGATCGCCTCCGGATCCAGGGTTTCCGTGCTGCTGCCCGCGATGAACGCGGTCAGGCGCTGCTTCCACATCACATGGGCGCCGATGATCTCCATCCAGTTCATGCTCGAATCTGCCTCAGGCCAACCGTGTCGTAAGGGAAATCGGCCGAAACCGGCGGGGACTTGAGCGCGGCGCGATCATGCGGCGAACCCCGGAGGCGCGACCCTCAGACCGCCTCGTCCCGGACCCGCTCCCCCGGCTCAGATGTCGAGGAGCGCATCGACCTTGGCGGCGCAGATGAAATCGTTCTCCGACAGCCCCCCGATCGCGTGCGTCCAGTACTCGACCCGGACCGTGTTGTAGCCGACGATCAGGAAGGGATGGTGGTCTTCGCGGTGCGACACCCACATCACGGCATTGGCGAAGGCCTGCGCCTGGTAGTGGTCCTTGAACTTGTACTCCTTGGCGATCTTGATGCCGTCGCGCTGCCAGCCGGTCAGGCCCTTCAGGAGCGGGGCGATCTGGGCATCGGTCAGCGGCGCGACGCCGCCTTCGCAGGGCGCGCATTTCTTGCGGACGAGTTCTTCGACAACGGTGGTCATGGGGACTTCCTTACTTGAACTTGTAGTACTGCTGATTGAGATAGGCACCGACGTGCACTTCGTCCTCCGGGAACCAGCCGGCCCCGGTATTGGCGTTGCACGCGGCAATGCGCGCGGCGAGCTGCTGCGCGTTCTTGATCTTGCGGTCGGGGCGCGTGTAGATCTCGCTGCCGTCGCCACCGAACATGCTGGCATGGCAGCTGATGCAGGCCTTGTCATGCAGGGCCTTGCCCTTCACGGGGTCGCCCTTGGCGAAGGGCGCGGCCTGGGCGCTGCCGGCCAGGAGCGCCAGGCAGGTGAAAGCGGTCAAGGTGTTCATGCGGATCTCCTGACGGGACGATCCGCACATTATCGCCACAGGCCCGCGATTGCGCCAGCGCCGGACGCGTCGTGTGCGAAAATGGCGGACTGTTTTTCGAAGGAACGCCGATATGCCCCTGAATCCCACGCATCTCCTCTGGCTCGACATGGAAATGACCGGCCTGTCGCCGGACACCGACCGCATCATCGAGCTCGCCATCGTCGTCACCGATGCCGACCTCAACACCGTCGCCGAGGGGCCGGTGCTGGTGGTCCACCAGCCGGACGAGGTGATGAACGCGATGGACGCATGGAACAAGGGCACGCACGGCAAATCCGGGCTGATCGACCGCGTCAGGGCGTCGCAGCTCGACGAGGCCGAGGCCGAGGCGCAGATGCTCGAGTTCGTGAGGCAGCACGTCCCGCCGCGCACGTCGCCGATGTGCGGCAATTCGATCTGCCAGGACCGCCGCTTCCTGGCGCGCTACATGCCGCAACTCGAAGCCTTCTTCCATTACCGCAATCTCGACGTCAGCACCCTGAAGGAACTCGCCAAGCGCTGGCGGCCCGGGCTGTCTGAGGCGTTCAAGAAGTCGAACAAGCACGAGGCGCTGGCGGACATCTACGAGTCGATCGACGAGCTCCGCTACTACCGCGAGCATTTCATCCGCGGCGAATGAAAAGAAGGGGCGTTCCCGGAACGCCCCTGACCCTGCATGGCCGTGCGGCATGCCCCGCACCCGCATCGCCCGCTCCGGGGCGGAAAGGCCATCAAAGCTGGTCGAGGATGCGGGTACGCAGCCGGTTGTACTCCTCGTCGCTGATCAGGCCCTTCTCGTGCAGGGCCTCGATGCGCTCCAGGCGCTCCGTCGGATCCCCGGACGTCGAGCCGGGCTTGGCCGCAGCAGGCGCGTCGGGCCGGTAATTCGGGTCGCATTTCAGCCTGGCGCGGACGTCCCGCGACAGGATCGAGTCATTGACGTCGGTCGACCAGGGCTCGCAGCCGGCCTTCTTGAGCGTGAGCGTGCCGTAATAGCGATACGACAACCCCACGAAACCCGAGCGGAAGTGATCGGCGGGATTGATTTCGATCGGCGTCGCGCCGAGCGCCGCGCCGTCCGCATAGGCGGTCGCGCCGGCCGGGTCGGAGGTGATGCGGATATGGCCCGCCTTTGCGTTGCTGGCGTCCATTGCGGCGCATCCCGAGAGGGCGGCCGCGGCTACGAGGGGCAGCAGCCAGCTGATCCTGGCAGGGTGGGGGGCGTGCATTGCGTTCCTTTCTGAATGAGGGCATCGAAGTGGCCCGGCCATGGGGCGATCCGGGCACTTCGGCTGGGCTGAGCGCCGGCGGCGCAAAAAAAACCCCACCCGGAGCCGGGCGGGGGAGCAGGAGACCTCTGCAGAGGCGTTGCATGCGCGTTTAGAAGATGGCCGTCACCTGCAGGCCGATCTTGTTGCCGACGCCGCTCAGGTTCTTGTTGGCGTTGACGCACTGCGGGGTGTTGGCCGTGCACTCGAAGTTGCGGATCTCGTAGTTGAGCGTGAGCCGCGTTTTCGGGTTGAGGTGGTACTGCGCGCCCAGCGTCCACTTCGAGAACGTGTGTTCGTCGTTGCGTCCCTTCAGCAGATCCACGGTGTCGTAGCGCGCATCGAGCTCGAACTTGGTCTTCGGGATGTGCCAGCCGCCTTCCACGTACCAGCCGCTGCCTTTGCCGTCCGCGCCGTTGTTGACGCCGGTGGTGTTGGCGGGGTTCGCGAAATAGAAGCTCGGTTTGTCCGGTCCCTCGAAGATCATGCCGTCGGCCGTGATGTACTCGGCCGTGAGGCGGAAGGGGTTCTTCCTGTAGGTCATCCCCAGGCCGGCACGGTTCCGGTCATACAGCTTCGGGTTGGCCACGCTGTCGTTCGTGTTGTCCAGCAGGCGCTTGCCCCACTGGCCCCAGGCGAAGAACTTCATCCCTTCGGCGCGCGGCCCCGCGCCGCCGTATTTCTTCTCGGCGGACAGGTAGAGGTACTTGTCGTACTGTCCATCGTAGTTGCTGAACTCGATGCCGTTGCCGTTGCCGATCATGGCCGCGTACGATACTTCCCAGTCGTGGCCGACGTCGAAGGCGTCGAAGACCTGTGCGCCGACGTCGCGGAAGGCGCCCACCGGGCCGGTGAAGCCGTTCAGGCTGGAACCGCTTTGCAGCTGGGTTTCCGTGTACGGGCCGACGTTGGCCGTGTAGGCGCGCTGGGGGAAGCGTTCCAGCAGGAGCTGGTTGGCGGGCTCGGAGAAATTGATGTAGTCGAAGGTCTGGATGCCCTGCAGCGCTTCCTCGGCGCCAGGGGTCTTGAACAGGCCGGCGCGGATGCGTGCGCCCGGAATGTAGTTCAGGGTGACGCTCGCGTCGGTCAGCTTGGCGAACGCGCCGTTCCCCGACGTGATGCCGTTGTTGCCCATTTCCAGCAGCAGGAAGTAGTTGATGTGGCTGTCGATCGGGAAGCCGGTGCCGCGCACCCCGATGCGCGCCCGGCTGATGTTGAAGCCGGACTGGGACTCGAGGTCGGGGCCGAGCATCTTCGGCGGGACGTACTGGCCGGCCGTATTGGGGTCGCTGAAGTCCTTCTGGTAGTCGGCCTGGACAAAGCCCCAGACGTTGGCGCGCGCGCTGGCCCCGACAGGTTCGGTGCCCTGCAGCATCAGCCAGTTGATTGCATGAGCCGGGCCGCTGCCGGCGAGCGCCAGGGTGCAGGCCGCACCCAGCACGCTGTACTTGAACGTGTTCAGTCTTTTCATTGTTCCATGTCTCCTTGAGCGTGGTTTGGATTCGAGTTGTTCGGTGGCGTGAGAGGCCGGGGTCAGGGCCTGACGTAGATGTATCCCTGCTTGACCAGCTCGCCGATGCGGACGATGCCGCCCGGGACGACCTTGGCCGCCGGATTCAGCTTGGGCGCGTAGCCGAGTTGCTGGGTCATGCCCTTCAGCGTGTTGCCGCAGGCCGAGAAGCGCACCCCGCTCATGGCGAGCGATTCGACGCGCTTGGCGTTGACGTTGTCGGCGAACAGCAGGCGCAGCCCCGGCCCGTAGGCGACGATCTCCACGTCGACATCGCCCGGCGGGTAGGCGTCGAGCAGGTTGCGTGCGTTGTTCAGGATGAGATCCTGCTTGGACGGATCCATGTCGCTGATGTGGAGCACGTACTTGTAGTCGGCCATGCTGGCGTCCGCCGCGAGCGCGGGAGACGTGGCCGTGACGAGCAGCAGCGACGCAAGGGTGAGGAAGAAGGTTCGAACGAGTTTCAGCATGTCTTGTCTCCGCACGGATGCGATCCGTGGCATTCATCCCAAGCGGAGACAAAAAGACCCCCCCTGCACGTGCGAGCACGTGCATGCCTCCCCCTGGTGGTTGATCAGCCGCCCGAATCCGGGCGGTATGGTTCTTGTGGTGTGGCGATCAGGGCTTTATGTACACATAGCCCTCCTTCGCCTGGAGGCGTGCGACCTCGGCGACGCCGGACGGCACCACCTCGGCTTCCATGATCACGGCGTCGTCGTTCAGGTGGCGGCTCTGCAGCGTGTTGTGACAGACGCGGAAGCTGACGCCGCGCGCCTTCAGGGCCGCGACCTCCGGTTCATAGGCGTTGCCCTTGCCGTCCTTGGCGTCGTTGAGCAGGAAGTCGATGCCCTTGCCGTGTGCGACCACGACGACCTTGGTATTGGGCGCGGCATTGAGCTCGTTGTTCACGTTGTGCAGCGCGGCGGTGGCCACCGATGCGTCGTTGATGTGGTACACGACTTTCACCGGCGCCTCCGCCTGTGCGGCTGCACCTGCGGGCGCGGCGTGGGCCGCCGGTGCTGCGCCCAGCATCAGGGCGGCGACAAGCGGGGCAATGTGGGTCAGGGTGTGTTTCATGGATGGTCTCCGGGGTTGTTGTGGCGAGCCGTTCGATGCGGCTCTGGAGATAAAGACGATTTATCTGGGACGCTTATTCCATTTTCCCGGGCTGATTCTTGTGGAATAAATGAACCATGAGTCCCGTCTCTGGAGCATGAGCTTGATAACCCGTCTGTTGTTCGGCCTGCGCACCGACATCGAGGCATTGCGCCCGGTGCTCTACCGCATCGCCTACGCCTGGTGCCACGACGAGGCGCTCGCCGACGACCTGGTGCAGGAAACCCTTTCCAAGGCCTGGGCGCGCCGCAGCCAGCTGCGCGAGGCGGCGGCGATGAAGGGGTGGCTGGTGGCGATCATGAACCGCTGCTGGCTCGACCAGTTGCGCAGCCGACGCGATTTCGAGGACGTGGAGGACTGGCAGGATGAGCTGGCATGCCATGCCGACACGCCCGAGGCGCGTTGCAATCGCGAGCAGGTCATCGCTTCCGTTCGCGCGGCGGTGGCGCGCCTGCCGCTCGGGCAGCGCCAGGTGCTGACCCTGGTCGATCTGGAGGAGTTCGGCTACGCTGAGGTCGCCGAAATTCTCGATATTCCGGTCGGCACGGTGATGAGCCGGCTGTCGCGCGCGCGCGCGAGCTTGAAGAATTTGCTGGATGCTGCGATGCAGCAGCCGGGCGTGCAGCCCGTGCTGAGGAGAGTGAAATGAATCCCGCCGTTTCGGATGAAACCCTGAATGCCTTCGTCGATGGCGAACTCGACGTTGCCGAGAGCGAGGCCCTGATCGCGCGGATGCGCGAAGACAAGGCGCTTGCGCAGCGGGTGTGCGCCCTGCGCAGCCTGCAAACCATGGTTCGCCTCGCCTACACCGAGCCGCCCGCCGCTGCGGGACGGAAGACAGGTGCGCTGCCGTCCCGGAAGTTTGTCCAGCGTTGTGCGTTCGGCTGCCTCGTGCTGCTCGCCGGCCTCGCGACCGGCTGGGCGTTGCGGGGCGCGGGAGGCGCGCTCATCGCCACCGGGCCGGTCGTGCCCGGCGCGAATTTTCACGCGGTCAGCCTCAAGCAGCAGGCCGATCCGGACCGGATCCTGCTGCACCTCGACAGCGGCACGCCCGGCAAGATGGAGGCGCTGCTCGACCAGGCGGAAGGCCTGCTCGACGCAGCGCGGCAGCGGGGAAGGACGATGCAGCTCGAGGTGATCGTCAACAGCCAGGGAATCGACCTGCTGCGCGCGGACCACAATCCCTATGCGGCACGCATCGCGCAGATGAAGGCGCGTCACCCCAACCTGCAATGGGTGGCGTGCGGCCAGTCCGTCGCGCGCTTTCGCAGCGAAGGCCAGGACGTGAAACTGCTCCGCGCCGCGCAGACGACACCGACCGCCATCGGCGAGATCGTGACCCGCCTGCAGCAGGGCTGGACCTACATCCGCGTCTGAGCAGCGACGCCGCCCCGGTGCCGCGCGCCGGTGCCCTGCGCGCGCGTCGTCGCCGGGCTGCTTGCGCTCAGTTGGCCTCGGGTTCCTGGGGCTGCTCGACCGTCCGCTGGATGGGACGGCGGCCGACCTGGACCTTGAGATCCAGCGACTGTTGTTTGCGTGCCACGGTCAGGTCCGCGCTGGCGCCGGGCTTCAGTGCGGCGATCAGGTTGAGCAGCGACGCCGAGTCCGACACCGCGCGGCCGTTCACCGCGAGCAGCACATCGCCCGGCCGCACGCCGCCAGCGTCGGCCGGGCCGCCCTTGAGGACGCCGGCGATCAGCGCACCCTGTGCATTCTTCAGGCTGAACGATTCCGCGAGCTCGGGGCTGAGGTCCTGGACCTCGACGCCGACCCAGCCGCGCGTCACGCTGCCGGTCTTGATGATCTGCTCCATGACCTGGCGCGCGATGCTGACCGGAATGGCGAAGCCGATGCCCTGCGATCCGCCGGTGCGGGAATAGATCGCGCTGTTGATGCCGACCAGGTTGCCCGTCGCGTCGACCAGCGCGCCGCCCGAGTTGCCGGGGTTAATCGCGGCGTCGGTCTGGATGAAGTTCTCGAAGGTGTTGATGCCGAGATGCGTGCGGCCGAGCGCGCTGACGATGCCGGCGGTGACGGTCTGGCCGACGCCGAAGGGGTTGCCCACCGCCAGCACCCAGTCGCCGACCTTGAGGCTGTCCGCTTCGGCGAAGGTGATGGCGGGAAGGTTGGTGGCGTCGATTTTCAGCACCGCGAGATCGGTTTCCGGATCCGCGCCGACCACGCGTGCGGGGACGGTCTTGCCGTCGGACAGTGCGACCTCGATCTGGTCGGCGGCCTCGACGACATGCTCGTTGGTGAGGATGTAGCCGTTGGGGCTGACGATCACCCCGGACCCGAGGTTGGACACCTCGCGCGGGCGCGGGTCGACGCGGTCGCCGAAGAAGTAGCGGAAGATCGGATCCTGCAGGGCAGGGTGGGCGGGGCTGCTGACCTTCTGCTGCGTGAAGACGTTGACCACCGCGGGGATCACCTTCTGCGCCGCGGGCGCGAACGATTCCACCGGGGTGGGCGCGCGGACGACCGGCTGGGTCGCCTGGTTGATCGTGAGGCTGGCCCCCTGCGGCTGCCAGTGCAGCAGTTCGGGCTTGAACAGCGCGACGATGAACAGCACCCCCAGCGCCACCGTCGTGGTCTGGGCGAACAGCAGCCAGAATTTGCGAATTTGCATTTTGATTAAATTCAGAGACTTGCCGTGACTTGCGGCCCGCAGATTATAGCCCAGCGCCGCCGGGCGTTGCGCCATGCCCACAACAGGCTTCCGGTCGGGGCGGCAATTTGGTTAGAATGCCGGTTTTATCGCAACACGTTCAGGTTAGGGAAACATGAGCCAGGAAGCCGAAGGGCAAAAAGTGGACACACGTAAACGAAAATTCCTGATCGCCGCGACCAGCGCCGTTGGCGGGGTCGCAGTG
This sequence comes from Thiobacillus sp. SCUT-2, assembly GCF_035621355.1. Lineage (NCBI taxonomy): Bacteria > Pseudomonadati > Pseudomonadota > Betaproteobacteria > Nitrosomonadales > Thiobacillaceae > Thiobacillus > Thiobacillus sedimenti. The sequence continues at coordinate 2,046,148 of NZ_CP141769.1, read as the reverse complement.
GCGGGCGTGGCCGTGCCGCTGGTGATGAGCATGCTGCCGAGCGCGCGCGCGAAAGCGGCGGGCGCACCGGTGGAAGTCGACATCAGCAAGGTCGAGCCCGGCATGCTGCTGACCGCGGAATGGCGCGGCAAGCCCGTGTGGATCGTCAACCGCACCAAGGAAATGCTCGACCTGCTCGGCAAGCACGACGACAAGCTGGTCGACCCCAACAGCGAGCAGCCGCAGCAGCCCCCGTACTGCAAGAATGCGACCCGCTCGATCAAGCCCGAGTTCCTGGTGGCGGTGGGCATCTGCACCCACCTCGGCTGCTCGCCGACCTACCGCAAGGAAGTCGGCGCCGCCGACCTGGGCGCGGACTGGCCGGGCGGCTTCCTCTGCCCCTGCCACGGCTCGCGCTTCGACCTGGCTGCCCGCGTGTTCAAGAACGTGCCGGCGCCGATCAACCTGCTTATCCCGCCTCATCAATACCTCAGCGAGACCAAATTGCTGATCGGTGTGGACAAAAAAGGAGCTTAATAAATGTCTGCCCTGCAAAAGCTGGTGGGATGGATCGACGACCGCTTCCCCCTCACCTCCACCTACAAGGCGCACCTCTCCGAGTACTACGCGCCCAAGAACTTCAACTTCTGGTACTTCTTCGGCTCGCTGGCGCTGCTCGTGCTGGTGATGCAGATCGTCACCGGCATCTTCCTCACCATGAACTACAAGCCGGACTCGGAGCTCGCCTTCGGTTCCGTCGAGTACATCATGCGCGACGTCGACTGGGGCTGGCTGATCCGCTACATGCACTCCACCGGCGCCTCGATGTTCTTCGTCGTCGTCTACCTGCACATGTTCCGCGGCCTGATGTACGGTTCCTACCGCAAGCCGCGCGAGCTGATCTGGATCTTCGGCGTGCTGATCTATCTCGCGCTGATGGCCGAGGCCTTCCTGGGCTACCTGCTGCCCTGGGGCCAGATGTCCTTCTGGGGTGCGCAGGTGATCGTCAACCTGTTCGCTGCCGTGCCCTTCATCGGTGAAGACCTGTCGATCTGGATTCGCGGCGACTACGTCATTTCCGACGCGACGCTCAACCGCTTCTTCGCGTTCCACGTCATCGCGCTGCCGCTGGTGCTGATCGCCCTGGTCGCGGTGCACCTGGTCGCGCTGCACGAAGTCGGCTCCAACAACCCCGACGGCATCGAGATCAAGAAGAAGAAGGACGCCAATGGCATCCCGCTCGACGGCATTCCGTTCCATCCCTACTACACGGTGAAGGACATCGTCGGCGTGATCGTCTTCCTGATGGTCTTCTCGGCGATCGTGTTCTTCGGTCCGACGATGGGCGGCTACTTCCTCGAAGCCAACAACTTCATCCCGGCCGACCCGCTGAAGACCCCGCCGCACATCGCGCCGCTGTGGTACTTCACCCCGTTCTACGCGATCCTCCGCGCCGTGCCGCCGATGTTCGGTTCGCAGTTCCCCGGCGTCGTCGCGATGGGCCTGTCGATCGTGCTGATGTTCTTCCTGCCCTGGCTCGACCGCGGCAAGGTGAAGTCGATCCGCTATCGCGGCCCGATCTACAAGATCGCGCTGGCCCTGTTCATCGTGGCGTTCGTCGGCCTGGGTTATCTCGGCCTGCTGCCGCCGTCCCCGGTGGCCACGATCATTGCCCAGACGTTCTCGGTGATCTATTTCTTGTTCTTCCTGTTGATGCCTTGGTATACCGCGATTGACAAAACCAAACCGGAACCGGAAAGGGTGACTGGCTAAAAATGAAACGCTTGAAAAAATTTCTGTTGCTGCTGGTTGCGGTGCCCGTCATCGCGTTTGCCTCCGAGGAAGGGCCGCCTCTCGACAAGGCGCCGGTCAACCTGTCCGATCACGAGTCCCTGCAGCGCGGCGCCCGCATCTTCGTCAACTACTGCCTGAACTGCCACAGCGCGTCCGCCATGCGTTACGCGCGCATGGAAGACCTCGGCCTGACCGAGGAGCAGATCAAGGACAACCTGATGTTCGCCGCCGAGAAGCCGGGCGAGACCATGACCGTCGGCATGAACAAGAAGGAAGCCAAGCTGTGGTTCGGCTCGGCGCCGCCCGACCTGAGCGTCGTTGCCCGTGCGCGCGGCTCCGACTGGCTGTACACCTACCTGCGCAGCTTCTACCGCGACGATTCCCGTCCCACCGGCTGGAACAACGTGGTGTTCGACAAGGTCGCGATGCCGCACGTCCTGTGGAGCCTGCAGGGCGAGATGGTCCCGGTCCGGAAGAAGGAAGGCGATCATGAAGTGATCGAGCGCCTCGAACTGGCCAAGCCGGGCAGCGTCACGCTGGCCGAGTACGACGCCATGGTCGGCGACCTGGTCAACTACCTGACCTGGATGGGCGAGCCGGCCCAGCTCGAACGCAAGAAAGTCGGCCTGATCGTGCTGGCATTCTTGGCGTTCTTCTTCGTGGTGGCCTATTACCTGAAGAAAGAGTACTGGAAAGACGTCCACTGAACCCGGCCACGCCGTTCGCCAACAGCCGGACAGTGTCCGGCTGTTGGCGTTTTATGCCTTAACAGAAGCAACACCTGGAACACGATAGGGAGCCCCCCGCCATGATGACCCTGTATTCCGGCAGCACCGACCCCTACAGCCACCGCTGCCGCATCGTCCTGTACGAAAAGGACATGGACTTCGAGATCATCGATGTCGACATGCACAACAAGCCGGAAGAAATCGCCAGCATCAGCCCCAGCGGCAAGATGCCCGTGCTCGTCGAGCGCGACCTCGTCCTCACCGAATCGAACATCATCAACGAATACATCGACGAGCGCTTTCCGCATCCGCAGCTGATGCCGCCGGATCCCGTCATGCGCGCGCGCGCCCGTCTGGTGCTGTTCAACTTCGAGCACGACCTGTTCAGCCACGTCAACACGCTCGAGCACAGCCTCAGCAAGGCATCCGACAAGGCGCGCCAGGAGATCCGCGACAGCCTCTCGCAGCTGACGCCCATCCTCACCCGGCAGAAATACCTGATGAACGACGAGTTTTCCATGCTCGACGTGGCCATTGCCCCGCTGCTGTGGCGCCTCGAGCACTACGGCATCGAACTGCCGAAGGTCGCCGCGCCGGTGCTGAAGTACCGCGAGCGCCTGTTCAGCCGGCCCGCGTTCATCAACGCGCTCACGCCCACCGAGAAGGCGCTGCGCAAGTAAGGCAGGGCGGACCGTGGCCGAAATCTCGACCAAGCCCTACCTGATCCGCGCGCTCTACGAGTGGTGCAGCGATTCGGGGCTGACGCCGCAGCTGCTCGTCGCGGTCGACGCACGCACCCGCGTGCCGCCCGGCTACGTCAAGGACGGCCAGATCGTGCTCAACATCGGCGCCGCCGCGACGCGCAACCTCACGCTCGACAACGACTGGATCCAGTTCTCCGCCCGCTTCGGCGGGGTGTCGCACGAGATCGCCATCCCGGTCGACCGCGTCGCGGCGATCTTCGCGCGCGAGAACGGCCAGGGCATGCACTTCGAGCCGACCGAGGCCCCCGGCCCCGAGCAGACGCCGCCGCCGGCACCCGGCGAGCCGCCGGCGCCACCGAAGGGGCGGCCGTCGCTGAAGGTCGTCAAGTAATCCGTCGAAGCCGCATGCGGCATGGCTATAATGTCGGCCGTCGCCGCTTTAGCTCAGTTGGTAGAGCAACCGCCTTGTAAGCGGTAGGTCGTCAGTTCGAATCCGACAAGCGGCACCATGTGATCCATGCAAAAAGGCCAGTCTTCAGACTGGCCTTTTTGCATGGGGGCAGTGCGCTTGCGCCGATCAGGCCGGCATCCGGCTCCGCCTGCGCGCGGCGGCGCCGACGAGGGTCAAGCCGACGGCCATCATCGCATAGCTTGCGGGCTCCGGGACGGGGGCGAGGGTGTGCGCACCGATCAGGGTCTTCGGTCCGACAGAGGTATCCGTCATGGACGTCACGACCGGATCGTAGTAGTCAGTCTGTGCGTACAGGTTGAAGTCGCTGATGGAGACATTGTCGGGAGCGTAGACATAGGCGACAAAATTCTGTGAAACTCCGGCGAGGAGCTGGAAGGTGGTCACCGTATCGTACGTCGAGCTGTAGGTGCTGTAGGTCGAATCGATCAGGCTGGTCGTTGTCGTCGCCGAAAGGGAAGACGGCGCCGTGCTTCCGAAGTAGAACGAAGCCAGGAGTGGGGCGCTCGACCCCAGCGGCGTGGTGATGGCGTTGAAGGCACCCGACGCGGACAGGCTGAACGCCAGGGACGTGTTGACCGTCGATTGGACGCTGCCGGTCAGCTGAATCCACTTGTCCCCGGACTTGTTGGTTCCGGACGAGCTGACATGGATCGACAAATCATCCCGATGCCAGGTGGTCTGGTCCCAGGTGGCCGTGGTCGTCAGGGTTTCGTAGTCGTAAGCCAGGCCGGCCGTGGTGGTGGTCGGGGCGATCTGGACTTCGCTCGTCAACGTGCTGGTGGTTGCCGAGACGTAATTGCTTATCGTTGTATACGCGAAGCTGGTCGTGACGTCCGGGCCGGACGTCGTGGTCATTCCCCCCAGGTTGCTGCTATTGGTGACGACATTGGAGGTCGAGAGGATGGGCGACGTCGCGTGAGCGCCGCCTGCAGCGATCAGCGAACATAAGGCCAGCATACACGACCGGCGCACAGGCGCACGCGTGGTGACACGAGAACTCATGGGGCTCCTCCTTGGGTGAATTCACTTGTTTGAAGCAAGGCTGGGCGCTTTGTTGTGTTGCCGCGTCTTGTCGGTATCGTGGGCAGCCGGCGCTTTGAGTAGCATGGAATGTGCCAGGAGGGGCGCGATGGCTGAAAGGCGTGCCATTCATGGGGGCGCGCGAGGTGGGCCGGGGCGCTTGCGCGCCCGGTGTAAAGTTTTCCGACGCTTGCACACGGGGTCGGCCGTTGGCCACGGGAGGAAGCGAACGGAACGGGCGCGGCGGACGGAAACGCTCAGGCGCAGGTCGGGCGTACGTGCGGGGCCGCCTACTTACTCGATGCCGAGCCGCTCCAGCCGGTAGCGCAGGCTGCGGAAGGTCACGCCGAGGAGGCGGGCGGCGGCGGTCTTGTTGTAGCGCGTCTGCTCCAGCGCCTCGAGGATGGCGGCGCGCTCGGTCTGGTCGAGGTAGTCCTGCAGCGGATACTTGCTCCCCGGCGCGGCGGCCGTCGGCGGCAGCGCCGGCGCGAGGTTGAGGTCGGCCGCCGTGACGTGCCCGCCCTCGCACAGGGCCAGCGCGCGCTCGAGCGTGTTTTCGAGCTCGCGCACGTTGCCGGGGAAGGCATAGGCGCGGAGCGCCTGTTCGGCGTCGCGGTCGAGCGCCACGTCGGCGCCGCCCAGGCGATCGAGCAGGGCGCGCGCGAGCTGCGGGATGTCCTCGGTGCGGTCGCGCAGGCTCGGCATCACGAGCTCGATCACGTTCAGGCGGTAGTAGAGGTCCTGGCGGAAGCGGCCGGCCTCGACCAGCGCCGACAGGTTCTGGTGCGTTGCGCTGACGATGCGCACGTCGACCGGCTCCTCGCTCGTGGCGCCGACCTTGCGGACCTTCTTCTCCTGCAGCACGCGCAGCAGCTTCACCTGCATCGACAGCGGCAGGTCGGCGACCTCGTCGAGAAACAGCGTGCCGCCGTGGGCCGCCTGGAAGAAGCCGTCGCGGTCGGCGTCGGCGCCGGTGAAGGCGCCCTTGCGGTAGCCGAAGAACTCGCTTTCCATCAGCGTCTCGGGAATCGCGCCGCAGTTCACCGCGACGAAGGGCTTGTCGGCGCGGCTGCCGAGGCGGTGGATCAGCCGGGCCGCGAGCTCCTTGCCGCTGCCCGATTCGCCGGCGATGTGGACCGGCGCCTGGGTGCGCGCGAGCTTGGCGATGCGCGCGCGGATATCCTGCATCGCGGCCGACGCGCCGATCAGGTCGCGCGTGGCGTCTTCGACCTGCGCCGCCTCGGGAATCTTCAGCGCGGACTTGACCAGCGTGCGCAGCTGGTCGAGCGCGACCGGCTTGGCGAGGTAGTCGAACGCGCCGGATTTCAGCGCCGCGACCGCGTTGCCCGCATTGCCGTAGGCGGTGATGACGGCCACCGGCACCGGCGTGGCCAGCGTGCTGGCGGCCTCGATCACCTGCAGGCCCTCGCCGTCGCCCAGCCGCATGTCGGTGAGGCACAGGTCGTAGCGCGTCTGCGCCAGGCGGGCCTGGGCCTCGGCCACGCTCGCCGCCCGGTCGGTCTCGAGCCCCATCTTCACCAGCGTCAGCTCCATCAGGTCGAGCAGGTCGGGCTCGTCGTCGACCAGCAGGATGCGCGGAATCTTCGCCATCAGTCGCTTCCTCCCAGGCTCAGGCGGAAGCGCGCGCCGCCCGTGCCGGGCACGTAGGCGAGCCGGGCACGATTGGCCTCGGCGAGTTCGCGCGCGAGGAAGAGGCCCAGCCCGGTGCCCTGTGCGTCGGTCGTGAAGAAGGGCTCGAACAGCTTGCCCAGGTGCTCCGCCGCCAGCCCGGGGCCGTCGTCGGCGAGGTCGATCTGGACCGTGTCGCCGGAGGTTTGCGCGCTGACATGCAGGCTGCCCGGCTGCTTGCGGCTGTAGCGCCAGGCATTGCGCATCAGGTTCCACACGATCTGGCGCAGGTGGTCGGGGTCGAACTGGAAACGCAGGGTGTCGGGCATGCTGACAATGACGGCGTCCGCGGGGATTTCTTCAGCTTGGCGCAGCTCGTCGACCAACCCCGCGAGCGCCGCGGCGTCGAAGGTCGCGGGATTGAGGCGGTCGCGCCGGTTGAGCGTCAGCACCTCCTCCACCAGCCGGTCCAGGCGGCGGGCGTTGTTCTCGATGATGCCGGCCAGCCGCGTGCCGGCGGGATCGTGCGCTTCCTCGCGCAGCAGCTGGGCCGCGTGGCTGATGGCCGACAAGGGATTGCGGATTTCGTGCGCGATGTTGGCCGTCAGCCGGCCGAGTGCGGCGAGCTTCAGTCGCTGCGCCGCCTGCGCCGCCTGGGTCTGGTCTTCCAGCACCAGCACGCGGCTGTCGTCCGGCGTGGCCAGCGGGATGCAGCGCACGCGCAATTGCGCGGCCGGGGCGGTGAGACTGGCCTCCGTGCCCGGGCGCACCTGTTCGGCCAGCCGTGCCAGGTCGGGCGCGCAGTCCGCCAGCCGGGTGGTGCCCGGCACCACCGGCGTCGTCACGCCCAAGAGCGCCAGCGCGCGCGGGCTGGCGTGGCGCACGACGCCGTCGCCGCGCACCGCCAGCAGGCCGTCGGGCGAGTTCTCGATCGCGAGCGCGTTGATGCGGTTGAGCAGCGCCAGCTCGTCCGACTGCTGCTGCGCCAGCCGCTCCGAGCGCAGCGCGCGCTGCGTCAGCGCGTGCGCGAGGAGGCCGATGGCGAAGTAGCCCGCGCACAGCAGGCCGACCTGGAAGAAGCTGTCGGCGACCTCGCGTCCGCCGAGAATGCTGAAGCCGTGCTGCAGCAGCACCGCGATCGACGCCATCGCCGCATACAGCAGGGTCAGCCGGCCGCTGCCGACCAGCCCGCCGGAGGCGACGGAAATCGCGAGCAACAGGCCCATCCCGCCCGCCAGCTGCGAACTCGTCGTCATCAGCAGCATGACGACGACGATGTCGGTGGCGATGTGCGCCGTCAGCTGGATCTGGAATCCCGGCCAGCGTGCGCGGATGCCCAGCACGAACAGCGCCGCGATGACGAGATAGGTGTACGCGTAGCCCTGGAAGCGCTCGCCCTCGCCGGCGCGGAACAGGTCGGAGCCGCCGAACAGCAGGCCGCTGAACACCAGCGCGACCGCCAGCGTCAGCCGGTACAGGTTGAAGTAGTCGAGGCTGCGCCAGTGCGAGGCGAAATAGCCCGGCGACGGCGGGCGCGGCAGGGCGGCTGCCGGGGCGTTCATTTCTTGCCGAGTTGCTGGTGCTCCGGGGTGCAGTAGAACTCGCCGCCCGAGTAGATGGCTTCGCTGCGCGGCAGGTTGACCCCGCACTGGGCGCACTTCACCATGTCCTCGGCGGCGCGTGCGCGGGGCGGGGGAGGCGCCTTGCCGGACAGCGAGCGCTGGTAGTCGCGAAAGATCCACCAGGCCACGACCCCGATCACAATCAGCAGCAGAAACTTGATCACGCCAATCCTCCCGAAAGGGCGCTCAGCATAGCATGGTGCCGCCCCGCGCCGGCGCTGCCCGCCCGCCGGTCGGGCACCCGAACCTGTCGGTTTTTTTTACACCTCGCCCGGCCGAAATTGCGCAGTGCGCGTCATGAATATAAAAACACGGATAAAACAACGACTTACCGCATGTCGGGTATTCGACAGTTTCCGGGTGCGCGAATTGCTAGTCAGGCAGGCAGTGCATTCACGCGGTTCGACAACGACAAACATGCTTACGCTTCGTCAAGTATTCTCCGGCATCTCGCTGCTGGCTGCGGCGAGTGCCGCACAGGCGGCGATCATCACGCTCAACGGCGACCATTTCACCGTCACCTACGACGAGGCGCTGGTGAGCCCGCTGTTCGGTTCGGGTGCCTTGTCCGGTTCGCTCGACACGCTGTATTTCCAGCCTACCGCGTTCAACGCCTTCGGCGCCGGCGCGTCGGCCGCCACCAAGGCCTCGCTCCAGTTCACCGTCGCCGTCGATTCCGGCTATGCCTTCGCGGGCCTGGCCTTCAGCGAATGGGGCAACTACTTCCTGTCCGACGGCGGATCGGCCAGCGCGGCGGCCGTCGTGCAGGCGACGAACAGCGCAACATCCGACTCCGGTACGCTGAATCTGACGCCGGGGTCGCCGCTCGACGTCGCGGGGGGAACCGCCAACTGGGCGCTCTCCGGGCTGATCTCGCCGACGGGGCTCGGTTCGCCGCAGAGCCTGCTCGTGAGCCTCGGCGACCAGGTCGGCGTCGACCCTTCGGCGGGCGGGCTGGGCTACATCGAGAAGAACTACGTCGGCTTCAGGATCATGACCCAGGCGCAGTCGGTTCCCGAACCCTCGACCGGGGCGCTGCTGTTCGGCGGCGTGCTCGCCGCGCTGCTGGCGGGGCGCCGGCCCCTGGGCGGGCCGCTGAAGAAGCGTATCGAAGATTCACGCAAGGCGTGATGCATCACCGCAGCAACCGGGCCGCGGAGCGCCCGGGCAAATAACCAAAGAGGCAGGAGGAGCAACAATGAGGAGCAACATCAAAGCCGCGCTTGTCGCGCTGGGGATGGGCGCAGCCGCGCTGAGCGGCCACGCGTTCGCCATGACGACGCTGACCGGCACCCAGGTCAGCTACACCTTCGACGAAACCACGCTGGGCAAATTCGGCACCGCCTCGCTGGTGGGAGACGACCTGGTCTTCACGCCTGCGACCGGCGGCTTCCTGGCGACGGGCACGACGCCGGCGACCCAGGCGGTCAACGTCACGGTCACCGCCAAGTCGGGTTACCTGCTGTCGGCCTTCACCCTGAACGAGAATGGCGGCTACACCCGGCCCACGTCGAGCGACACCGTCTACCTCGGGGGGGCGTTCAGCGCCCTCGACATCGAGGGCACGACCGCCAACAAGCTCTCCACCCCGATCGCGCCCAGTGCACCCCTGGGCGTCACCGGCACCGGCATCAACGGCAACTGGACGTCGCAGTCGGGCCTCACCTTGCCGGGCACGGGCTGGGGCGGGGCGGACGGCCTCGTCCAGAGCGTCAGCCTGACGATTTCCAACCAGCTGTTTGCCGGCGGCGCCGGGCAGATCTGGAAGAACCAGGTGGGCGTGGCCGCCATCGCCACGCCCGTCCCCGAAGCCGACACCTATGCGATGTTGCTCGCCGGCCTCGCCGTGGTCGGCTTCATGACACGCCGCGCCAGTCCGGCAGTCTGACAGGGTCCGGCGCACGGATGCGGCTCCCGGACGGGGGCCGCATTTTTTTTGCCGCGTGCCGGCGCTGGGTGTCGCGTTGCCTCAAGTTGCGGGTAGCGGTGCCGTATAGACGTGAACCCCCGGCGGAGGATTTATGCTGCATAATCCGCCGACGCGCGCACGCGCCGTGCGTGAGGAAACCGATAACGCGCCTGCCCAAGGCCACAACAAACCGCAGCGCGCGATGCGGATGGAGTGATGACGAACCACAACCAGTGGCTGTTCCGGCAGCAGCTTTCCGTCGTATCGCTGACCAAGATCCTGCTCGACCCCTTCGTGGCCGTGCTGGTGCTGATTGGTTGCACGCTCTATTTCGGCGAGGACTTCAACGGCCCGTACCCGATTCTCGCCCTCATTGTCTTCACCCTGACCTTCCCCGGCAAGTGGCCCGAAGTCACCCTGCGCGCGTTCTGGAACGAAGTCGTCATGCCCTGGTTCTTCCTGTCGGGGCTGATCCTGCTGTTCGGCTACTCGACCGGCTACCTCGACTGGTTCCCGCCCGACCTCGTCATGGCCTGGATGCTCGTCACGCCCGTCGCCATGTTCGTCGCGCACCGCGTCGTCCGCAGGATCCTGCCCCGCCTGCTGCTGCTCGAAGGCGGGCGCCGCCGTGCGCTCATCGTCGGGGCGGGGCACCTGGGAACGGAGCTGCGCGGCCGCTTCGCCAATGACAGCGCGCTCGGCGTCGACGTCGTCGGCTTCTTCGACGACCGCGCGATCGAACGGACCGAGCTCACCGATCCCCAGAAACTGCTCGGCAAGCTCGCCGACATCCCTGCCTACGTCAACCGCAATGGCATCGACCTCGTCTACATCACCCTGCCCATGGCCTCGCAGCCGCGCACGATGAGCCTGCTCGACGCCCTGCGCGACACCACCGCCTCGGTCTACTTCGTGCCGGACATCTTCGTCTCCGACCTTATCCAGGCGCGCGTCGATCACATCCACGGCATGCCCGTGGTGGCGCTGACCGAGTCGCCCACGCTCGGCGTGTCCGGCATCGGCAAGCGCATCAGCGACATCGTCATCGCCAGCCTCATCCTGCTGCTGATCTGGCCGGTCCTGCTGGTGCTGGCCATCGGCGTCAAGCTGTCGTCGCCGGGCCCGATCATCTTCAAGCAGCGCCGCTACGGCCTCGACGGCCAGGAAATCCTCGTCTACAAGTTCCGCTCGATGAAAGTCTGCGACGATGGCGATGTCATCAAGCAGGCCGGCCGCGCCGACCCGCGCATCACCCGCTTCGGCGCCTTCATCCGCCGCACCTCGCTCGACGAGCTGCCGCAGTTCATCAACGTGCTGCAGGGGCGCATGAGCGTCGTCGGCCCGCGCCCCCACGCCGTCGCCCACAACGAGCAGTACCGCAAGCTCATCAAGGGCTACATGCTGCGCCACAAGGTCAAGCCCGGCATCACCGGCTGGGCACAGGTCAACGGCCTGAGAGGCGAGACCGAGACCCTCGACAAGATGCGCGCCCGCGTCCAGTACGACATCGACTACATGCGCAACTGGTCGCTCGGCTTCGACCTCATGATCATCGGCAAGACCCTCGCCGTCGTCTGGCGGGACCAGAACGCCTACTGAGATTCAAGGCGCGTTGTCCCCTGCGCGTTCGCCTCGCCCTGAAACCCTTCGACTACGCTCGGGGCAGGCTTGTCGAAGGGCGGGTCGCAAATGTGTGTGGAGTTCTGCCCACCATGCTGGGGCCTTCATCCGTCGTTCCGGTAATGCCGGTCGGAGTAGGGTGGGCGCAGCCCAGGCGGCAGACGGGCAACGAGGCCCGGCTACCCGACCCTGTCGGTCCACCGGCACAAATTCCGCTCCACGCGCGTGTGCGAGATGGCGATATCATAAGCAGGCTGGGCGCGGCGACTCCCGCATCACCCCTTTCGGCGCCTTCATCCGTCGTACCTCGCTCGACGAACTGCCGCAGTTCATCAACGTCCTGCAGGGCCGCATGAGCGTCGTCGGCCCGCGTCCCCACGCCGTCGCCCACAACGAGCAGTACCGCAAGCTCATCAAGGGCACCATGCTGCGCCACAAGGTCAAGCCGGGCATCACCGGCTGGGCCCAGGTCAACGGCCTGCGCGGCGAAACCGAGACGCTCGACAAGATGCGTGCTCGTGTCCAGTACGACATCGACACCCTGCGCAACGGGTTGCGGCGGTTCGATCTGATGATCATCGGCAAGACCCTTGCGGTTGTCTGGTGAGACAGGAAGTTTACTGAGCGTTAAGACGCCGCCTGCAAGATAGGGGCAGCTAGACTCACGTGGGCTGGTCTGCAGAATTAGCCTGTACGGGCATGACCTTCCGGGGCATGCAAGGTAATCCTGCAGGCAGGCTTTGAAGGCTGTCACGGGCGCAATAGCCGTTTGCTCCTGGGCAATCAGGTTTGATTTAAATTGGGAATCGTACGCGTCCACGGACGCATGCCGCCAAACGGGGCTCGCGTATTGTGGACGGCTACCCTGTTCGGACGGAACGCTTCGAGGGCCAGGCGCCGTTAATGGCCAAACCTTACGGTATTCAGCGGCTAACGTGAACGGAATTCCTTCTTGTCGCTTGCCCGTGTGTTTCGAACGGTCCGGTCGACGATTTTCGGGCAGCTCGATGCAATGTCAGCCAGGCAGCAGCGGCGCAGGACCGGGCAAACAGAAGGGCCCGTGGGCCGCGCTCGCGGGCCAAAACGCAGCTTATAGCAACATTAATAATACTAATTGTATATGTATTGTCGATAAATTTTACACATTGCCAGCTTTGTACGGAATTGGGTTAAGCAACTGTTCTGAAATGACTATATGACTCGGCGCACGCGATAGAGCTTGGGTGCCGGCCTGGATGAGCCATCCTGACCGGCCTTGGATGGTTGAATTTGTCGGTTTTTTTTACACGGATGGTCCTAACCTACTATTCTTTTTGCTCGAAGGAACCAAATTCAATCCTTAAATGCTTGATATGTAAGCCCATAAGTAAATCTCGCGCATAGCTGGAACGGCCATTGCTAGGTGAGAGTCGCCGCGAAGGGATTTGTTCGGTGCCGGATGTTGCGCACCGTGTGGCAGGAGGATGTAGGTGTTGTTTCGATCGATACTTTCTACACGAGGAGATTTATAAAATGAACTTCAAGAAAACCATGTTTACCTTGGCAATCGGCAGTGTCGGCGTCATGGGTGCGATGAGCGCTCATGCTACTGCTGTTAACAATGGCGATACGCTGACCATTACTGCTGGCGCACCTATTTATACGAATATTCCTGGTGTTGGCAACTTTCTGACTGGCTATTCCGGCTCCTGGTTCGGTATGGATACCAATAATAATGGCATTGAGCAAAACGAAAAGACCGCCTTGTCTGCGGCCAATTCGCCCGGACTCGTGATTGGTCAAAGCAGCGTTGCCGGCCCCTATGGCAATGGTCTCAGCACTGTAGGTTCGGCGGGCCCGATTGTTGACACTTGGGGCTTCTTCAGCTCGGCGGGCACCAACTTCGTCACGAACGCAGCCGGTGTTACCGGTAGTACTGAAGCAGGCCTTGACATGAGCGGTTGGGCAGTTGCTTGGAACAACGTCCCGTACATCAACATGGGAGCCGGTGCTGCCGCTACCTTTGTCTGGGATGGGGTGTATGATCACGCCTACACTCTGGATTATTCGGCGTCGGTCCCGTCTGATTCGCCCGCCTTCCCGGGGGTGTTCTACCAGTTGCACATGGAGGGCACCGTGACGCAGGCCGTTCCGGAGGCGTCCACCTACGGCATGATGCTGGCTGGCCTTGGTCTGGTCGGTTTCGCCGTGCGTCGTCGCAAAGCTACGATCTGAGCATAGTAACGTGGCCTTGGTAACTTAAGGGCTGATGAACAAACAGGGGCGAAAGCCCCTGTTTTTTTGAATTATCTCCCGCCGGGTGACCCGCGCATTCGCTGGTGTCCTCGCGGCTCGCTGGCATTACGAGTCGCATTCGTGGTAGCGGGGTGCCGATGTTATGTGCCCAGCTGGGCCAAGAAACCATGGCTAAACAGGGATGTTGGTGCTGCCATGATGGCTGAATAAATGAATTGGACAATGGATGGATTTTTCTTGGGTTTGGCAACTCGTCTTTGGGTTACCATCCAGGCAGAAACAAAGGGTAAGCAGGCGTAAGTGTCATGCCCCCCTATATAAAGAGTTAATGGCACCATTGAGGTATCGGTTGCATTAACAAGAATGAGTAACTTGGAGGAGAATTTTGTGAAGCATTCCGCATTTCGCCTGGCAGCACTGACTGCCGCCCTGATTCTGACGTATGAGCCGGCTCAGGCCACGAACGGCCCCCTCATGCCGGGGTTCGGCTATCGTGCGGTTGGCATGGGGGGCGTCGGCATCGCCTATGGCCGTGATTCGCTTTCGCAGGCGGCGAACCCGGCCAACATTGTCAATACCGGCATGCGTGCGGACATCGGGGTCGGTATCTTCAACGCCGAACGGCATGCCTGTACGGGTACCGGCACAGGGCTGATCCGTTCGGTCACTATTCCTGGGGTGGGGACATTTTATCCTTCATGGTTCACGAGTTTGGGCTTCGATGGATGTTCCGAAAGCGATAACAAGTACTATGTGATGCCAGAAATGGGCATGACGATGCCACTGACCGAGCAACTGCATGTCGGGATGGCCTTTGTGCCTTACGGCGGTGGCGGGACTTCATATCCGTACAACTTCTTTTCCTGGGAAACGGGAACGGTTGACACGCCGTCCGCAGACAAGAAGCTTGGGGTGGACTTGATGATCCTGCAAGCGCCCGTTACCGTGGCCTACAGGATCAATGACAACCATTCTGTTGGGGCGTCGCTGGCGTTTGCGGCCAGCCGCTTCCGGGCGTTTGGTCTTGACGCTTTCGCTGCATTTGACGATACGGCGCCATCCGGGGTCACCACGATCACATCAGACCCTGCCCATGTCACCAACCAGGGTTTCGATTATGCCTATGGCGCTGGGGTCAAGTTAGGTTATCTGGGCGAGTTTCTGGATAATAAGCTCACCGTGGGCCTAGTCTACAATTCGCGGACTTACATGACCAAATTCGACAAATACCGGGGTCTGTTTGCCCAGCAGGGTGATTTCGACCTTCCGGAAAGTTATGGCATTGGTCTCGCGATCAAACCCATCAAGAATCTGGTGCTTGCTGTCGATGTGCTGCATGTAAAGTTTTCCGATATTGCTGCTCTCGGCAATCGTGGGCCGGGCACATTCCCTGGAACGACAAGTGCTACAAACCTGCAAGGTCTGCCTTCCCATCTTGATAAATCCAAAGAGCTGGGGAATGACAATGGCATGGGCTTCGGTTTCAAGGATCAAACAATTTACAAGCTGGGCGTGCAGTACGGCGTGAATCAGCGGCTACAGGTTCGGGCTGGATATAACTATGGCAAGAACCCAATCCCTGATGATCAATTGACCTTTGCCACGCTGGCGCCTGCCAACACCGAAGAGCATTATTCGTTGGGTTTTACCTACAAAGCGAGCGAGGAACTCGAAATCACTGGGGCGTATATGTACGTTCCGTCGAATCCCCAGCGGTCGCCGCTGCAACAGAACATCGTTGGTGCGGCCACGATCGACATGCACCAGAATATTTTTGGGGTGACTCTGGGCTGGGTGCTTGATCCTGGCAAGACTGAATACGGCGATGCCCCGATGGATGCGCTGGACCCGACTGGAATTTATATGGGATTTGGAATCGGGCAGTCAAAAAATAATGACTGGGAACGATACTCCACGGATTTTGTGAATTCATCTTTCGGTTCGTCTTCACCGGCCTCGGCGGACAAGAGGAGCTTGGGTTTCAAAGTGTTTGGAGGGTATCAGTTCAGTAAGTATTTTGGCGTGGAAGGCGGTTTTGTCGATTTCAACGATAACAAGGCCTACGGTACTTTGACGGGGCCCGCCAGAACTGTTTACACGACCGCCGAAAACGACGCTTGGACGCTGGCGGCGGTGGGTACGCTTCCTGTGACCAAGCGCGTTTCTGTGTTTGCCAAAGTAGGCGCAAGTAGCTGGAGCTCGAATTTGAAAACCATCTCCGCGACTGCAACCGGAAAAACAGCATCTAAAACCAAGGGGACCGATGGCTACGACGTGTTCTATGGTTTGGGTGCAAGTTACGCGCTTATTGATAACGTAGACCTGCGGGCCGAAGTAGAGCGCTACAAATTCGACAACCTGGATATCGATTTGATGACGGCAGGCTTGGCGGTCAAGTTCTAAGCCGATCAGCTTTTTTGGGTCGGTCTGGATGACAAGAGGGCGATTGCGCCCTCTTATTTTTTACAATAACAATCTCAAGGTTTGGACAAGCCGCGGCAAAAGGGTGCCACCTTTTTCTATCGTGGTTACGGTAAGTCTTTTGCTATGCCAGCATAAAAAAGCGTAAACGTCGCATTCAAATTTTTTCACTCATTTAGATGTGTATTAGTGCACCCGCATTCATCACCGACAGCATGCATCGTGTAACATTCGTACCACATAATTTCCAATAATCTGGATGAAGAGGACGACAAACATGCAAGGTTTGAAGAGGCTGTATCTCCCGTTGCTGATCGCTGCGCTGATCGTAGGTTGCGGTGACAAGAAGGACGGGGCAGCAAAAGAGGAAAAGCCGACCCAGGTGGCGGCCAAGGTCAACGGCACCGAACTAACGGTGTCGCAGGTGAACTTCGCACTGCAGCGTATTCCCAATCTCGACAAGGATCAGTCCAAGGCGGCTTCGTTGCAGGTGGTGCGCAATCTGGTGGACCAGGAAGTTCTGGCGCAGAAGGCGCAGTCCGAGAAACTGGATCGTGATCCCACGGTGGTGCAGGCGCTCGATGCGGCGCGCCGCCAGATCATGGCCGAGACCTACATGAGCCGCAAGCTGGGCACGCCGGCGGAGCCGACCGATGCAGAGATCTCCGATTACTTCAATAAGCATCCGGAGCTATTCACCAAGCGCAAGATTTATCGTCTGCAGGAACTCGCGATCAAGGCGCCCAAGGACAAGCTGGAGGCGATTGGCGCCCAGTTGCGGGCCTCCAAGTCGCTCAACGAGTTTGTCGACTGGCTGAAGACCGAGAAATACCCGGCCCAGGCCTCGCAGGTCGTGAAGCCGGCCGAGCAGTTGCCGCTGCCGATGGTGGCGAAGCTGTCGGAGATGCCGGACGGCCAGGCCATGATCGTGAACACGCCTGAAGGCATGACGGTGATTGTGTTGGCCGATTCGCAGCTGCAGCCGGTGACGCTGGAGCAGGCCAAGCCGGCCATTGCGCGCCTGCTGCAAAACGAGGCGCGCCAGAAGGCAGCCAAAGCCGAACTGGACAGCCTGAAGGCCGCCGCAAAGATCGAATACGTGGGCGAGTTTGCCGATGCGGGCAAGGAGGCGACAGCCCCCGCCGAGCAGCCCGCCGCAACCGCGCCTGCAGCTCCGGCCAAGGATGCCGCCGCACCCGCCGCTGATGCCGATGCGATCAGCAAGGGCGTTTCCGGCCTGAAGTAAGCAAGGAGCAAGGGGCAAGATACAAGAGACAGGGTGTTCGTGAGCGGGAGGATTCGCTCGCCTGTCTTGGCTCTTGCTTCTTGAGCCTTGCTTCTTGCGTTTTTCGACACGTGTCCATGTCTCCCATATTCGTTCGCAGCCTGCCGTTCGGGCTGTATATCGTCCTGCTTGCACTGGAAGGTCTGTTGCAGGGCTGGGCGCCCGGCTTCGATGTGCGCTGGCTGTATCCGGTGAAAGCCGGATTGGTCGCGCTGGCGCTGGCGGTGCTGTGGCGCCATTACACCGAGCTCAAATCATATGGCCTGCCGCTGAAGCATCTGCTGCTGTCACTGGTGGTCGGCTTGATTGTGCTGGTGCTGTGGGTCAACCTCGATGCAGGGTGGATGCTGTTGGGCGAAGCGGGCAAGGGCTACAATCCCACCGACGCGTCCGGCAACATCGATTGGCTGCTGGTAGTGTTTCGCATTGCCGGCGCCGTGCTGGTGGTGCCCGTCATGGAAGAGCTATTCTGGCGCTCCTTTCTGCAGCGCTGGGTGCAACAGACCGATTTCCTGGCGCTGGACCCTGCACGGATCGGTTTCAAGGCGCTGCTCATCGCCAGTGCGCTATTTGCCGTCGAGCACGTGCAGTGGCTGGCTGGCCTGGTCGCCGGGCTGGCGTATGGCTGGCTGTATATCCGCACCCGCAATCTGTGGGCGCCGATCATTGCGCATGGCGTCACCAACGGTGCGCTGGGTGCGTATGTGGTGGCCACGGGACACTGGAGTTTCTGGTGAAGCGTGCGCTGTCGCTTGTGGGGATGGCGCTCGGCGTGGCGCTTGCCACGCCCGCCCACGCGAAGGAGGGCGATACCTTCCGCCCGTTCGTGTCCTACGGCTGGTTCTACGACAGCAACCTGTTTCGCCTGGCCGACACCGAAAGCCCCGGCACGCCGCGCCCGGACCGCTACAGTGTCCTGAGCGCCGGGCTGAACGTCGACTGGAAACCGGGGCGGCAGGAAGTCGTCGCCAATGTGACCAAAACCCGCGTTCGCTACGACCGCAATTCGATGTTCGATTCCGACGGCAATGACTACAAGGGCATCTGGAACTGGCACTTGGGAAACCGGCTGAGCGGCAATCTGGGCGCATCCGAATCGCTCAGCCAGAGCAATTTTGACAGTGTCGGACAGGTCAATAACCTGGTCACGCGCAAGCGCCGCTTCGGCCGCGCCGACTGGGAGTTCCACCCGCGCTGGCGGATCGGCGGGGGCATCGATGATGCGGACTACACTAATAGCGCCCCTTCGCTGGCTTCGCAGGATGTTCAGCAGCAGGCGCGCGATGTTACGTTGACCTACCGCACGCCCAAGGGCAGTACCCTGCGCGCGCAGGTGAGAAGGGTCGACGCTGAATATCCCATCGCACAAGTTCTGCAAGCCTTCATTTTTCCCTTCCCTCCTTTCCCTGTCATTCCTGCCGAAGTAGCGGACAACAGCTACAGGCAGACTGAATACAATCTGCTCGGCGACTGGTCTGTTTCCGGCAAGCTGAAACTGCACGGGCAGGCGGGGTGGGTCGATCGCCAGTACGAAAACGTCCTGCGGGGGAGTTACAACTATTATGTGCCGCAAACCAAGCAGCGCCCCAATTTCAGCGGCTTCATCGGTCGCCTATCGGGCGACTGGTACGCTACCGGCAAGACGCTGCTTAGCTTCTCCGTCTACCAGGAACTGGGTGGTGCGCAGGATATCAACGCCAGTTCGGTGCTGAAGAAAGGCGCGAGCCTGAATGGCGTGTGGCTGATGCGCGAAAAATGGCGCCTGAATGCCGGCGTGACTTTCGAAAACCGCGATTTCAAAGGCGATCCGGGAACAACACAATTGCAACGCAACGACGACACCTTTGGCGAATCGCTTTCGGTCAGTTATATGCCGATCCAGGCTGTGTCGGTGGACGTCGGCGTCAGCGCAGGGCGGCGGGATTCCAACAAATCTGTCGAGGATTACAAATTTCACATGGTGTTTGCCAACGTAAGGGCCGATTTCTAAGGGGCTATCATCGTCAGGTGGTTGCGGGTATGGGTTTTGCATTCCAGCAATGCTTGAAGCCGAGTGGGCGATTTGAACCATGGACAAGGTTAGAATGGCCGCCAGTTGCGTTGCCCCGGACTGGGCTACTGTTTCACAGGCAGCAGGATTTAAGACAGTAGGTTGAGCGTAGTTCACATGGCCATCAGCCAAGAAGCCGATGGTCTGCAAAGAAAATAATTCAGGCAGGACAGCAGCTGGCTATTGGAGCGGCCGCCGATTGGAGAGAGCAATGATCAGGTTGTGGCGTAGTGTGTTGATGCTTTGCGCGTTGCTGCTGGCAGCACCCGCGTGGAGCGCGGATAGCGATTACCTCATGGGAACGGGCGATGTGCTGCACATCACCGTATACGGGCAGCCCGATCTCACCACCGATGCGCGCGTGAGCGAGACCGGCACCATCACTTTCCCGCTGATTGGTGACGTCAAGATGGCGGGCATCACCCCCGCCCAGGGCGAGACCGAAATTGCGGAACGGCTTGGCAAGGGTGGTTTCATCATCAAACCCTTTGTCACCCTCAACGTGGTGCAATACCGCAGCCAGCACATTTCGGTGCTGGGCCGTGTCAACAGGCCCGGGCAATACACGCTGGAAAAAATCAGCCGGGTGACCGATGCGCTGGCACTGGCCGGCGGCATCATCATCGACGGCGCAGATACCGTCACTTTGGTGCGCACGCGCGACGGCAAGACCACCTACCACGACATCGACATGGTCGCCCTGTTCAAGCCGGGCGGCGAAGCCAGCAACGAACTGATCCAGGACGGCGACATTATCAACGTGGCACGCCAACCGATGTTCTACATCTACGGTGAAGTTCAGCGCCCTGGCGCGTTCCGCCTGGAGCGGAACATGAGTGTAGTGCAGGCGCTGTCGCTGGGCGGCGGACTCACCCAGCGCGGCACTCAGCGTGGCATCAAGATCCTGCGCCGCGATGCGAAGGGGACGATGCAGGAAATGGACGCCCAGTTGGGCGACCCGGTCCAAAAAGACGACGTGATCTACGTCAAGGAAAGCCTGTTCTAAGGAACCCGCAATGAACTTCACTCAATTCCTGCTGATTCTGAATGCGCGCAAGGCGATCATCCTCAGTGTGCTGTTGCTGACCGTTGCCGTCACCACGGCGGTCAGTCTGTTGCTGCCCAAGCAATACACCGCCACCACTGCGCTGATCATCGACTCTAAAAGCAAGGATCCTCTAACAGGTCAGTTGATGCCGTCGCAGATGTTTCCCGGCTACATGGCGACGCAGGTCGACGTTATCCAGAGTGCGAATGTCGCGCAAAAAGTGGTGCGCGAACTGAAGCTGGCGGATAGCCCCGGCACACACGAGCAGTTCATGGAGGCGACCAAAGGCAACGGCGACATCAATCAATGGCTGGCCGACCTGCTTCTGAAGAACCTCAGTGTGGAACCCTCACGCGAATCCAACGTGATTTCTGTCGCGTTTTCTGGCTCCGATCCGCGATTCTCGGCAGCGATTGCTAACGCTTTTGCCAAGGCGTACATCGAGACCAGTATTGACCTGCGCTTGGCGCCGGCCAAACTGACCGCCGCCTGGTTCGATCAGCAAATTATCGAGTTACGCCAGAAACTCGATGATGCACAGCAAAAGCTCACTGCTTACCAACGCGAAAAGGGCATAGTCGAATCCGACGAAAGACTGGACGTGGAGACCCGACGTATGGGCGATCTGGCCAGCCAGATGGTCGCCGCGCAATCGGCGGCCTTCGATGCCGGCTCGCGTACGCGCGACAGCGCCAGCCTGCCGGAAGTGATCAATAACCCCGTGGTGCAAGGCCTCAAGGCGCAGGTCTCGCAGGGCGAAGGCAAACTGGCCGACCTCGCCAAGCGTGTGGGGGTGAACCACCCCGATTACCAGCGCACTCTGGCCGAGGTGAACAGCTACAAGACCAGGCTCGCCAACGAACTCAACCTCGCGACGCGCGGCGTGGGCGCAACGGCTGGCGCTGCAAAACAACGCTACAACGAGTTGAGCACCGCATTCGCCAAGCAAAAGGCCACTGTCCTG
This sequence comes from Thiobacillus sp. SCUT-2, assembly GCF_035621355.1. Taxonomy (NCBI): domain Bacteria; kingdom Pseudomonadati; phylum Pseudomonadota; class Betaproteobacteria; order Nitrosomonadales; family Thiobacillaceae; genus Thiobacillus; species Thiobacillus sedimenti. The sequence goes on along the minus strand of NZ_CP141769.1, from coordinate 2,024,668 downwards.
GCACTCAAGCAGCAGCGCGAAGAGGCCTCCTTGCTGGCGCGCGATGTGCAAAACGCCCAACAGATATACGATTCCGCCCTGCAGCGCTATGGCCAGAGCCGCATGGAAGCCCAGTCCACGCAGACCGACATTGCCGTGTTGAATCCGGCCGTTGCCCCCACCAAGCCTTCCAAGCCGAAAGTATTCCTGAACATCCTGCTGTCGCTGTTCCTGGGCACTATGCTGGGCGTGGGTATCGGATTTTTGGTCGAGTTGCTGGATCGGCGCGTGCGTTCCGGACAGGACCTCGCCACCGGGCTGGATATTCCGGTGCTGGCAGAGGTCACCAAGAAAGGTCGCCGCCTGGAAGCCCTGCACCGCATGTTCCGTCGCAACCGCCCCGCCATGGCTTGATCGCCAGCGAACCAGATACCACACCGGATAAGCCGAGGTTCACATGAATTCAATTACCAGTGTCAGCGAACAGGGCAGCATCGTCGAAGCGGCTGCAACCAGCATCCGGGCTGAAGCCAACATCGGCAAGCTGCTGCAGGATGCCGGCAAGCTCAAGCCGCAGGACATGGAGCGTGTGCTCAAGTTGCAACAGGAACAGAACCTGCGCTTCGGCGAGGCCGCGCAAAAGCTCGGTCTGGTGACCGAGGCCGACATCCAGCAAGCGCTGTCGCAGCAATTTGAATACCCCTACATTCCCGCAGCCGAGGCCAGCCTCAATCCCGAACTCACCGCGGCCACCGCCCCCTACAGCAAGGAAGCCGAAGCACTGCGCACCGTGCGTTCCGAACTGTTGCTGCGCTGGTTCAACGAGGGACGCAAAACCCTGGCAGTCGGCAGTACAAGCGCCGATGAAGGCGCAAGCTACCTGGCCGCCAACCTGGCCGTGCTGTTTGCTCAGATGAACCGCAAGGTGCTGCTGATCGATACCAACATGCGGCAGCCGCGCCAGCAGGAGATATTCCATCTGGGGAACGGCATGGGGCTTTCCGACATCCTGGCCGACCGTGTGCCTTCGCTGCAGGTGCACTCGGTCAAACCCTTCCATACGCTGGCCGTTCTGCCCGCCGGCTCGCCGCCGCCCAATCCAGCCGAATTGCTGGCACGCCCGGCTTTCGGCGCGCTCTTGTCCGGCCTGGAAACCAGCTACGACATCATCCTGCTGGATACTGCTCCGTCGCAGCTCACTTCGGACTTCCAGGTGGTTGCCGATCGCGCCGGGGGCATGCTGATCGCTACTCGCCGCAACGTCAGCCGCTTGGCTCCGCTAGCCGAGTTGAAAGAAAAAATCCTCTTCACCGGTGCGCAAGTGGTCGGTGCTGTCGTCCTGGATTGATGTGATGAATACGCTTGCCTCGCGCGCGCCCATTCTCGACGCGCTCGCCCCGCTCAAAACCTGGTGGCCTGTGGTGCTCGGTCTGCTGGTGCTGTATGTGCCCACCTACTGGACTCTGGCGCACGGCATCTGGAATACAGAAGAGCAAGCGCACGGTCCCATCGTGCTGGTGGTCGCCCTGTTCCTGGTCTGGCAGAAGCGCGCCGTGTTCGTGGCCGACAACTGCAAACCGCCGACGCGCGGCGAAATGGCAATCGGTTGGGCACTGCTTGCTTTCGGCTTGCTTGCGTATGCATTGGGGCGTTCGCAGGACATCCTGATATTCGAGATCGGCTCCCAGATCCCGGTCATCCTTGGAGCGCTGCTCATTACGGTAGGCACCAGGGCCGCCCGCGCCTTGTGGTTTGCGCTGTTCTTCCTGGTGTTCATGATTCCACTGCCGGGTTTTGTCGTCGATGCCGCCACCGGCCCGCTCAAGCAATATATTTCGATCATCGCCGAAAACGTCCTGTATGCGGCAGGCTATCCCATCGCGCGCAGCGGCGTCACGCTCACCGTGGGTCCCTACCAGTTGCTGGTGGCCGACGCCTGTTCGGGCCTGCATTCCATGTTCAGCCTGTCGGCCATGGGTTTGTTGTACCTGTATCTGATGCAGCGCACCAGCGTCGCGCGCAACCTCATCATCATGGCCGCCATCCTGCCGATCGCATTTGCCGCCAACATCGTGCGCGTGATGGTGCTGGTGTTGATTACCTATCATCTGGGCGATGAAGCAGGGCAGGGCTTCCTGCATGGCTTTGCCGGCATCATGCTGTTTATCATCGGTCTGCTGTTTTTGTTTGTGCTGGACTGGGTGTTGGGCTTCATCTTCCCAGACCGTCCGCGTGCACAGACGCGGCCCTGATCGCCGGGCCCCTGGAGTCAAGACATGAAACTCATCAGCTTCAAGCACCTGATCATCGGCTTGTTCATGTTTGCCGCTGCAGGCATGGCGCTGGCGCTCAAACCCACCCAGAAAATCATCAATAGCGAGCCTAAACTTGATCTGGAGGTGCTAATTCCAAAAGCATTCGGCGACTGGAAGATCGACGAAACAATTAGGCCCATCATCGCCAATCCTGAGCAAGAGGCGGAGATCAAGTCGATTTACAAGCAGACGCTGACTCGCACCTATGTGAATTCGCAGGGCGAGCGCATCATGCTGTCGATCGCGTATGGCGGGGACCAGCGCGAGAGCATGGCAGTGCACAAGCCTGAGGTTTGTTATCCCGCGCAGGGATTCCAGATACTACGAAACGTTGACGATGAGTTTTCTACCGGCAATGGCACCATTCCGGTCAGGCGTTTGGTCGCAACGCAAGGGCTGCGTCATGAGCCGATCACCTACTGGACAACGGTGGGTGACGAAGTTGCTACCGTCAAAAGCCTGAAATGGAAAATCCAGCAATTGAAATATGGTCTGACAGGCAAGATTCCCGATGGCCTGCTGTTCCGTGTTTCAAGCATTCAGGCTGATGATGCCGCAGCCTATCGCATGCAAGATGATTTCTCACGTGCCCTGTTGGGAGCACTCACCTCCGATGGCAGGGTACGCATCATCGGCCATCCAGCTGCGGCCAGTTGAGCCACTAAGAACTGAATTCCATGACCAATAGAGTTTTCACCTCCGGCGCTACAACGCGGGATTATCGCTTTTGGGGCGGCGTATACCCGGGATCATCCGGGAAACGTACATCAAGGTAGAAAGCACGCTTTATGGCCAGCACTCTTTACATTCCCCGTTCCCCATCGGTCTCTGGATCGCTCGGATTACCGTTAATTCTGGGAATCGCAGGTGTGACCATTCTGTTGGCCATATTTTTCGGTCTGATCGCCGTATCGGCGAACATTATTCTTGTAGCCCTCTCTGTTGGGCTGATTGTTGGCGCGCTTTTAGTGGTGAGGCCGGGGTGGAATATCTGGCTGATCCTGTCGATGGGCTTGCTTGTTGCCGGCGTCTTGCCTATCTGGGTGGATTTCATCGCCACCAAGGCTGTTTGGGGAATATCCATTCTGGGCTTTGTCCTTTTGGCGAGTGCGTTGTTCAAATTGATTGGCGTGCCGGGAGTTGCTCGCAATACGCCTGCCTTTATCTGGGCTGCCCTGATCTTCTTGTTTTTCGTTGTTGTCGGCAGTCTGGCCCAGTGGCACGGTGCCGGCGAATTCCTCAGCGGTTTTAAGCGTTATTTCCAGATGTGGGGGCTGATGTTTGCTCTGTGCTGGCTCAGTATTGATGAGCGTGATATTCGTAGATGGCGCGGATTTCTTCTGGTGGCGGCATTGGTGCAATTGCCCTTCGCGGTCTATGAGCTCATTAAACTGGTTCCCCTCCGCGAGGGATATGCTAGTTCCATGCCGGGTCTGGTGCCTATCGATGTGGTTGCCGGCACCTTCGGGTCGTACCTCTACGCTGGTGGCGCCAGTGCAGAAATGGCCACCTTTCTGATCATTGTCTTGGGATTTCTGCTGGCCCGGAAAAAAGAAAAGCAGCTGTCAGCAGCGCGTCTCTTCCTGTTGGCACCGCTGGTCATCGCGCCACTCTTCCTAGGCGAAACCAAGGTTGTCGTGATCCTTTTGCCGCTCATGTTTCTGGTGCTTTACCGGCGGGAAATGATTGCCCGCCCGCATTACGCTCTGGCTGCACTTGCCATGGGAGCGGTTTTCACCATTGCGGCAGGCTACGCTTACTCGAGCCTTTCAAAGAAAAGCCTGGATCAGCAGGTTGCGGACATACTGGACTACAACGTTTACGACCGCGGTTACGGTAACAGCCTGCTCAACCGCACAACGGTCCTGACTTTCTGGGCTGAAAAACAGGATATGCAGGATCCGATTTCCATGGTGTTTGGCAATGGGGTGGGGAGCGCGCAGTCGGGCGCTACGTTGGCACCTGGCCACATCGGGATGCGTTATGAGAGATATGGGATCGGGCTAACTGCGGCCTCGACCTTGTTGTGGGAAACGGGGCTATTCGGCTTCGGTTTGTTCCTGTTGACGAGCCTCTTGGCTTGGCGAACGGCCGGCCGGCTGATCAGGTCTGTAACGGACCCTCTTGTACGCGCAGACCTCATAGCGATTCAGGCAGCCATCGCAATATTCACGTTCTATCTGTTCTATGAGTTGTCGGTTCTTCAGATACTTGGGTTCCAGATCGTATTCGTATCCCTGCTGGGGTATCTGGCTTGGCTGTACCGAAAATATGGGCCAGCCTAGTTCTGCTGCGTGTGACCGCAAGTCACCCAACTCTCCCGGTGCCGTGAGCAGAGGCCGCATCGTTGCTGCTCTAGTCTTGTCAGTATTGGCGAACGCAGCCCATGCCTTCATGGGCATGGGAGACGCTGCCTGTCCGCCCAACGTCCAGGTGGCGCCGGCAGCCGAATACCATGTGGCAGTGTCCGATCGTGTCATCAAACAGCTGAAACCCCAGTTCTTTGGCTTCAGCCTGGAGTGGGTCGGCTTCCAGGAAGACCTTTGGGACAACCAGGCCCAGAAGGTCAACCCCGCCGTGATCTCGGCACTGCAAGCGTTTCCGGGGGCGGTCTATCGCTACCCCGGCGGTACCGTGGCCAACTACTTCGACTGGCGCGCGAGCGTCGGCCCCCAGGCATCCCGCCCATTGCGCCGTGCCGTGGACTGGAAAGGCCCGCTGGCAACCCGTTTTGGATTCAACGAATACCTGAATTTCCTGAAGGCCGTAGGGGGCCAGGCCTGGCTGGTCGCCAACCTCTATGGCGATTTCGGCAGCGAGGAGCCAGCTACTGTCCTTTCCAGCCAGGCGGCCCAGTGGGCAACTGCTGCCCGCCAGGCCAATGCGAACGTGTTGCGCTGGGAACTGGGAAATGAACTCGACCGCGGCCAGTATCAGTGGCCGCCTGAAAGATATTCGGCACGCGCCCTCGAAATCGCGCGTGCCATCAGGTCGGCAGACCCCGCAGCCCGCTTTGTCAACCTGCTGGAGGATTACGATGCCCAGCGCTGGACGTCGGCCAAGAGCTACAACACGGAGACCAGCCGTGCCCTGGCGAGTCTGTTGCCGGATCAGGCCCTGCATCTTTACTACGATGGCCCGCCTGGCGGGCCGCCCGTTCCCCATCGGCTCAAGCATTTGTGCGCCAGCGCGGCCGCCGTGCAGGCGGGCAGCGGTCGCCCCGCCACCCTCTGGCTCACCGAGCACGCGCGCTGGCCCGCAGGCAAGACCAGCGACCCGGACTGGAAGCAAAACTGGGGTTCGACCAGCAACCTGGAAGGCGCCCTGTCGGTGGCGGACATGGTCATCGCGCTCAGCCAGACGCCGGGCGTGGAAGGCCAGTTTCTGCACAGTCTGGCGGGCGTCGGTGGCCCCTGGCCCTTGTTCCATCGCACCGGCGCGGGCCTCAAACCCAGCGCGGTCTATTGGGCGCTGCGCGTCTTGCGCGAGGGCATGCTCGACCAGGTTCTGGAAACACGCACCGCCAGCCGCAACGACAGCGAGTATGCAGGCGGCTATGACATCCGTGCCAGCCTGATGAGTAATGCCGCGCGGGACAAGTTTGCGCTGTGGGCCGTCAACCGGTCCGGCAAAGCTGTGCAGCTCAAATTGGCGGTGCGGCAGCTAGCTGGAAGAACGCCCAGCGCGCGCCAAGTGTCGCTCGCCGACGCGAACCCGAACGCGAACAATGCGTTGAATGGCCAGCGCCTGCTGCCCCGAGCCACAGCTGTGACGTTGCATTTCGACGCATCCGGTGAAGCTTGGGTGAGTTTGCCGGCCAATTCGGTGTCGGCCCTCTCGATCGATCACTAGGAACCTACCCCGCATGCCCCGTTTGTTTTTTGCGGTTCCAGATTTCTATCCCCCTTGGCGACTCGACGTGGAAGAACTGTTCGTTCGGCAAATGCAGGCGCACGGAGTCGAGGTCATGTGGAGCATGCGCCGCGACCGGGCCGGCCCCTGCTTGCAGACCGGGTATGGCGGGCAAGAGGTTCATCTGCCGTTGCGCCTACCCGTCGCAGGGGGGGCGGGCAAAGCTGTCAACAGGATCGCGCAATACGTGTGTGAGGTCGGGCTGTTCCTGAGCCTCCTGTTCGGCAAGCGTTTCGATATCGTCCAGGTGCGCGACCGGCGCTACCTGTTTGCCTTTCTAGGTTGGGTGGCAGCTCGCTTGCGCGGTTCGCGGTTTGTCTTCTGGTCATCCTATCCTTTCCCGGAACATCTGATCGAGATGGCTGCGGGCAGGCGCGGGCCAGGGCGGGTCGTGTATTGGTTGCGTGGCCGCCTTTCATGGTTCTACCTCTATCGTTTTGTGATGGCGGTTGCCGATCATGTGTTTGTGCAGAGCGAGCAGATGCTGCGCGACGTGGCCCGCTACGGCGTGCCCGTAGCGAAGATGACCCCGGTGCCTATGGGTGTGCCGCCGCACCTGCTCGACTGGGTCGCAACCCATGCAGGCGAGGGCGTGCAATCGGGCAAAGTGGTGTATGTGGGCACCCTTGCGCGGGTGCGGCGCATGGATCAGATCATCGAGGCCTTCCGTCTGGTGCGGCAACGCAATGCCCGCGCCCATCTCTTCATGGTGGGGGCAGGCGATTCCCCCGCTGAACGCGCTGAACTGGAAGCACTGACGCAGCGGCTCGGGTTGACGGATGCAGTGACCTTCACGGGCTTCGTGCCGATGGAGGAGGCCTGGCGCCATGCGGCCAGCGCAGAAGTTTGCGTGTCACCGATCTACCCTTCGCCGGTTTTGAACGCAGGTTCGCCCACCAAACTGGTGGAGTACATGGCGCTTGGGCGTCCACTGGTGGCGAACGACCATCCCGAGCAGGCTGCCATCCTCGCCGAAAGCGGCGCCGGGCTGTGTGTGCCCTGGGGGGTGGAGTCGTTCGCCGACGCGATCTGTGAACTGCTGGAGAACCCGGAGAAGGCGCGGGCCATGGGCTCGCGGGGTCCTGCGTGGGTGGCCGCCAACCGCACCTATGACAAGCTGGCGGCGCAGGTTCATGCGCGCTATCTGGAATTGCTGGGCGGAGAAGCGTGAACACGCATGCCCGTTATGGTCGCGAACGCGTCCGCAAAGGGGTAGTCCACTTCCTGTTCGGCAAGGGCTTGTCTGCGTTGACGGGTGTCGTGATCCTGCTGCTGCTGGTGCGCGAACTGTCTGTGCCGGAATTCGCCGTCTACAGCGTGTTGCTGGGGTTTGTGGAAATTCTCTCTGCATTGGCGGGATTGGGCCTCGCACATACCGTGCAGCGTTATGTGCCTGAACTGTATGCGCAGCATGCGAATCGGGCTTTCAGAGGGTTGGTGATATCCACTTTCTGCGTGAGGCTGGCTGCATTAAGCCTGGCGGTCGGAATCGCTCATGCGTATGCGCCTTATCTGGCGGCGTTCTTTAACGCGGCAGGCTGGGTCGCGATTTTTCAGATATATCTGGGCGTGGTGTGGTTGCGTGCCACGAATCAATTCCTGTTTCAGTTGCTCGAATCCACCTTGCATCAGAAGATGGGACAGGGGGCCTTTGTGCTCTCATCGTTCATACGATTGGTCATGCTGTTGTGGGTGGTTTCCTTCCACGCGCTGACGTTGAAAAATCTCATTCTTATTGAATTGGCGACTGAGTTGGTGTGCCTGCTTCTCCTGGCCTCTGGCGTCATTCGTGTGCTGGGTGCTGCGGCACCGCAGCCGGGCGAGGAGAGTTTCGCGGCATGGTGGTCGCGCAATGCCAAGCGGCTGATCCGCTTTTCTGTCATGTCCTATTTGCAGCATCTGGCTATCCTGCCGGGTACCAGCTCGGTGAGCCGTATTGTTGCGGGCGGCTATTTGGCGGCGGTGTCCACGGCTGCGTTTGGCTTGGCGCAATCGGTCGCTGAGATGGTGCGCCGCTATATGCCGGCCCAATTCTTTGCAGGGCTGTTGCGGCCTGTGTTGGTCGCACGTTTTACCGAGAGTGCGGAGTTTTCCCGGGTCGATCACGTGCTGGACATCGTGTTCCGGGTGAATTTTATGCTGATCGGCTGGCTCGGCGTCGTGGTGCTGGCTGCGGGCGAGGATGGGCTTGGTTTTGTGACCGGCGGGCAATATGGCCACGAGGCGGGCAGATTGATTTTGCTGATGCTGGTTGTCCTGGTGATGGAGACCCAGCGGAGCTTGCTTGATCTGGCTCTGCAGGTTGTAGAGCATTACGAGATATTGATTTTCAGCAATCTGCTTTTGTCTTCTTCGGTCATCATGGCTATTGCGTTAACCGGCTACATTGGCGCCTATGCCATTCCGTTGGCCAGCTTGACGGGTTTGGTGGTCAGCAATCTGTTGATCAAGTGGTATCTGCGTAAATTGGGTTATTCATACTCATCCAACATCGTGGGGCGTGCAGCGTTGGTGTTTATCGTGGGCGGCGGTGTTGCCTTTGCCTTGGCGCAGGTCCTGGTTTGGTGGTTGTCCGGGCTGATCGCGGCACTGATATACCCTGTGCTGGGGTACCTGCTTGGCGTATTCCATCGTGACGAGATTGCCCAGTTCAGGCAACTGCTGGCCAAGCCGCGCGGCCAGGTAACCGTTGCCGCCTGACCAATGCTTATCCGGAATTGATATGCGCATAGCCTTCGGAATCCTCTCTTCCAACAATACTGCCGCAGCCATCCAGCAAATCATCGATGCGATTGGCCCCGGCCACACGGTGATCATTCATCACGATTTCAGCAAGCAGCCCGATTTTCATGTCTCGGGTGACGATGTGCATGTTATTGAGGATTACGTGACAACTGGCTGGGGAGGGTGGTCGCTTGTCGAGGCAACGTTACGCCTGATGGAAACTGCCATTGCCAGAGGGGAGTTCGATTATTTCCAGCTTCTCAGCGACACCTGTTTGCCTGTTCGGCCTGTCGAGGAGTTTGTCGATTATCTTGCAACCGTTCGACCGGATGCCAACATCGATCATGTTTCCCTGCGGGATGTCCCGGCCGTCATGATGAGTCATGGTTATCGGGCATTCGCAGCCAAGGACACGATGCGTCACAAGTTGTTGCGGCGACTGAAGTATTGGCGTGAGCGTAGGGACGCTGAGTATCAGGAAATTGCCGGTTTGGCGGTCCACACGGAACGCGACAAAAATGCGTGCCGCGCCGCCCTTTTCGATCCCCAGCAGCTTGTGCTGCAACTGGCTGCCCGTGGTCGAGGTTTCTCCCATCCCTTCGGCAGAGATTTTGAATGCCACGCGGGTAGCCAATGGTTCGGCTGTTCGCGGGCAGTCTGTCACGGAGTGCTCGAATGGGTTCGCGAGCACGCAGAAGCCTTTGCCCACTTCAAGACGATGTACGGCCCGGACGAATTCTTTTTTCACTCCGTCATCGTCAACATGCGGCCGCTGAATATTCAGAAATCCAATCACCTGATTAATACTTTCGATGCGGCGGCAGGTCAGCGCGGCCCGGCTTTTCTGGAAAGCGGCGATCTTGATCGGCTGATCTCGTCCGGTAAATATTTTGCGCGCAAGTTTCCAAAAGAACCTGGGCACCCACTCCGTATCGACATGATCCGCCGTTGCGCCTGACGGATATCCCACAATGTCCAGACTGCTTTCACTCAATACTTACAACTATCGCCGCGGCGGTTCGGACGTGGTGTTTGTGGAGCACGATGCCATGTTCCGCGCCCGAGGCTGGGACACGGCGGTGATGACCATGCATCATCCGAAGAACGAGGCTTCGCCATGGAGCCGATTTTTTGCCGACGAGATCGAGTTCGGCCATGAGTACGGGATGCTGGACAAGCTGGCGATGGCGGGGAAGGTAATCTATTCGAGCGAGGCCAAACGCAAGATCGCTGCGCTGCTCGATGAGTTTCCCGCCGACGTGGCGCATGCCCACTGCATCTATCATCATTTGTCGCCCTCGGTGCTGGTGGAACTGAAGCAGCGTGGCATACCCACCGTGATGACCGCGCACGACCTGAAGCTGGCCTGCCCGGCCTACAAGATGCTGAATCGCGGCGGCGTGTGCGAGAAATGCCGCTCCGGCAATTTGTTGCATGTGGTTGCCAACCGCTGCATTCGTGATTCGCTGCCGGTGAGCGCGTTGATCATGGTGGAGTCGGCGGTGCACAAATCGCTGGGGCTTTACCGGCGCAATCTGGACAGGGTGGTGGCGCCCAGCCAGTTCTACAAGCGGAAGCTGATGGAATGGGGGTGGCCGGAACAGCAGCTGGCCTATATCCCGAACTATGTGGATGCCGCTGCCTATACGGCCTGCTACGAGCCGGGCGATTACTTTTTCTATTTCGGCCGCCTGGCGATGGAGAAGGGGGTGGCCACCCTGATCCGTGCAGCGGCACAGGCGAAAGTGAAGCTGCGTATTGCCGGCACCGGGCCGGAAGGCGATGCGCTGAAGGCCCTGGCGGCCGAGGTGGGCGGTGATATCGAGTTCCTCGGCTTTGTGAGCGGCGAGCCGTTGTGGAAGTGGGTGCGCGAGGCGCGCGCGATCGTGCTGCCGTCGGAGTGGTACGAGAACGCACCAATGAGCGTGCTGGAAGCCTATGGCAGCGGCAAGCCGGTAATTGGAGCGCGCATCGGCGGCATTCCGGAAATGGTGCGCGAGGGTGAGACGGGGGCGCTATTCGAGAGTGGCAAGGTGGATGAACTGGCGGACTTGCTGCGCAAGTTTGCGGAGATGCCGGATAGTGTTGTCGCGGAAATGGGGAAGACGGCGCGGGAATATGTTGCGCGGACGTATACGGCAGAGCGCTACCTGAGAGAGATGCTGGCCTTGTATGCCAGCCTGGGAGTGAAATTGGACGGGCCGGACGAGGGGGGGAGAGGGGATGATTGCGCAAATCGATCACGTTAATGCATGGGGGGCTTTGAAAGCCGACACGTTTCGCCAGTATGGCCTGTTCAGTTGGCGACGCCTCATAACAGGTGCACTGACCAAGAGAAATTTTCGGGTGATCGTTACAATGCGGTTATGCCAATTAGCCGCGAGTTCTCGGGGCGGCATACGAGTTCTTCTCCCGCTCTTCAAAATATTTCATGGGATAGCTACTCATCACGCCGCAATCGATCTTTCTTGGAAAACTCAAGTGGGCCCTGGTCTGGCCATCACGCACGGTTGGGGCTTGGTCGTCAATCCTAAGGCTCGTATCGGAGCAAACGTCACGCTATTTAATGGGGTGACCCTTGGCCGGCGTGACCGTATTTCGCAAGAAGGTGCGCGGATGACCGAATATCCACAATTAGAGGACGAGGTATGGGTTGGACCTCACGCCATTATTGTTGGGGGCGTGACAATTGGTCGCGGTAGCCGTGTTGCGGGTGGAGCATTCGTTACTGAAAGCGTAATGCCGAACTCGGTCGTTAGCGGCAACCCTGCTGCGATCGTGAAGGACAATTGTATTGCAGACGTAATGAATCCTGCGCCTATCAATGGCAGTGCGACTTCGTTTGAAAGCGGCTTGTAAATGGTTGCCCAGGTTGATCGCCAGTACGCGAGCTATGGAATAGGCAGGTTGGTACGGCGCCTTGCAAGTTATGGTTTTTATGAAGGGCGCCCGCTGACGACCAAGGGGCGCTATATCAACCCGCTGGTGTTCGCCTGGCTGAATACCTTGGCGGCGTTGCCCGGCGAGCCGGTGGTGGATCGTCCGGTGTTCATCACCGGGCTTGGCCGTTCGGGCACTACGATTCTGGGCATCCTGCTTTCGCTGCATGAGCAGGTTGGCTATCTGAACGAGCCGAAGGCGCTGTGGCATGTGATCGATCCGCGTCAGGACATCAACGGCAACTACTCGGATTCGGGTGCACGGTTCCGCATGGGTGCGACGGATGCCACGTCTGCCATGGGCCTGCGGGCGCGCCGGCTGTTTTCGCGCTATCTGACGCTGACCGGTTCGTCCCGGGTGGTGGACAAGTACCCGGAATTGATTTTCCGGGTGGGCTATGTCCGAGCACTGTTTCCCGATGCGAAGTTCGTCTTCATCACGCGCAGCGGGGCAGATGCGGTGCCATCGGTGGTCAAATGGTCGGAGCGGCTGGGCGTGAAATCCGGCGAGCATACCGACGACTGGTGGGGGCGCAACGACATCAAGTGGCATTACCTGCGCGAGCAGCTGATTCTCGGTGACTCGGCTTATGAATCGGTGTGGCCGCTGGCGACGGCTGATCTCGACCACGCCAACCGGGCCGCGCTGGAATGGATCGTGACCATGCGCGAGGGGCTGGAGCAGGAACAGCGCCACGCAGATGCGGTGATCAGGGTGGCCTACGAGACGCTGCTGGCCGATCCGGCGGGAGAGCTGGTGCGCCTGCAACAGCGATGCGATCTGGAGCCGGATCCGCGGGTGGCGGAATACGCGAAGAAGCGGCTTTACGACAACCCGGCCAAGGGCTGGCCGGAACTGCATCCGGCAGTGGATGCGCTGTTCCGCGACACGATGACAAGACTGGGATACGACACGCCGTGACGACAAGACATATCCGTATCCTCGGCACGCGCGGGGTGCCTGCCGCGCATGGCGGCTTCGAGACATTTGCCGAGCATTTGGCGCCGTATCTGGTCGAGCATGGCTGGCAGGTGACGGTGTATTGCCAGGAAGATGGCGAAGGGCCGGTGTTCGAGGACGAGTGGCGCGGGGTGCGGCGGGTGCGCATGCCGGTGGCCACGACGGGCGCAGCGGGGACCATTGTTTTCGACTGGAAATCCACCGTGCACGCGGCAGGCGAAAAGGGACTGGTGCTGACCCTGGGCTACAACACGGCGGTGTTCTGCGCGCTGTATCGGCTGAAGGGGCAGAAGAACGTCATCAACATGGATGGCGTGGAGTGGCGGCGCCAGAAGTGGGGCAAGGTGGCCAGGACGTGGTTCTGGCTGAACGATTGGGCGGGCTGCTGGCTGGGCAACCACCTGGTGGCGGACCATCCGGAGATCAAGAAGCATCTGGCCACTCGGGTGTCGCAAAGCAAGGTCACCATGATTCCCTATGGCTCGGATCGGGTGGATGCCGCTGATGCCGGGTTGATTGCGCCTTATGGGCTGGAGCCGGGCGCTTACGCCATTTTGATAGCGCGCGCCGAGCCGGAGAACTCGATTCTGGAGGTGGTGCGGGCGTGGTCGCGCAAGCCGCGCGGCTGCAAGCTGGTGGTGCTCGGCAAGTATGATCCAGGCCATGCCTATCAGCGTGCGGTGAAGGAAGCGGCGTCCGGCGAGGTGATTTTTCCCGGCGCGATCTACGACAAGGCGGTGGTGCAGGCGCTGCGCTTCCATGCCCGGTTTTATGTGCATGGGCATCAGGTGGGCGGAACGAATCCTTCGCTGGTGGAGGCGCTGGGTGCGGGCAATGCGGTGCTGGCGCACGACAATCCCTATAACCGCTGGGTGGCGGGGGGCGGGGGCGTGTTTTTCCGCGATGAGGACGGATGTGCGCAGCGGATTGAGACCCTGCTGGATGATGGAGTGCAATTGGCGCAGCTCCAGGCCGAAAGCCGGGCGCGCCATGCTGCCGAGTTCACCTGGGAAAAGATACTTGGGGATTACGAAACATTGCTGAAGGACTGGGTTTAGCTGCCATCAGGTTGGACTAACCGGCAAAAACATGACAGCCGAGCATGAAAAATAAGACAATCCCGGATTACGCAATAGTTTGAGTTCAGGAACATGACCAAAAAAGCCCTCATCACCGGCGTCACCGGCCAGGACGGCGCCTACCTCGCCGAATTTCTGCTGGGCAAGGGCTACGAAGTGCACGGCATCAAGCGCCGCACCTCGCTGTTCAACACCGACCGCATCGACCACCTGTACCAGGACCCGCACGAGACGGGCCGCCGCTTCATCCTGCACCACGGCGACCTCACCGACTCCTCCAGCCTCATCCGCATCATCCAGCAGGTGCAGCCCGACGAAATCTACAACCTCGCTGCCCAGTCGCATGTGGCCGTCAGCTTCGAAGAACCCGAATACACCGCCAACTCCGACGCCCTCGGCGCCCTGCGCATCCTGGAGGCCATCCGCATCCTCGGCCTGGAAAAGCAAACCCGCTTCTACCAGGCCAGTACCAGCGAACTCTTCGGCCTCGTCCAGGAAATCCCGCAGAAGGAAACCACCCCCTTCTACCCCAGGAGCCCCTACGCCTGCGCCAAGCTCTACGCCTACTGGATCACTGTCAACTACCGCGAAGCCTACGGCATGTATGCCTGCAACGGCATCCTCTTCAACCACGAGAGCCCCATCCGCGGCGAAACCTTCGTCACCCGCAAGATCACCCGCGCCCTGGCCCGCATCAAGCTCGGGCTACAGGATTGCCTCTTCCTCGGCAACCTCGACGCCAAGCGAGACTGGGGCCACGCCAAGGACTACGTCGAAATGCAGTGGCTCATGCTGCAGCAGGAAAAGCCGGAAGACTTCGTGATCGCCACCGGCGTCCAGTACTCGGTCCGCGACTTCGTCAACGCCGCCGCCAAGGAGCTCGGCATGGAGATCCGCTGGGAAGGGCAGGGCGTCGATGAGAAAGGCTACCTCGTCCACCCCTCGCCCGCGGGCGGGAGAGGGGCCGGGGGAGAGGGCGACAAGTGCATCGTCGCGGTCGACCCCCGCTACTTCCGCCCCACCGAAGTCGAGACGCTGCTGGGCGATCCCGCCAAGGCCAAGCAGAAACTCGGCTGGACGCCGAAGATCACGTTCGACGAACTGGTGTCCGAGATGGTGCGCGAGGACTTGAAGGCCGCCGAGCGCGACGAACTCGTCAAGAAGCATGGCTACAAGGCCATGGATTACCACGAGTAAGGAAGGAATGGTGGCGAGGGTTTGGCCAGTAGCCCGTTCGCCCTGAGCCCGTCGAAGGGCAGTCTGTGCGAGGTTGTAACTTGAAATCCGATTCGAAAATTTATGTGGCTGGGCACCGTGGGCTGGTAGGGTCCGCGCTGATGCGCAACCTGCAGGCCAAGGGCTACGAGAACTTCGTCACCCGCACCCACGCGCAACTCGACCTCACCAGCCAGGCCGAAGTCGAAGCCTTCTTCGAACTCGAGAAACCGGACTACGTGTTCCTCGCCGCGGCCAAGGTCGGCGGCATCCACGCCAACAACGCCTATCCTGCCGAATTCATCCGCGACAACCTCGCCATCCAGACCAACATCATCCACGCGGCCTGGAAGAACGACGTCAAGCGCCTCCTGTTCCTCGGCTCGAGCTGCATCTATCCCAAGCTCGCGCCGCAGCCGATGAAGGAAGAGCATCTGCTGACCAGCGAGCTCGAGCCGACCAACCGGCCCTACGCGCTGGCCAAGATCGCCGGCATCGAAATGTGCTGGGCGTACAACCGGCAGTACAAGACCCAGTATCTCGCCGTCATGCCGACCAACCTGTACGGGCCCGGCGACAACTACCACCCGGAGAACTCTCACGTCATCCCCGCGCTGATCCGCCGCTTCCATGAGGCGAAACTCGCCAAAGCGCCGAGCGTGACCGTGTGGGGCACCGGCACGCCGCGCCGCGAATTCCTCTACAGCGACGACATGGCTGACGCCTGCGTCCATCTGATGAACCTCCCGGATGAGAAATTTGTGCCGCTCCTCGGGCAGGACCGCAACGACGGTCTCGCGCCGCTCATTAACATAGGCGTGGGCCACGACATCACGATCCGAGAGCTCGCCGAGGCGGTGAAGCAGGCTGTGGGATATGAGGGAGCAATCGAGTTCGATTCGACCAAGCCCGACGGTACGCCGCGCAAGCTGATGGATGTGGGGCGGCTGAACGCGATGGGGTGGCAGGCGAAAATGCGCTTCGCACAGGGCATCGAGCAGGCCTATGCGGATTTTCTCGACCGCGGCGAGCGCACCGTCTGAGGAAACCAATCGGAACGCTTGATCAAGAAACATACAAAAGGGATGGGGGTCCACACGTGATACTGGTCACCGGCGGCGCCGGTTTCATCGGCGCGAATTTCATTCTCGACTGGCTGCGCGCGAGCGACGAGCCGGTGCTCAACCTCGACAAGCTGACCTACGCGGGCAACCTGGAGAACCTTGCGAGCCTGCAGGGCGATGCGCGTCACCTGTTCGTGCAGGGCGACATCGGCGACCGCGAACTGGTCGGCAAGCTGCTCGCCGAGCACCGGCCGCGCGCGATCGTCAACTTCGCCGCCGAGTCCCATGTCGACCGCTCGATCCACGGCCCGGAGGACTTCATCCAGACCAACGTCGTCGGCACCTTTCATCTGCTCGAGGAGACGCGCGGCCACTGGATGGGCCTGCCGGAAGCCGATAAGGCGGTGTTCCGTTTCCTCCACGTGTCGACCGACGAGGTCTACGGCTCGCTGGGGCCGGACGATGTGCCCTTCACCGAGACGACGCCGTTCGCGCCCAACAGCCCGTATTCGGCGAGCAAGGCGTCATCCGACCATCTGGTGCGCGCCTACCACCATACTTACGGGCTGCCGGTGCTGACGACGAACTGCTCGAACAACTACGGTCCCTACCAGTTCCCCGAGAAGCTCATCCCGCTGATGATCCTCAACGCGACCCGCGGCAAGCCGCTGCCGATCTACGGCGACGGCATGAACGTGCGCGACTGGCTGTACGTCACCGACCACTGTTCGGCGATCCGAACGGTGCTCGAAAAGGGCAAGATCGGCGAGACCTACAACGTCGGCGGCTGGAACGAGATGCCCAACATCGAGATCGTGAGGACCGTGTGCGCGCTGCTCGACGAAATGCGTCCGGACCCGGCGGGGCCGCACGAGCGTCTGGTCACCTACGTGAAGGATCGCCCCGGCCACGACCGCCGCTATGCGATCGACGCGGGCAAGATCCATCGCGAACTGGGCTGGAAGCCGGACGAGACCTTCGAGAGCGGCATCCGCAAGACGGTGCGCTGGTATCTCGACAACATGGCGTGGGTCGAGCACGTCGCCAGCGGCGAATATCGGAAGTGGGTGGATGTGCAGTATGGTGAGCGGGGAGCGGTAAGCGGTGAGCGGTAAACCCCACGAACGGCTTGATGCATGGAAAAGTGCCATGGAGTTGGTCGAGGCCGTTTATCGAATCACCGCGACTTTTCCAGTGCAGGAACAGTATGGATTGGTGTCTCAGATGCGGCGTGCCGCGGTTTCCATTCCGAGTAATCTGGCCGAGGGCGCTGCCCGGGATGGAAGCCGGGAGTTTGCCCGGTTTCTCAGTATTGCCCGTGGCTCGCTCAGCGAACTGGATACCCAATATCAAATCGCTATTCGGCTCGGATATGCCCAATCAGACAAGAGCCTGGTTGAGCCTTTGATCGAACGAACCAGCAAGCTTGTATTTGGCCTGCACAAGAAAATGAAAGAAACCGAATAACCATGCACCCCCAAACCGCTCCCCGCTCCCCGCTCCCCGCTCACCGCAAAGGAATCATCCTCGCCGGCGGCTCCGGCACCCGCCTCTATCCGGCGACGCTCGCCGTATCCAAGCAGCTGCTGCCGATCTACGACAAGCCGATGATCTACCATCCGCTGACCACGCTGATGCTCGCGGGGATCCGGGACATCCTGATCATCTCGACGCCGCAGGATACGCCGCGCTTCGAGCAGCTGCTGGGCGACGGCGAGCGGTGGGGGCTCGACCTGCAGTATGCGGTGCAGCCGAAGCCCGAGGGGCTCGCACAGGCCTTCGTCATCGGTGCGGATTTCGTCGGGAACGGGCCGAGTGCGCTGGTGCTTGGCGACAACATCTTCTACGGCCACGACATGGCGAACGACCTGGGCGAGGCGAGCGCGCGGGAGGCCGGCGCCACGGTGTTCGCCTACCGTGTCAACGATCCGGAGCGCTACGGCGTCGTCGAATTCGACGCGGCCGGCAAGGCGATCAGCCTGGAGGAAAAGCCCGCCCAGCCGAAGTCGCACTACGCGGTCACCGGACTCTATTTCTACGACAACCAGGTGGTGGACATCGCGCGCAATCTCAAGCCGTCGCCGCGCGGCGAGCTCGAGATCACCGACGTCAACCGGCATTATCTCGAGGCAGACGCGCTCAATGTTTCGATCATGGGCCGCGGCCATGCCTGGCTCGACACCGGCACCCACGAGTCGATGCTGGAAGCCTCGCTCTTCATCGAGACGATCGAGAAGCGGCAAGGCCTGAAGATCGCCTGCCCCGAGGAGATCGCCTACCGCCAGGGCTACATCACGGCGGAGCAGGTGGCAAAGCTCGCCGAGCCGCTGAAGAAGAACGCGTACGGACAGTACCTGCTGAACATGCTCAACGAAAGGCTTTTTTGAAGGAAGGTGAGCGGGAAGCGGTAAGCAGTAAGCGGAACCGCTCCCCGCTCCCCGCCCACCAATACATGAACGCAATCGAAACCTCCCTCCCCGGTGTCCTCCTCCTCGAGCCCAAGGTCTTCGGCGACGCGCGCGGCTTCTTTCTCGAAAGCTGGAACCGCCGGACCTTCGCCGAGCTCGGCCTCGATCTCGATTTCGTTCAGGACAACCATTCGCGCTCGGCGAAGGGCGTGCTGCGCGGGCTGCATTACCAGCTGAACGAGCCGCAGGGCAAGCTGGTGCGCGTGGCGAGCGGCAGCGTGTTCGACGTCGCCGTGGATGTGCGCCGGTCGTCGCCGCATTTCGGCCAATGGGTCGGCTATGAGCTCTCGGCCGAGAACCGGCGCATGATGTGGATCCCGCCGGGCTTCGCGCATGGCTTCCTGGTGCTTTCCGACAGCGCCGATTTTCTCTACAAGACCACGGCCTATTATGCGCCGCAGTGGGACCGCGGCATCCGCTGGGACGATCCCCAGATCGGCGTGCAGTGGCCGCTCGAAGGCGCGCCGACGCTGTCGGCCAAGGACCAGGTGCTGCCGCTGCTGGCGGACGCGGAGGTCTACGTTTGACGCCCGCTCGCCGCATCCTCCTCACCGGCGCGCGCGGCCAGGTCGGCTGGGAGCTGCGGCGCACGCTGAGCCCCTTGGGCGAGATCGTGGCGCTGGATTCGAGCGCGCTGAACCTTGCCGACGTCGACGCGGTGCGCCGGACAGTGCGCGAGCTTGCGCCCGACGTCATCGTCAATCCTGCGGCCTACACCGCGGTCGACAAGGCCGAGGGCGATGCCGAGCGCGCGCACGCGGTGAACGCCGTGGCCCCCGGCGTGCTGGCCGAGGAGGCGGCGCGGCGCGGCGCGCTGCTCGTGCACTATTCGACCGACTACGTGTTCGACGGCGGCGGCGACACCCCCTGGCGCGAGGACGGCGCCTGTGGCCCGCTCAACGTTTACGGAGCGACCAAGCTCGCAGGCGAGCGCGCGATCGCGGCCACGGGCTGCCGCCATCTGGTCTTCCGCACGTCCTGGGTGTACGGGGCGCGCGGCAGCAATTTCCTGCTGACCATGCGTCGCCTGATGCGCGAGCGTCCGGAACTGAAGATCGTCGCCGACCAGATCGGCGCGCCGACGTGGTGCCGCGACCTCGCCGAAGCGACGGCGCTGGTGCTGGGCCAGATCGTGTCGCCGGCGAACGGTTTCGCCGCAGCCGTGCCCTGGGGCGTGTACCACATGACCAACGCCGGCGAGACGTCGTGGCATGGCTTCGCCGAGGCGATCCAGGCGCTCGACGAATTCGACGAGACCTGGGTGCCGAGCCGGCTGGTGCCGATCCCGAGCAGCGACTATCCGACGCCGGCCCGGCGCCCGCTCAATTCGCGCCTCGACAACGGCAAGCTGGAGCGTACCTTCGGCGTGCGGCTGCAGGACTGGCGCGCGGCGCTGGCGCTGTGCCTGGCCCGCGAATGACAACAAGGAGGAAACAGGGGTGAAGGTACTTTTGACGGGCGGCGCGGGCTACATCGGCTCGCACACCGCAGTGGAATGCCTGGCGGCCGGGCATGAAGTGGTCGTGTACGACAACCTCTCGAACAGCAGCCCAACGTCGCTCGAGCGTGTCGCGCAGATCGCCGGCCGGCCGGTGGCCTTCGTCGAAGGCGACATCCGCGACCGTGCCGCGCTGCGGCGGCTGTTCGCCGATCACCGCATCGATGCGGTGGTGCATTTCGCCGGGCTGAAGGCGGTGGGCGAATCGGTCGAAAAGCCGCTGCTCTACTACGACAACAACATCGGCGGCAGCATCGCGCTGTTCGAGGAGATGGCGGCGGCCGGCGTGAAGGCGGTGGTCTTCTCGTCGTCGGCGACGGTCTACGGCGATCCGGCGACGGTGCCGATCACCGAGGATTTCCCGCTGTCGGCGACGAATCCCTACGGGCGCTCCAAGCTCGTCATCGAGGAGATGCTGCGCGATATCGCGCACGCCGATGCGGGCTGGAAGGTCGCGCTGCTGCGCTACTTCAATCCGGTGGGCGCGCACGAGTCGGGGCTGATCGGCGAGGATCCGCGCGGCATCCCCAACAACCTGATGCCCTACGTGGCGCAGGTGGCGGTGGGCCGGCGGCCGCATCTCAACGTCTTCGGCGGCGACTATCCGACGCCCGACGGCACGGGGGTGCGCGACTACATCCACGTCGTCGATCTCGCACGCGGGCATGTGGCTGCACTGGACCGCCTGCCGCAGCTGCACGGCGTGGGGACGTGGAATCTCGGCACCGGGCGCGGAGTGAGCGTGCTCGACATGGTGCGCGCGTTCGAGGCGGCGAGCGGGAAGCGCGTTCCCTATGAGATCGTCGCGCGCCGCGCCGGCGACGTCGCGCAGTGCTGGGCCGACCCCGGCCTCGCCGCGCGGGAGCTCGGCTGGCGCGCGCAGTACGACCTGCCGCGCATGTGCGCCGACGCATGGCGCTGGCAGGAACGGAACCCGCAGGGCTACGCCTGAGAATGCCGGAGGCAGGGCGCGTCGCGGCGACCGGATTGGCGCCGCGGCTCCGGGCGTCTGCCGGGCGGAACGGGGCGCGAGGCGGGCCTGGGCGGGATGGTCGCCAGCAAGGCTAGCGCTGGCCGAACACGCCGCGGCCGCGAAAATACTGCACCCCCAGCCAGCCGCCGAACAGCCCGCCGAGGTGGGCGAAGTGGGCGACCCCGGCATCGGTGTTGGTGAGGCCGAGCAGCAGTTCGACGATGCCGTAGCCGAGCACGAAGGTGCGTGCGGGAATCCGGATGAAGGGCAGGAAGACGATCGTGATCGAGCTGCGCGGAAAATAGAGCGCATACGCGAGCAGCAGGCCGAACACGCCGCCGGAGGCGCCGATGACGGCCATGCTGCTGTGCAGGAAGAAGCCGCTCACGACGATCTGCGTCATCGCGGCAACGACGACGCTGAGGAGGTAGGTCAGCAGATAGCGCAGGTCGTTCCAGCGCGTCTCCAGCGCGGCGCCGAACATCCACACGGCGAACATGTTGAAGCCCAGGTGCATGAGCGAGCCGTGCAGGAAGCTGTAGGTGACGAGCTGCCAGAGATGGAAGACGCCGCCCGAGCCGGGCGGCCACAGGCCGAACACGCGGATGATGTCCGGGCCGGTCGCCAGTTCGAGCGCGTAGACGAGAACATTCAGCAGGATGAGGGCGAAGGTGATCGGCGGCATGCTGGCAGCTTCGGTATCAGTCTTCAAGGTATCCGATTCGGTCGGCTCGCGGCAAGGGGACGCCGGTCAGGCGCGCTCCGCCGGCTCCCAATGCTGCAGCTTCAGCTGCAGCGCACGCTGGCCATTGAATTCGTTGGGCATCAGCGCGTAGACCGCGCGAATGCGCTCGGGCAGCGGATCGGGGTGGAAGAAGCGCATGGCCTCGAACGACGCCCCCTCGCGTTCCAGCCTGAGCTTGAGGTGCTTTTCACCGACGATGCGCTGCGCCACGACGTCGAAGGTGGCCGTGAACAGCGGCGCGGGGAAGCCCTGTCCCCAGACCGCGTGGTCGAGCTGTTCGGCCAGTTCGTAGCAGTGCTCCTCCAGCGCCAGTTCGCCATCGGTCTCGATCATGCCCTCGAGGTCGGCCGGGTCGATGAGCTCGCGCACGACCGCCTCGAAAGCGCGGCTGAAATCGTCGTGGCGGCCGCCGGCAATGCTGAGGCCGGCCGCCATGGCGTGGCCGCCGAACTTAAGGATTAGGCCGGGATGGCGCTTGTCGACGAGGTCGAGGGCGTCGCGCAGGTGCAGCCCGGGGATCGAGCGGCCCGAGCCCTTGAGTTCGCCGCTGTCGCTTTGCGCGAAGACGATCGTGGGGCGGTGGAACTTGTCCTTGAGCCGTGACGCCAGGATGCCGATCACGCCGGCGTGCCAGTCCGGCTGGAAGGCGGTGAGGCTGTGGCTGTCGCTCGGGTCAAAATTCGCGAGGATGGCGAGCGCCTCCTCCAGCATGTCGCCCTCGACGTCGCGCCGCGCGCGGTTGAGCGCATCGAGTTCCTGCGCGAGCCGTTGCGCGGAGGCCGGGTCGTCGGCCAGCAGGCATTCGATCCCGAGCGCCATGTCGTCGATGCGCCCGGCGGCGTTGAGCCGCGGTCCGAGCATGAAGCCGAGATCGAACACTGTCGCGCGGGCGGGGTCGCGACCAGCGGCGCGGAACAGTGCATTGACGCCGGCGCAGGCCTTGCCGGCGCGCATGCGCGCGAGGCCCTGGGCGACGAGGGTGCGGTTGTTGGCGTCGAGCTTGACGACGTCGGCGACGGTGCCGAGCGCCACCAGATCAAGCAGCGCGCGCAGGTCGGGTTCGGGACGATCGGCGTAGGCGCCGCGCCGGCGCAGTTCCGCACGCAGCGCGAGCAGCACGTAGAACATCACGCCGACGCCGGCCAGATTTTTCGAGCCGAAGCTGCACCCCGGCTGGTTGGGATTGACGATGCAGGCGGCGTCCGGCAGGGCGTCGCCGGGCAGGTGATGATCGGTGACGAGCACCGGGATGCCGCGCGCATTCGCCGCAGCCACGCCCGCGACGGCCGCGATGCCGTTGTCGACGGTCACCAGCAGGTCGGGCTGCCGTGCGGCCGCGAGCTCGACGATCGCCGGGCTCAGGCCGTAGCCGTGTTCGAGCCGGTTGGGCACCAGATAATCGACGCGGGCGCCGAGCATGCGCAGGCCGCGCACGCCGACCGCGCACGCCGTCGCCCCATCGGCGTCGTAGTCGGCGACGATCAGGAGGCGCTTGCGGTCGCGGATGGCATCGGCGAGCAGGGCCGCAGCGCGCTCGCCGTGCAGCAGGCCGGCAGGTGGCAACAGCTGCGGCAGGCGGTGGGCGACTTCGTCGGGGTGGCTGACGCCGCGCGCGGCATACAGCCGTGCCCAGGCCGGCGCGAGGCCGGCGGCCTCGAGCGCGGAACGGGCATCGGCGGGGCAGGGGCGGGTGACGATCGACGGCATGGCGCGATTGTAGTGGCAGCGCGCCGCCGGTGCGCAGATCAGGAATTCAGAATGTGTTGAATTGCGGGTTCTGTCGGCTGCGCGGACGGAGTACGATGAACCCATGAGTCATCTGATCCCGCTTTCACGCGTGGCGAGGCTGGTCGGACAGCCGCGCCATGCGCTGCAGGAAATGATCCGCAGCGGTTCCCTGGCGACGTTCGACGGCATGGTCGAGCTCGACGAGCTGCTGCGCGCGTTTCCCGAGGTGAAGTGGGACGACGATGCCGAGTTCCGCCGCGTCACGGAAATCAAGGAGAAGGCGTTCGCCAAGCGGGTGCTCGAACGCGCGCTGCCGGACAAGGCCGTCCTTGCCGCGCGCCTCACCGAACTCGGCGACGACTATGCCGCGGCCAAGGCGCTGCTGATGCACTATGGCAACGTGCTGGCCTGGCTCGACGAGAAGATCGAGGAAATCGACGAAGACGCAAGCGCCGAAACCCATCATGCCCTGCACAGCGTGCGCGCATTCCTGCTGCGCAACCTGGCCGAAGTGCCGGCAGAGGCGGCGCAGGCCCAAGCGGTGATTGCAAAGGAAAGGATACTCAAAATCATGTCGGCCCACGTCACGATCCTGCCCAGCGGCCACGAGTTCTTCGTGGAAGGCAACGACACGCTGCTCGAAGCCGCGCTGCGCAACGGCGTCTCGCTCAACTACGGGTGCAGCAACGGCAACTGCGGCGAGTGCAAAGCCAGGGTCGTGTCGGGCGAGGTGAAGAAGGTCCACGCCCACGACTACGTCCTCAAGGACGCCGACAAGGAGGCCGGCGTGATCCTGCTGTGTGCGTACGCGCCCGTCAACGACGTCGTCGTCGAGGCCAACGTGGCGGGCGCGCGCGACATTCCCGTGCAGAAACTGGCCGCCAAGGTGAAGTCGGTCGAGGTGTTCAACCCGCACATCGCGGCGCTGCACATCCTCGCGCCGCGCAGCCAGCGATTGCGCTACCTGGGCGGGCAAAGCGTGGAGCTTGCCTTCGACGGCATGCGCGGCCGCTACGCGATCGCCAGTTGTCCGTGCGAGGACCGCCACATCGAGGTGCAGATCCCGCATCGCACGGACGATGCGTTCGCCAGCGCCGTGTTCGGCACACTGCGGGCGGGCGACACGGTGGGGGTCGAAGGACCGTTCGGGGAATTCGCGCTCGACGAGGATTCGCCGCGCCCGGTCATCTTTCTCGCCTTCGGCGCCGGCTTCGCGCCGATCAAGAGCCTGGTGCAGCACGCGATGTCACTGGAGCTCGCCGAATCGATGGATCTGCACTGGGTGGCCGACGAAGCCGGGCACTACCAGGACAACCTGTGCCGGGCCTGGGCCGATGCGCTGGACAATTTCAGCTATCTGCCGCACGCGCCGGCCGCGGATCTCGACGCCTTGCTCGGGGGTATCGCGCAGGACTACCCGGACCTGCACCGCTTCGACGTTTATGCCGCCGGAACCGGCGCGCAGCTCGAGCAGGCGCGCCGGCGTTTCGTGGACGCGGGACTGCACGAGGCGCGCTGGTTCGCGGGGGCGCAGGATGGCTGAATGCTGCGGCTGGTGCGCTACGTCTGGGCCTCGCCGGCAACGCTGCTGGGCCTTCTGATCGCGCTCGCGGCGCGCGCAAGCGGCGGTACGCTGCGGCGGGTGGGGGGCGTGCTGGAAGTCGCAGGTGGCTGGCCGGCCTGGCTCCTCGCGCGCGGTTTTCCGTTCAGCGGAGCGGTGGCAGCGCTGACGCTCGGGCATGTCGTGCTGGGGGTGTCGCTTGCCGCGCTGACGGCGACGCGTGCGCACGAGCGTGCGCATGTGCGGCAGTTCGAGCGATGGGGCCTGTTGCTGCTGGTCTTGTATCCCTTGGCCGGGCTGCTCGCCTGGCTGCGGGGCGGCAATCCCTATCGTGACAACGTGTTCGAGCGCGATGCGCGGGCGGCCGAAGCCGTGGCGGGCAGAGCGCCGCGGCACTGAAGCCCGCGCTCAGTCGGGCGGGCGGTGGGATTCCTCGCCGGGCTCGCCGGTGTCGGGGTCGATCCAGTCGGAGATGCCGATCTCGTCCTCCGCCTCCTCGATCGTTTCACCGGGCTCGTAGTCGCTGTCGGCGTTGTATTCCATATCCTGGACCGCCTCGAGCAGGGTCGCGAACGGGCCGTATTCCTCGCCGGTTGCCGCATCGGTCCAGTAGAAGCCATCCGGCCGCTCGATGATGCGCGTGTGGTCGTAGTCGGCGGGTGTTTCGGGTATGGGCTGTTTCATGATGCGTCCTCCATGTCCGCAATATAGGGCGGGAAGACAGGCGGGGCAAGCGGGATCAGGCCGTGCTTCCGATCAGCACCAGCCCGATCACAGCCGACATCGTCAGACCGAGGTGCAGCCAGCTCCATAGCCGGTAGTGCCGAACGACCGCCGTGGTTTCGCGGTTCGCGATCAGGTAGGGGCGGCCCTGCGCCGGCTTGCGGATCAGGTGGATCGGGTCCTTCAGGCGGATATCGAGGTGGGCGCGGTCGACTTCGTCGGAGGCCGTCTGGCGCACGCGCTCCCACTCGTCGAGGTCGATTTCGCCGTCGCGGTTCTGATCGAAGCGCGCGAGCAGCGCCGTCTTGTCGGCCTTCCATTCCGCCAGCAGCGCGGCGAGGTCGGCGTTCTTGTCGAGCACGGCGTTGGGGCCGCCGAGCGTGACGTGCTCGCCGATGACGTAGAGCGGCTCGCCCTCGATCAGGGTCCATTCGGTCTTGCGAAAGCCGTCCTGATGGAGCACCTGCTTGTGCGAGGTAAGGATTTCCGCGCCTTCCGGATCGACCAGCACGCTGCCGCTGCCGTCGCTCATGCCGAAGGTGTCGTGCGAGACGCCGGATTCGACCTGTTCCCAGCGGTCGCCGTTCTTGCGCTCGATCCGGTAGCGATACCACAGGCACGGCAGGCCGCTGACGGGGCTCACCAGGCCCTCCCCGGGCGGCTGCCGGCCGTGGCCGGCGAGTTCCACATAGCCTTGCGGGGCCGAGGCGACGCGCGACGTGGGCGTGTCCGCCACCGTGCGGTAGCGCTTGAGGTTGGCGAACCACGCCCAGAAGCTCGTCAGTCCGACCAGCGCCACGCTGACGTTCCAGCCGATCGCGGACTGCAGTTTCAGCCCCAGCAGCAGGAGCAGCAGATTGCCGCCGCCGAGCGCGAAGTTGGCGTAGTCGTGACGCCACTCGGCCGTGCGGTCGGGCGTGAACATCAGCGTGCGAAGAGCTGCCCGAGGTCGACGTCGCGCTTCTCGGCGGCGGCGAACCGCAGGAGCGGAAACTGCCGGAAGCCGAACAGGCGGGCGACGAGCGTGTCGGGGAACTGCTCGACCCGCACGTTGTTGACGTTGACGGAGTCGTTGTAGAACTCGCGGCGGTCGGCGATCGCGTTCTCGAGGCCGGTGATGCGCCCCTGCAGATGCAGGAAGGTTTCGTTGGACTTCAGCTCGGGGTAGGCCTCGGCCACCGCAAACAGGTTGCCGAGGCCGACGCGCAGCGCATTCTCGGCTTCGCCCAGCGCGGCGATGTTCTGCGTCTCGCGTGCGCTGGCGACCTGGCTGCGCGCGCGCATCACCTTTTCGAGCGTCTCCTGCTCGAACTGCATGTACTGCTTGCAGGTCTCGACGAGCTTGGGCAGTTCGTCGTGGCGCTGCTTCAGCAGGATGTCGATGTTCGACCAGGCCTTGCCGACGTTATGCTTGAGCGAGACGAGCTGGTTGAAGACGAAGATCGCATAAATCGCCGGGATGGCGAGGACGATGAAGAAAGCCAGCAGACCGGACATGAGCGTATTCCACAGGATGAAGCCGCAGAAGATAGCGGACGGCGGCGCCTGGACTTGAGCGGTGCCGCTAAATGCGGGCGGCGACGATCGAGGCGATTTCGTGGTCTGCCAGATGCACCGGGTTGGTCTTCATGCTGCTGCCTCGGCTGTTGGCGACGATGCGCGAAATGTCCGCCAGGGTGACGCCGTAATGCGCGAGCGTCGGCAGCGCGAGCGCGCGCGTCCAGCCGTCGAGCGTGTCGACCAGGGCGGCGTGCGCGGTGGCCTGGTCGAGGTCGCCGCGCCGGCTCAATAGGCGACCGATCTGCGCATATTTCTCCAGCGCCGGATGCGCGGGGGTGCGGGCACGGAGGGCGTCGATGTTGACCCGTGTGGCGGTCGCGACCAGCGTGCCGCAAGCCACCCCGTGCGGAATCGGGAAGAAGGCGCCCAGCGGCGCCGCGAGACCGTGCACCGACCCGAGCCCGACCTGGGCCAGCGTGATTCCGGACACCAGCGCGGCGTAGGCCATGCGCGCGCGCGCCGTCGCGTCGCCCGGGTCGGCATGGAGGGCGAGCAGGCCGTCCCGAGCGGCCTTCATGCCGCCCCAGGCGAGCGAGTCGGTGAACGGCGCCGCCCGGGCGGAGACGTAGGATTCGAGCAGCTGCGTCAGGGCATCCATGCCGTTCGCCGCGATGACCGAGGGCGGACAGGTCGCGAGGAGGTCCGGGTCGACCAGCGCAACCTCGGCGACCAGCTTGTCGTCGCGGAAGGACTTCTTGAAACCCTCGGCCCCCTGGACACTCAACACCGCGTTCTTGGTCGCTTCCGACCCTGTGCCGGCAGTCGTCGGCACCGCGATGAAAGGCGTTGCCGGTCCCTGGTACGGCAGTTCCGGACCGACCCCCTCGAGGTGGTCCATGACCGAATTGCCTGGCCTGAGAAGACCGGCGATTGCCTTGGCGGCATCCAGCGCACTGCCGCCGCCGATGCCGAGGACGACATCGATGGTCTCGCCCCTCAGCGAGCGTACGGCCTCGTCGACCATCTGCGGGGAAGGCTCCCCCGGGACCGACAGGTGCAGCCAGCTGATGCCTCGCTCGGCCAGTCCGGCGGTCAGGGCCGACCAAAGCGGCCCGTGCTTCAGCGATGCCCCGCCCGTGACCAGCAGGGCGAGGGAGCCGTAAGTGCGTGCGATGGCGGGGAGCTTGGCGACCGCACCCGCGGCGAACTCGATGCGGGGGAGGCGCGCGACCGAAAAATCAGAAATCTGCATGGCACCGCTTCCTTGTTCTGGAGTTCCCGATATTAGCGGGTTGGCGCCGCTCGGGCGCGCCATCGCGCATACGACCCCGGATCTCGCGCAGGACAGGCACGCCGGCCGCCCTGAACGAAGCGGCGCGGCCATCCGCGCTTGTCGGCGCGCTAACGTGTCGTAAGGAAGCTTTCTTCCGGCCCTTGCGACGCCCCCTCGAGCGAGCGCGAGCGTTTTGGTGTTGACGGGCGCGAACCGGCTTTGCTATAGTCTCACTTCTCGATTGACGCAGCTTTTGCGACAGGCGCGGGGTGGAGCAGTCTGGCAGCTCGTCGGGCTCATAACCCGAAGGTCGTAGGTTCAAATCCTGCCCCCGCAACCATTTCGAAATAGTAGTTGACGTGTTCTGTCTGATCTGTAGAATGCGCACCTCTCGAAGCGGCGCCGGGTTGGAAGTTGCGGTGCTAATCGATTGATCTTTAACAATTTACAGCCGATAGGTGTGGGTGTTGATGCGGCAGCTATCCTGGTTCAGGCCGGGGTGGCGACTAGCATAGATGCTCACACTGAAATGAAGTAATTCATTTGAGTTGAGCGATTGAAGTATTGAAGTAATTGCAGAGATTGAACTGAAGAGTTTGATCCTGGCTCAGATTGAACGCTGGCGGAATGCTTTACACATGCAAGTCGAACGGCAGCACGGGTGCTTGCACCTGGTGGCGAGTGGCGAACGGGTGAGTAATGCGTCGGAACGTACCGAGTAATGGGGGATAACGCAGCGAAAGTTGTGCTAATACCGCATACGCCCTGAGGGGGAAAGTGGGGGACCGCAAGGCCTCACGTTATTCGAGCGGCCGACGTCTGATTAGCTAGTTGGTGGGGTAAAGGCCCACCAAGGCGACGATCAGTAGCGGGTCTGAGAGGATGATCCGCCACACTGGGACTGAGACACGGCCCAGACTCCTACGGGAGGCAGCAGTGGGGAATTTTGGACAATGGGGGCAACCCTGATCCAGCCATTCCGCGTGAGTGAAGAAGGCCTTCGGGTTGTAAAGCTCTTTCAGCTGGAACGAAACGGTGCGCTCTAACATAGCGCGCTACTGACGGTACCAGCAGAAGAAGCACCGGCTAACTACGTGCCAGCAGCCGCGGTAATACGTAGGGTGCGAGCGTTAATCGGAATTACTGGGCGTAAAGCGTGCGCAGGCGGATTGTTAAGCAAGACGTGAAATCCCCGGGCTTAACCTGGGAATGGCGTTTTGAACTGGCAGTCTAGAGTGCGTCAGAGGGGGGTGGAATTCCACGTGTAGCAGTGAAATGCGTAGGGATGTGGAGGAACACCGATGGCGAAGGCAGCCCCCTGGGATGACACTGACGCTCATGTACGAAAGCGTGGGTAGCAAACAGGATTAGATACCCTGGTAGTCCACGCCCTAAACGATGTCAACTGGTTGTTGGGGGAGTGAAATCCCTTAGTAACGAAGCTAACGCGTGAAGTTGACCGCCTGGGGAGTACGGTCGCAAGATTAAAACTCAAAGGAATTGACGGGGACCCGCACAAGCGGTGGATGATGTGGATTAATTCGATGCAACGCGAAAAACCTTACCTACCCTTGACATGGCAGGAACTTTCCAGAGATGGATTGGTGCCCGAAAGGGAACCTGCACACAGGTGCTGCATGGCTGTCGTCAGCTCGTGTCGTGAGATGTTGGGTTAAGTCCCGCAACGAGCGCAACCCTTATCATTAGTTGCTACGCAAGGGCACTCTAATGAGACTGCCGGTGACAAACCGGAGGAAGGTGGGGATGACGTCAAGTCCTCATGGCCCTTATGGGTAGGGCTTCACACGTCATACAATGGTCGGTACAGAGGGTTGCCAAGCCGCGAGGTGGAGCCAATCCCAGAAAGCCGATCGTAGTCCGGATTGTTCTCTGCAACTCGAGAGCATGAAGTCGGAATCGCTAGTAATCGCGGATCAGCATGTCGCGGTGAATACGTTCCCGGGTCTTGTACACACCGCCCGTCACACCATGGGAGTGGAATCTGCCAGAAGTAGGTAGCCTAACCGCAAGGGGGGCGCTTACCACGGTGGGTTTCATGACTGGGGTGAAGTCGTAACAAGGTAGCCGTAGGGGAACCTGCGGCTGGATCACCTCCTTTCTAGAGAACGCTGCATCAACACTCACACCTATCGGTTGTTGTTTGACCGGGCTTGTAGCTCAGTTGGTTAGAGCACACGCTTGATAAGCGTGGGGTCGCTGGTTCAAATCCAGCCAGGCCCACCAGGTTTAAAACTGGCGGGGCTTGGTTCATTAAGGTTTGAGAACCAAGCAGTGCGAGGCGCGAATCGTCGCCGTGTGCTGGTGCACACAAGACGGTGAGCAACGAAGCAATGCGCCGGTTATCGAAGCTTAATGGGGGATTAGCTCAGCTGGGAGAGCACCTGCTTTGCAAGCAGGGGGTCGTCGGTTCGATCCCGTCATCCTCCACCATCTTGGGTGAGTGGTAGGCAGTAAGTGGTGAGCGGTAAGTGGTGAGTGGTGGTGAGTTGTAAGCAGTGGGAAGTGAGCGGATGTGCGCTGACTGTTCACCGCTTACCGCTTACGCGGTAACGGCTGTTCTTTAACAATTTGGAAGAAGGTGATGCATTTGTGATGAATGCATCAACATGGGTTGAAATTGTATCGACCCTGTATCCGGAATATTAGGTTCCACCTGGGTTAAACCGGGCGGGCCTGATGCCGAGCCGGGTGCAGGGAAAGCAAACACACCTGTAATGCGAAGATCGGGAGACCGGTCCTCAAAATTATAGGGTCAAGCGACTAAGTGCATGTGGTGGATGCCTTGGCGACTACAGGCGATGAAGGACGCGCAAGCCTGCGATAAGGCTCGGGGAGCTGGCAATGAAGCTTTGATCCGGGCATTTCCGAATGGGGGAACCCACCCGCAAGGGTACTCCCTGCTGAATACATAGGCAGGGTAGAGCGAACGCAGTGAACTGAAACATCTAAGTAGCTGCAGGAAAAGAAATCAACCGAGATTCCCATAGTAGTGGCGAGCGAATTGGGAAGAGCCTTCATGATTTAGCATTCTCGTTAGTGGAACAGTCTGGAAAGTCTGGCCATAGTGGGTGATAGCCCCGTACGCGAAAGCGAGAGTGTGGAACTAGGCATGAGACAAGTAGGGCGGGACACGTGAAATCCTGTCTGAACATGGGGGGACCATCCTCCAAGGCTAAATACTCGTAGTCGACCGATAGTGAACCAGTACCGTGAGGGAAAGGCGAAAAGAACCCCGGGAGGGGAGTGAAATAGATCCTGAAACCGCATGCATACAAACAGTGGGAGCCCCTCCTTTAATGGCCTTCTGGTCTTTGTGATCGACACGCAGTGGCGATCACAAAAGATAGTAAGAAGGAGTGAAATAGCCGCTTATCCCAGATAGGGTGAGGGCCATTAAAGGAGGGGTGACTGCGTACCTTTTGTATAATGGGTCAGCGACTTACGTTCAGTTGCGAGCTTAACCGAATAGGGGAGGCGAAGCGAAAGCGAGTCTTAATAGGGCGCATAGTAGCTGGGCGTAGACCCGAAACCGGATGATCTATCCATGGCCAGGATGAAGGTGCGGTAACACGCACTGGAGGTCCGAACCCACTAGTGTTGAAAAACTAGGGGATGAGCTGTGGATAGGGGTGAAAGGCTAAACAAATCCGGAGATAGCTGGTTCTCCTCGAAAGCTATTTAGGTAGCGCCTCATGTATCACTCACGGGGGTAGAGCACTGTAATGTTAGTGGGGGTCATTGCGACTTACTGCGGCATAGCAAACTCCGAATACCGTGAAGTGCGAGCATGGGAGACAGACATCGGGTGCTAACGTCCGGTGTCGAGAGGGAAACAACCCAGACCGCCAGCTAAGGTCCCAAATGACGTGCTAAGTGGAAAACGATGTGGGAAGGCATAGACAGCTAGGAAGTTGGCTTAGAAGCAGCCATCCTTTAAAGAAAGCGTAATAGCTCACTAGTCGAGTCGTCCTGCGCGGAAGATGTAACGGGGCTAAGCACGTAACCGAAGCTGCGGATATGCACTCTGTGCATATGGTAGAGGAGCGTTCTGTAAGTCTGCGAAGGTGTCCTGTAAGGGATGCTGGAGATATCAGAAGTGCGAATGCTGACATGAGTAGCGATAAAGGGGGTGAAAGGCCCCCTCGCCGAAAACCCAAGGTTTCCTGCGCAACGTTCATCGGCGCAGGGTGAGTCGGCCCCTAAGGTGAGGCAGAGATGCGTAGCTGATGGGAAACGGGTCAAGATTCCCGTACTTTCGTTTACTGCGATGTGGGGACGGAGAAGGTTAGGTGGGCCGGGTGTTGGATGTCCCGGTTTAAGTGCGTAGGCAGATCCCTTAGGCAAATCCGGGGGGTTAATGCCGAGACACGATGACGGTCTCTCATTGAGAGCGAAGTCACTGATACCAAGCTTCCAGGAAAAGCCACTAAGCTTCAGGTAAACGAGAACCGTACCGCAAACCGACACAGGTGGGTAGGATGAGAATTCTAAGGCGCTTGAGAGAACTCGGGTGAAGGAACTCGGCAAATTGGTACCGTAACTTCGGGATAAGGTACGCCCCGATAACGTGTAGTGTTTTACATGCGAAGCGGTAAGGGGTTGCAGTGAAAAGGTGGCTGCGACTGTTTAATAAAAACACAGCACTCTGCAAACACGAAAGTGGACGTATAGGGTGTGACGCCTGCCCGGTGCCGGAAGGTTAATTGATGGGGTGCAAGCTCTTGATCGAAGCCCCGGTAAACGGCGGCCGTAACTATAACGGTCCTAAGGTAGCGAAATTCCTTGTCGGGTAAGTTCCGACCCGCACGAATGGCGTAACGATGGCCACACTGTCTCCACCCGAGACTCAGCGAAGTTGAAATGTTTGTGAAGATGCAATCTCCCCGCGGCTAGACGGAAAGACCCCATGAACCTTTACTGTAGCTTTGCATTGGACTGTGACGGGACTTGTGTAGGATAGCTGGGAGCCTGTGAAGCGAGGACGCTAGTTCTCGTGGAGGCGACGTTGAAATACCAGCCTGGTGTCGTTGCGGTTCTAACCTGGGCCCCTTATCGGGGTCGGGGACCGTGCATGGTGGGCAGTTTGACTGGGGCGGTCTCCTCCCAAAGTGTAACGGAGGAGTACGAAGGTCTTCTAGGTACGGTCGGACATCGTACTGATAGTGCAATGGCAAAAGAAGGCTTGACTGCGAGACTGACACGTCGAGCAGGTGCGAAAGCAGGTCATAGTGATCCGGTGGTTCTGTATGGAAGGGCCATCGCTCAACGGATAAAAGGTACTCTGGGGATAACAGGCTGATTCCTCCCAAGAGTTCATATCGACGGGGGAGTTTGGCACCTCGATGTCGGCTCATCACATCCTGGGGCTGTAGCCGGTCCCAAGGGTATGGCTGTTCGCCATTTAAAGTGGTACGTGAGCTGGGTTTAAAACGTCGTGAGACAGTTTGGTCCCTATCTGCCGTGGGCGTTGGAAGATTGACGGGGGCTGCTCCTAGTACGAGAGGACCGGAGTGGACGTGCCTCTGGTGTACCGGTTATGACGCCAGTCGTATCGCCGGGTAGCTAAGCACGGAAGAGATAAACGCTGAAAGCATCTAAGCGTGAAACTTGCCTGAAGATAAGTCTTCCCTGGAGACTCGATCTCCCTAAAGGGTCGTTGAAGACCACAACGTTGATAGGCGGGGTGTGGAAGCGCAGTAATGCGTTAAGCTAACCCGTACTAATTGCCCGTGAGGCTTGATCCTATAATTTTGAGAAGCATGCAGTGTGTGTGCTGATACAGTCTCAACCCAACACCTTCTTCCAAGCACGCCGCAAGGCGTGACTAAGACAGCACCCCAGACAAACCGAATGCGGGGTCAAGACCACAAGCCTTGATCCCCACCCCTTTGTCTGACGACCATAGCAGAGTGGAACCACCCCTTCCCATCCCGAACAGGACGGTGAAACGCTCCCGCGCCAATGATAGTAGGCAGCTCGCCTGTGAAAGTAGGTCATCGTCAGACTCCTTACCCCTCCGGGAGCACACAAGCTCCCGGATACAAAAACCCCCTCCCGCAAAGAGGGGGTTTTTTTATTGCGATCAGGAAAAATGCGGCGCCGAGCTCCGGTCCGGGCGGCGAGATGGGGAAGCCGTCCGGCCGTCGGACGGGCGCCCTCGATGGAAAATATTTCTCCTTAAGAATCAGCCGGAAGCGCCCGCCCTACGACTAAAGTTGTATGGCCTCCCTTGGGTGCCACGGGTAAGGTGTCGATGGGCATCTGCCCTATCTCAAACACTTTAAAAAGGGAGGAATCATGAAGAATGTGCTGTCTATCGGTCTGCTCGTCGCAGGACTTTTCGCTTCTCCGGCATTCGCCGCTGTCGATCTCAATACCGCGACGCAGTCCGAACTCGAGTCGGTCAAGGGGCTGGGTCCGGCCAAGGCGCAGGCGATCATCAGCTATCGCAAAGAGCACGGGAAATTCAAGAACGTCGACGAACTCGACAACGTCAAGGGATTTGGCAGTGCCAGCGTCGCGAAGCTGAAGGGCGAACTGACGGTGGGTCCGGAAAAGGCCGGCAAGTAAAGCGGTGAAGCGGGTCCGGCGCCCAGGCGGCTCCGGACCGTGCCGGCTACGCCGGTGCTGCTTTTCGGCGCGGTCGGCGCTTCGGAAGGGTGCGCGCAGAGGGCGCTTTGCACGCTTTGATGACCGTGCCAGCAATTCTGTCCTGCGGTCGGGGCGCTCCCGACGGTATAATGCGTCCCTTTATCGGGGCCGTGCGTTTTTCATGTCTACCCTTGCAGCCATTCTGGGCGCAACTGTCGCGGGCAGTGTGCTGAGCCTGGTGCTCGCGGCCTTGATCGCGTTTTCTGCGCGTCCGAGTTGGGTGCCGGTTCTGGTGAGCTACGCCATCGGCGCGCTGCTGGGCGCTGCGCTGCTCGAGGTGCTGCCGGAAGCGGTGGAGATGGGTGGCGACGTCAAGACGGTTGCGCAGGCCCTGCTCGGCGGCATCCTGCTGTTCTTCCTGCTCGAGAAACTGGTGCTGTGGCGACACTGTCACGACGAGGGGTGCGAAGCGCACGTCGCGCATGATCATGGGCACGACCACGGGCGGTCCGGCCTGATGATCACGGTGGGCGACACCTTCCACAACTTCGTCGACGGCATCATCATCGCAGGCGCGTTTCTGGTCGACTTCCGTCTGGGCGTGATCACGGCGCTGGCGATCATCGCGCACGAGATCCCGCAGGAAATCGGCGACTTCCTGATTCTGCTGCATTCGGGCTACACGCGTGGCCAGGCACTGGCACTCAACGTCCTGACGGGCGTGGCGACGGTGCTGGGCGCCCTGGTGGGGTATTTCGCGTTGTCGAAGCTGCAGGGGTGGACGCCGGTGCTGTTGGGCCTCGCCGGCGCGAGCATGCTTTATGTCGCCCTGTCCGACCTGATTCCGGGCCTGCACAAGCGCGCGGAAATTCGCGCGACGCTGCAGCAGCTGGTGCTAATCGGCCTGGGCGTCGCGACCGTTGCCGTCGCCGGTATCCTGATCGGCGAGGGCCGCTGAGCGTTGCCGCCGGCGCGGTCCGCCGACGACGTAAGTGAACAGCATCAACGGCAGGATACCCAGGAAAACCAGGATGGCAAGGCCCTTGCCGATGCTGCTGGCCGTGATCGCCATCATCAGGATTACATAGGCCCAGCCGATCGCTACGATGTACATCTCACTGCTCCATCAGGATTCAACAACATGGTAACCAAAGCAAAGCGCGGACGCACGCCGACCGTTGGGTTCGTTTCCCTCGGCTGCCCGAAGGCAACGGTGGATTCCGAGCGCATCCTCACGCAGCTGCGGGCCGAGGGATATGGAATCGTCGGCAGCTACGACGATGCCGACGTGGTCGTGGTCAACACCTGCGGCTTCATCGATGCGGCGGTGCAGGAGTCGCTCGAGGCGATCGGCGAGGCGCTGGAGGAGAACGGCAAGGTGATCGTGACCGGCTGCCTCGGTGCCAAGGGCGACGTGGTGCGCGAGGCGCATCCGAAGGTGCTCGCGGTATCCGGCCCGCACGCGCTCGAGGAGGTGATGGAGGCCGTGCACGGCGCGTTGCCGAAACCGCACGACCCCTTCGAGGACCTGATCCCGCCGGGCGGCATCAAGCTCACGCCGCGGCACTATGCCTACCTGAAGATTTCCGAAGGCTGCAACCATCGCTGCACGTTCTGCATCATCCCGTCGATGCGCGGCGATCTGGTGAGCCGGCCGATCGGGGAGGTCATGAACGAGGCGGAAAAGCTGGTCGGCGCAGGCGTGCAGGAACTGCTCGTGGTGTCGCAGGACACCAGTGCCTACGGCGTCGACGTCAAGTACCGCCCCGGCTTCTGGGGCGGACGCCCGCTGAAGACGCGCATGACGGAACTGGCGGGTGCGCTCGGCAGCCTCGGTGCCTGGGTGCGGTTGCACTACGTGTATCCCTATCCGAACGTCGACGACGTCATCCCCCTGATGGCCGACGGGATTGTCCTGCCCTATCTGGACATTCCCCTGCAGCACGCGAGCCCCCGCATCCTCAAGCTGATGAAGCGGCCCGGTGCCGTCGAGAAGACGCTCGACCGCATCCAGGCGTGGCGCCGTGCCGTGCCTGATCTCACCCTGCGCTCGACCTTCATCGTCGGCTTTCCCGGCGAGACCGACGCGGAGTTCGAGGAACTGCTCGATTTTCTGAAGGCGGCGCAACTCGACCGCGTTGGCTGCTTCAAGTATTCGCCGGTCGAGGGCGCGGCAGCCAACGAACTGCCCGGCGCCATACCGGAAGAACTCAAGGAGGAACGCCTGGAGCGCTTCATGGAGACGCAGGCGGAGATCTCGGCAGCGAGGCTGGACGCCAAGATCGGGAGGACCATCGAAGTCATGGTCGATGAGGAGGACGAGGTCGGCACGCTGGCGCGCAGCCATGCCGACGCGCCGGAGATCGACGGCGTCGTGTATCTGGAAGGCAAGTTCGGCCTCAAGCCGGGTACGCGCCTCAAGGTGCGCGTCGACGAGGCCGACGAGCACGACCTGTGGGCGACGCCGGTCTGAGCCGCGTGCGCCGCTAACGTAACAGCGCGGCGAGCTTGCGTGGTCGCCGCCAGATTTTCCAGACGGCGGCGCGATCGAGAAGCAGCGCGCGGCCGCTGATCGGGTCGGCCAAGCGGACTGCGGCCGCACCCGACGTGCGCAGGACGTCGCGCAGGGGCGCGAACCAGTCCGATTCGAGCGTGCGCAGCGCCTCCCTCCAGCCGTAAGGCTCGCCGCACTGTCCCGCCGGCGTGAGCGCGTCCAGGACGATCACGCTTGCCGAGTCGAGCATGCGGCGATCGCAACGATCGGGCAGCTCCCGCAACGTCGTGCCGCAATAGGCGCCGATCGCCCGGCTGCCCTCGTCGCGGCAGTACAGCGTGGTGCGCTCCGACGGTCTTGCGGGCATGGTGCCGCCCCCCCACAGCCAAAGCGAGTTGACGGGCAGCGCGCCGCGCGCTTCGCGTGCCTCGTTGACCGGATGGCCGTGCAGTAGCATCTGGACTTCGTTCAGCAGCGCGCGATAACGCATGGCGTCGTCACCGCGCGGCAGCAGCGGGTCGATGTCGAGTCCCGTCGCGACCGATGGCGGCGTCGTGGACAGGCGTGGCGGCTGGTCGAGCCGCAGATACCAGCGCATCGGACGGAGCGGGAGCGGACGGAAGGCGTCGCCGAAATGTTCGGCAATCGACGCGGCGAGCGCGTTCGCCTCCTGCTGCGTCAAGGCGGGGTCGCCGCTGTCTGCCAGCACGACGCGGTCCCGCATCAGGCGCAGGTGAACCGGGTCGGCCCGCAGCCAGTAGGCCCCTTCGGCGGCGCCGCCATCCTGCTGCACGCTGATCGGCGCGATCGGCCAGTCCTGCTGGCGTTGCACGCCCAGCGCCTCGCACAGCGCGGCTTCGACACCCTCGTCCAGGCAGGCGGCCCGGCGGCCGCGTACCAGGAGCGTTTGCAGGGCGGGCAGGTGCAGATCCTGTGCGGCGGCCTCCAGCATGCGCGGCGAGGGGAATAGATGGGGAATCAGGAACAGCATGCGACGAGTGTAGCAAAGCTAAAATGGCGGCCATGCGACAGTGCTTCCACGAAATCACGGTGCCGACCCGAGGCAAGGGCCTATATGCCTTCACCCCAGGCGTGCGTGAATGGGTGCGCGCAAGCGGTGTGCGGCAGGGGCTCCTCACGCTCTACATCCGTCACACTTCGGCGAGCCTGCTGATCCAGGAGAACTACGATCCGACCGTGCAGGCCGACCTCGAGCGGTTCCTGTCACGGCTGGTGCCGGAGGGCGACCCGCTCTACGAACATGTCCTCGAAGGCGCCGACGACATGCCCGCGCACGTGCGTGCAGCGCTGACCCAGACGCAGCTGGCGATTCCCGTCACGGATGGCGCGCCGCTCCTCGGCACCTGGCAGGGGATCTACGTGTTCGAACACCGGCGCGCGCCCCAGACGCGCAGCGTCGTCCTGCACCTGATGGGCGAGTAGGGCGGCTGTGGCATACTCGCGAAATTGAGACTGCGAGCGACGTTTTGCTTCCCTTCGAACTCCAGATCGGCCTGCGCTATACCCACGCCAAGCGCCGCAACCATTTCATCTCCTTCATCTCGATCGTCTCCATGGCGGGCATCGCGCTCGGCGTGATGGCGCTGATCGTCGTGCTCTCGGTCATGAACGGGTTCCAGGACGAGCTGCGTGCGCGCATCCTGGGCGTCGCCTCGCATCTGGAGATCAGCGGGCCCGCCGACCGGCTGTCCGACTGGCGCGATGTCATCGCGCAGGCCAGGCGCAACAAGGAGGTGCTGGCCGGCGCGCCCTATGTCAACGCCCAGGGCATGCTGGCCAACGGCGATCGGGTGCGCGGCGCGATCATCCGTGGCGTGCTGCCGGACCTGGAGAACCAGGTCGCCGATTTCGGGACGCACATGAAGGCGGGGCGGCTCACCGACCTCAAGCCCGGTGAATTCGGCATCATCCTCGGCGCGGAACTGGCGCGCGCGCTCGACGTCGTTCCCGGTGACAAGGTGGTCCTGCTGACGCCGCAGGGCAACATCACGCCGGCGGGCGTCATGCCCCGCGTCAAGCAGTTCACCGTCACCGGCATCTTCGAGGCCGGCATGTTCGAATACGATTCCGGCCTCGCGCTGATCCAGCTGCAGGATGCGCAAAAGCTGCTGCGGCTCGGCGACGACGTCTCGGGCGTGCGGCTGAAGCTCGACGACCTGTTCCGCGCACCGTTCGTGACACGCGAGCTGGCGCGCACGATGACCGGCCAGTACTACCTGACGGACTGGACGGAAAGCCACGCCAACTTCTTCCGTGCCGTCGCGATCGAAAAGCGCATGATGTTCCTGATCCTGCTGCTGATCGTCGCGGTCGCGGCGTTCAACATCGTGTCCACGCTGGTCATGGCCGTCACCGACAAGCAGTCCGACATTGCGATCCTGCGCACGCTGGGCGCCAAGCCGTCGTCGATCATGAGCATCTTCATCGTCCAGGGCGCGTTCATCGGCGTGTTCGGCACGCTGCTGGGGGTGGTGAGCGGCGTGCTGCTGGCGCTCAACGTCGAGACGGTCGTGCCGATGATCGAGCGCCTGTTCGGCATGGACCTGTTCCCGGCCGACGTGTACTACATCAGCAAGCTGCCTTCCAAGCTGGTCTGGAGCGACGTCGGCATCATCGCCGGGGTGTCGCTCGCGATCAGCCTGCTGGCGACGCTCTATCCGAGCTGGCGGGCCTCGCGCATCAACCCGGCGGAGGCGCTGCGCTATGAGTGAAGTGGTGCTGCGCTGCGGCGGATTGGGCAAGACCTTCCGCCAGGGCAAGACCGACGTCCCGGTCCTGGTAGGCGTCGATCTCGAAGTCCGTGCCGGGGAATCGGTTGCCATCGTCGGCGCCTCCGGATCGGGCAAGAGCACGCTTCTGCACCTGCTCGGCGGGCTCGACACGCCGACGCGCGGCACGGTCGAACTGTTGGGGCACAATCCCTTCGCCCTGTCCGAATCGGCGCGCTGCGCGTTGCGCAACACGGCGCTGGGCTTCGTCTATCAGTTCCATCACCTGCTGCCCGAGTTTTCCGCGCTGGAGAACGCGGCCATGCCGCTGATCATTCGCCGCGTCGAGCGCGGGCTGGCGATCGCGCGTGCGAAAGAGGTGCTGGAGGAAGTGGGACTCGGGCATCGCCTGGCTCACCGTCCCGGCGAGCTGTCCGGCGGCGAGCGGCAGCGCGTCGCCATCGCCCGCGCGCTCGTGACGCGGCCGGCCTGCATCCTGGCCGACGAGCCGACCGGCAATCTCGACCGGCACACGGCCGATGCCGTGTTCGACCTGATGCGCACGCTCAACTTCAGGCAACACACCAGCCTTGTCGTGGTGACCCACGATGCCGAGCTCGCGGCGCGCATGGATCGGCAGATCCGGCTGGTGGACGGGGTCCTGCAGGCGGGCTGAGCATCCGGCGCGATGCGGTCGACACTCATCGCGTTCTGTTTCGGCGTATGGCTGCTGCAGCAACAGGCGGCGCTCCCCGCGGCACGCTGGTTCTGGCTGCTGCCGCTGCTTTCGGTGGTGCTGTGGGTGCCGCGCACTGTCCATCCGGTTTCCGAAGTCCTGCGCCGGCTGGCGGTGATGCTGCTGGGCGTCGCGCTCGGATTCGCGTGGGCGGCGTGGCGCGCCGATGTGCGTCTGGCGCACCGCCTGCCAGCCAGCTGGCAGGGCGTGGACCTCGCCGTGGTCGGCGTGGTGAGCGACTTGCCGCAGACGGACGCACGGGGCGAGCGCTTCGTGCTCGACGTCGAGCAGGTCCTGACGCCGCGCGGCCCCGGCCTTCACCGCATCCAGCTGGCGCGCTACTGGCCGCGCGGCGGGGCGCGGCTGCCGACCGTGCACGCAGGCGAGCGATGGCGGTTCACGGTGCGCCTCAAGCGCCCACATGGCACGCACAATCCGCATGGATTCGATCTCGAAGCCTGGATGCTGGAGCGGGATATCGCCGCCTCGGGCTACGTGCGCGAGCAGCCTGCCCCGCAGCGCCTCGACGCACGCGCGGCGACGCCGGCGGCATGGCTTGCGGCAGCGCGTGCCGCGATTCGCGAGCGGATCTTCGCCACGCTCGGGGAGGCGTCCTACGCCGGCGTGATCACCGCCCTGGTGATCGGCGATCAGCGCGGCATCCCGCATGACCAGTGGCGCGCGTTCACGCGGA
Organism: Thiobacillus sp. SCUT-2; assembly: GCF_035621355.1. NCBI lineage: Bacteria > Pseudomonadati > Pseudomonadota > Betaproteobacteria > Nitrosomonadales > Thiobacillaceae > Thiobacillus > Thiobacillus sedimenti. The sequence goes on along the minus strand of NZ_CP141769.1, from coordinate 1,982,746 downwards.
CCGGCGTCAACCACCTGCTGTCGATTTCCGGGCTGCACGTCACCATGATCGCGACGCTGGCCGGCTGGGGGCTGGCCTTCGTCTGGCGGCGCGTGCCGCGTGCCGCGGAGCGGTTGCCGGCGCGGCAGGCGGGGCTGCTTGCCGCCGTGGCGTCCGCGGCGGCGTATGCCGCGCTCGCCGGCTTTCAGGTGCCGGCGCAGCGCACGCTGTTCATGCTCGGGGTGCTTGCGCTGGCGTTCTGGTCGCGCCGCCAAACGCGGCCGTTCTCGGCACTTGCGTGGGCCGTGTTCGTCGTGCTCGTGATCGACCCGTGGGCGGTGCTGTCGGCCGGCTTCTGGCTGTCGTTCGGCGCGATGGCCGCCATCGTGTGGGCGAGCTTCGGACGGGTCGGGCAGGGCGGCAAGCTGCGTGCGTGGGTGACGGTGCAGGGCGCCGTCACGCTGGCGCTGGCGCCGGCCCTGCTGCTCCTGTTCCAGCAGGTGTCGATCGTGTCGCCGCTCGCCAATGCGGTCGCCATCCCGGTCGTCAGCTGGCTGGTGACGCCGCTGGCCTTGCTGGGGGTGATCGCGCCGCCGCTATGGCATGCTGCGGCGGCGCTGATGGGCTGGCTCGGGCAGGCGCTGGCGTGGGCCAGCACGCTGCCGTGGGCCGTGGCGACGCGGCCTGCACCGGAGGGGTGGCCCCTCCTGCTTGCGCTCGCCGGGACGCTGTGGCTGCTGCTGCCGCGCGGCTTTCCGGCGCGGGCGATGGGCGCGCTGCTGTGGCTGCCGCTGCTGTTTCCGCCGCGGGCGAGCATCGCCCCCGGCAGCTTCGAGGCCGACGTGATCGACGTCGGCCAGGGAACCGCCGTCCTGGTCCGCACCGCGCAGCATGCGCTGCTTTACGACACCGGGCCGGCGTTCGCCGAGAGCGACGCCGGCGAGCGCATCGTCGCGCCCTATCTGCGCGCGACGGGTGTCGGCGCCTTGTCGGGGATCATCGTCTCGCACGACGACAACGACCACAGCGGCGGCCTTCGATCGGTGTTGCGCGACATTCCGGCGGGCTGGCTGCTGCATGGCCTGCCCGCGAGCAGCCCGCTGCTGGATGCCGCGCCGTCGCCCTTGCATTGCGAACGCGGCCAGCGCTGGCAGTGGGACGGGGTCGGCTTCGAGATCCTCAACCCGTCCGGTGCCGCCTATGCGGAAGCCGGCCGGCGCGACAACGATTACAGCTGCGTGCTGAAAGTCAGCCGCGGCGGGCAAAGCCTGATGATCACGGGGGACGCCGAGCGGCGCGGTGAGCTCGAGCTGCTGGAGTCGGGCGCGGACCTGGCGTCGACCGCGCTGGTCGCGGGGCACCACGGCAGCCGCACCTCGTCGCTGCCCGAATTCGTGGCGCGCGTCCATCCGCAATACGGGATCTTCACCGTCGGCTACCGCAACCGGTTCGGGCATCCGCATCCGCAGGTCGTCGCACGCTTCCGCGACGTCGATTCCCGCATTCTGCGCAGCGATGCGGCCGGGCTCATCCGGCTGACGTTTGGTGAAGCCGGGGTGGTGGCGTCAGAATATCGTCCTGCCCACCGCCGTTACTGGCAGTCCGACATGTCCGATGAATGAAGCCGTCCGCCCCCGTTGTCATGAGGCCACCGATCTCGAATCGGCGCGGCAGGCGCTCGCGCGCGCGCTGCCGGTGGCGGAGAACGACCTACCTTGGCGCGCCCTCGCCTACGCCCATGAGCGGCTGGGCGAGTGCGCGACGTTCGCGCACAGCGTCGGCACCGCACTGATCGTCGCCGAACTGCGGGTCGGCGCGGATGCTGTCGCTGCGGCGCTGCTCCATGCCTGCCTGGGCGATGCGCCGGAAGTCGACGCCGAATTCGGCACCGCCGCCCGGCTGGCGCGCGGGGTGGCGGCGATGGCGCGCATCGAGACGCTCGCCGCCAGCGCCACCGACAAGCGGCTCGATCCCCACGCGCAGCTGGAGGCGCTGCGCCAGATGGTGCTGGCGATGGTCGAGGACATCCGTGTCGTGCTCGTGAAGCTCGCCGAGCGGACCCATGCGCTGCGCTGCGCCGCCACCCAGGACGACGCGACGCGCGAGACGCTCGGGCACCAGGCGCGCGAACTCTTCGCGCCGCTGGCGAACCGCCTCGGGGTCTGGCAGATCAAGTGGGAGATGGAGGATTGGGCGTTCCGCTACCTCGAGCCGGACACCTACAAGACCATCGCCAGGCAGCTTGACGAGAAGCGCGGCGACCGCGAGGCCTACATCAAGGGCGTCATCGAACGCCTGCAGGCGGAGCTCGCGCTGCACGGCATCGAGGCCGAGGTGACGGGGCGGCCCAAGCACATCGCCAGCATCGTCAACAAGATGCGCAGGAAGCGGCTGACGTTCGAGCAGCTCTACGATATCCGCGCGGTGCGCGTGCTGGTCAAGCACGAGATCGACTGCTACACGGTGCTGGGCCTGGTGCACAACCTGTGGCAACCGATCCCCGGCGAATTCGACGACTACATCTCGCAGCCCAAGAGCAACGACTACCGCTCGCTGCACACGGCGGTGATCGGCCCTGAGGACCGTGCGCTCGAAGTGCAGATCCGCACCTTCGACATGCACCGCCACGCCGAGCTCGGCGTCGCCGCGCACTGGCGCTACAAGGAGGGCGGCCGGCAGGACGCGCAGTACGAGGAGAAGATCGCGTGGCTGCGGCGCATCCTCGAGTGGAAGGACGACGTCGCCGACAGCAGCGAATTCACCGAGCAGTTCAAGACCGAGCTGTTCCAGGACCAGGTCTACGTGCTGACGCCGCAGGGGCGGGTGGTGGCGCTCGACCGCGGCGCCACGCCGGTGGATTTCGCCTACGCGCTGCATACCGACCTTGGCCACCGCTGCCGCGGCGCCAAGGTCGACGGCGCGATGGTGCCGCTCAACACCGTGCTCGACAACGGGCAGCGCGTGGAAATCGTGACCGTGAAGGAGGGCGCGCCGAGCCGCGACTGGCTCAACCCCGCGCTCGGCTACCTGGCGACGCACCGGGCACGTTCCAAGGTGCGCACCTGGTTCCGCCAGCGCGACGTCGGCGAGCAGGTCGGCCTCGGGCGCAGCCTGCTCGAAAAGGAACTCAAGCGCCTCGGCATCGTCGAGGCGAATCAGGAAAAGCTGGCGCAGCGGCTCAAGTTCGCCAAGGTCGACGAGTTCCTCGCCGCGCTCGGTCGCGGCGACGTCGGCCAGCGCGACCTGGTGCAGGCGCTGCAGGAGCCCGGCAAGCCGGTTCCCGCGCTCGTGCCGACGGCGAAGCCGCGTGCGCGCCCGAAATCGGGCAATCCGGTCACGATCCCGGGCCTCGGCGACGTGCCGCTGACGCTGGCGCGCTGCTGCAAGCCGCGGCCGCCGGATGCGATCGCGGCCTACACCACGGTCGGGCGTGGCCTCACCGTGCACCGCGCCGACTGCGCGTCGCTGAAACGCGCCAATCCGGCACGCGTGATGCCAGCGGAATGGGTGCTGGATGCGAATGCCGCATTCGAGGTGGAGATCCGCCTCAAGGCATTCGACCGCCAGGGCCTGCTGCGCGACGTCTCGGACGTCATCGCCAAGGACAGGCTCGACGTCCTGCGCGTCAACACCGACAGCCGCGGCGAATATGCGCACATGCAGCTGACGGTGCGGGTGAAGGAGCTGCAGCAGCTGTCCCGCCTGCTGGCCCGCCTGCAGCATGTGCAGAACGTGATCGAGGTGCGGCGCGCCTGAATTTTCGTTTATCGTGTGTGCTTCTTCCGAACGACCTGGACCGCCATGAAGCCGCAAAGCGCCATCCTCGAGCCGATCCCGGACCACGCCCGCCACCTGTTCTTCGATCTCCAGCCCGCCGCCGATTCCCGGGCTGCATTGCAGGCACTGGCCGCAGCATGCGATGGCCGGACGGCGGTGATGGGCATCGGCCATGGTGTGGCCGACGCGCTTGGCACGCCGGTGCCCGGGCTGCGCGGGTTTCCCGAACTGGCTCAAGCGAGGCCCGCGATTCCGGTGACGCAGCATGCGCTGTGGCTCTGGCTGCGCGGCACCGAGCCGGGCGATTTGCTGCTGCAGGGCCACCGCTTGCAGGCCCTGGCCGCGCCGGCCTTCACCCTGGCGCAGGCGATCGACAGCTTTCGCCACCGCGACAGCCGCGATCTGACCGGCTACGAGGACGGCACCGAAAATCCCAAGGATGAAGCGGCCGTGGCGGCGGCCCTCGCACAGGGCCAGGGTGCAGGCATCGACGGCTCCAGCTACGCCGCGGTGCAGCAATGGCTGCACGACTTCGCCGCGTTCGGCGCAATGCCGCGCGACGCGCAGGACAATTGTATTGGCCGCGAACGCGACAGCAACGAGGAGCTCGACGATGCGCCGGAGTCGGCCCACGTCAAGCGCACCGCACAGGAGGACTTCGACCCCGAGGCCTTCGTGGTGCGCCGTTCGATGCCCTGGACGGCGGGGGCCGACGCCGGCCTGGTCTTCCTCGCCTTCGGCGAGTCCTTCGACGCCTTCGAGGCGCAGCTGCGCCGCATGACCGGCTACGACGACGGCATCAGCGACGCGCTGTTCACGTTTACCCGTCCCGTGACGGGGGGCTATTACTGGTGCCCTCCGGTCGGCACGTCGGGCATCGACCTGCGGGCGCTGGGGCTCTGAACGTGGCCGCAGCGGCGGGGGCGCCGGAAGAAGCGCGATCGCAGCTGCCCTGGTGGCGCAACTGGAAGGTGATGCTGCCGCTGTGGGCCGCGATTGGCGGCCTCGTCTGGCTCGGATTTCGATTCAATGTCGACCGCAGCGTGATCGCCGTGGGCGTTCTCGCCATCGGCCTGCTTTCCAACGCCTTCGCCTGGCTGCTCGGTGTCATCGGCCTAGTACCGGTCGTCGGCCCGTTCGTTGTCAAGGCGCTGTCCATCGGCTTCATCTGGCTGCTCAACGCCGTCGGTTATCTGGTGTCCTACGTTGCCATCCGGCGCGGCTATTCGAAGGATGTGCTGACCTATCGCGGGCTCACGATCGCCTTGCTCATCGGCATCGTGATCGGCTTCGTGCTGGGCAAGCTGCTCTAGGCGACGTCGAGGATCGCGGCGGCCAGTCGGCGCACGCCGTCGGCCGACAGGTCGTCGGCGCGGAGGCTGCGGTCGTCCGCCTTGGCGGCGTAGTTCTGGGTCAGCGACTTGAGGTAGGTCGGGTCGTAGTGCTGCTCGAGCAGCGCGGTGACGAGCTCGGGCCACGCCCGGCGGCGTGCGAGCGCCTGCCATGCGGCGACGGTTTCGTTCCCGCGCAGCGGCGCGAGATAGGCGAGCTGGCGACAGATCGTCTCGGGATCATCGAGAAAGTGCATGTAGTCTTCGCTCAACAGCCGCACCCGCGCGGCGAGCGGGACCTCCAGCCGCAGGCACGCGCTGGCGCGCATCGCCGCGATCAGCGTTTCGGGGACGCGCCGCGAGCCGATCTTCTTGCTTTCCGATTCGACGTAGACGGGGCGCGCGGGGTCGAAACGGCTGAGCGCGAACCAGATTCCGCTCTCGAAATATTTCTGCGACGGCTGTTCCTGGCCGGGCAGGGCGCCGAGCAGGGAACCGCGGTGGGCCGCCAGGGCTTCCAGGTCGAGTACCTGCGCGCCCGCGGCGGCGAGCGCCTGCAGCAGGCGGCTCTTGCCGCTGCCGGTGGGCCCGCAGACGACGCGATAGGTGAAGCGCGCCGGCAGACGCTCGAGTTCGGCGACGACGTGACGACGGTAGGCCTTGTAGCCGCCATCGAGCTGCACGGCGGCAAAGCCGACCTGCTGCAGCACGTGCGTCAGGGATCCGCTGCGGCTGCCGCCGCGCCAGCAATAGACCAGCGGGCGATACGACTTCGGCTTGTCGGCGAACCAGGTGTCGAGGTGCCGGGCGATGTTGCGGGATACCAGCGCGGCCCCGACTTTCTTGGCCTCGAACGACGACATCTGCTTGTACAGCGTGCCGACGCGTTCGCGCTCGGCGTCATCGAGCACCGGGAGGTTGCGGGCGCCGGGGATATGGTCTTCCGCAAATTCGCCGGGGGAACGGACGTCGATGATGTCGTTGAAGGCGGGGAGGTCCGCGACGGTGACGGGCACTCTGGGCTCGGCTTTCGGAAAAAACGGGAATGACGGTCTACAGGCCCGCCATTGTCACACGGAGGCCGCGTGGGCTGCAAAGGCGGACCGGTGTTCGGGGAAAAGAAAAGCGCGCGGCCAGGAAAGTTGGCCGGCAGGCGGAAGCAAATCCCGCCGTCAGATAGCCTTCAGCGTCGCGGTCTTGCGGTCTTCGGCGCGGCGGCTCGGCTGTTTGCGCCGATCGGCCGTGACACCGGCGGGCAGGGCGGCATTGCGCGGCGCAACGCGCCGGTCGCCCAGGCGACGTTCGAGGGGGATGAATTCGACCTGATAGATCGGGAGAGCCGACATGGGATGGTGTCCTTGGCTGTCGATATGTTGACAATTCTAGTCGAAAAGTCGACAGCCGTGCAAGGAAAAAGCGACCGATAGGCGGGTCATTCGATCCGTTGGTCGGCGCGGCGCCGCATCCGCGCATCAACCTGCGCGGAGCAGGCGCTGCTTTTCGCGCTGCCATTCGCGTTCCTTCTCGGCGGCGCGCTTGTCGTGCTGCTTCTTGCCCTTGGCAAGGCCGATCTCGAGCTTGATGCGGCCCTTGGAATAGTGGAGGTCGAGCGGCACCAGCGTGTAGCCCGCGCGCTCGGTCTTGCCGATCAGCTTGTTGATTTCCGCCGCATGGAGCAGGAGCTTGCGCGAGCGCGTCGGATCGGGGTGGATGTGCGTGGACGCGGTGGACAGCGGGCTGATGTGGCAGCCGATCAGGAAGACCGCCCCGTTCTTCACGACGACGTACGATTCCTTCAACTGCACCCGGCCGGCGCGGATCGCCTTCACTTCCCACCCCTCGAGCACGAGGCCGGCCTCGAATCGTTCCTCGATGAAATAGTCGTGAAAGGCTTTTTTGTTGTCGACGATGCTCATGGCGGACGGGCTTGCGTACAATTCTCGATTTTACAAGGCTTCAGGCACCCATGGCGCGTGTGGAAAAAAGTGTGCTGGTCGCCCATCCTCCCGAACGGATGTTCGAACTGGTGGACAGGGTCGAGGACTACCCCGATTTCCTGCCCTGGTGCGGCGGCACCGAGCTGAAGTTGCGCGACGCGCAGTGCACGGTGGCGACGATCCATATCGCCTACATGGGCATCCGCCAGAGCTTCACGACGGAAAACACCAAGACCTATCCGCGCGAAATGCGAATTCGCCTGCGGGATGGCCCGTTTTCCCATCTGGAGGGCGACTGGACGTTCCTTCCGCTCGGGGAGGATGCCTGCAAGGTCGAGTTCCGGCTTCAGTACGTCTTCTCCAGCCGGATGCTGGAGACGGTCCTCGCGCCCGTCTTCAGCCATATCACCAATACTTTCGTCGATGCCTTCGTGCGTCGCGCAGACGAGGTATATGCCGCATGAATGCCGCCACGATCGATGTCGAAGTGATTTACGCCCTGCCGCATCAGCAGCCCCTGCTGCGCGTGCGCCTCGCCGAGGGCGCGACGGTGGAAGAGGCGATCCGCCGGTCGGGTGTGCTCGAGGACCATCCCGAGATCGATCTCGCCCGCAACAAGGTCGGGATCTTCAGCAAGCTGGTCAAGCTGGACGAGAAGCTGCGCGACAAGGACCGCGTCGAGATCTATCGGCCGCTGATTGCCGACCCCAAGGAAGTCCGCCGCAAGCGCGCGGAGGAAGGCAAGGTCATGAAGAAGGGGGGCGGCGACGCCCCCGCCGCGAAATCCGCCGACCCGGACGAAGCGGCCTGATTCGCGCCAGGCTCGACTGTCGCCCGCCGGCGGGGCGGATTATTTGCAGAAGTCCGCGACGGCCTTCTGGCTGTCGGCCGTTGCGCGTTCGCGCGCGGCATCGTCCATGTAGCTTCGCTGCCCGGCGGCATCGGTGGAATAGACGCGCGGGCTGTTCTGCAGCGCGCTGAGGTTGCTGCGGGCCTTGGCGCAATTCTCGCGCCGCATGCGCGTCTGTTCGGCTTCCTTGTCGGCCTTGGCACGTGCATCCGCCGCCGCCTGGCGACGTTTCTGGAAGGCCTGCTCCTGGGCGTCGAGCGATTGCCGTGCCTGGGAGGTGATGGCGGACTGCCCGGCTGCCGGGGTGTGGATGATCCGGGCCTGGCCGGCCGGCGCTTGGTCGCCGTAATGCACGTTGCCGCGCGCGTCGGTCCATTTGTACAGGTCGGCGTGCGCGTGGGGAGCCAGCGCGATGGCACTCAAAAACAAAAGCCTTCCGGCGTGCATCCGGAAGGCTTGATCGAACGGGCGCGACACCTGCTCAGTCACCACCGACCTTGAGCAGCGGATAGTTGAGCTGGGCGAGGCCCTTGTGGGCCTGGTCGCTCGCGACCTTCGCATCCTTCAGCACCGTTGCGCTGTCTCCCTTCTCGGCAGCGGTTTCGGCGGCTTTCAGGGCATTGTCCGCGGTGGTCCACAGCGCATTCTTGGACTTGGCGGTCTTGACGTCGGCCTGTGCGGCGCTGAGGGCGCTCTGGGCTTCGGCGCTGATGGTCGGCTTCGCCGGCTGGGCCTCGGCGGGCTTGGTGGACTGGAGATCGGCGCAGGCGGACAGACCCAGCAGAGCGATGGAAGTCAGGGCGAGCAAAGCTTTGGACATTGTTTTATCTCCTCGGGTTGTGTGGCATTCAGGCGGCGTTGGAGCCGGTGATCCCGGCAGGTGAAGGCCTGGAGCAAAGTTAGCCGCATCGCCTGAGCGAGTCAACCGCCCGGGCCGCCTTGATGGTTAGTAGATTACGACCAATGCGGCATGCGAAGTCGCGCCCGTCCGACCGCGCCCATTCGGCCGTTTGTGCGGGGTGGCGCGCCCGCGTATAATTCCGCTTTGCGTTAAGGAAAGCCCATGCGTGTTCTGCAAAAAGCGCTGACGTTCGACGACGTTCTGCTCGTCCCCGCCCATTCCTCCATCCTCCCCCGCGAAGTCAGCCTGGCCACGCAGCTGACCCGCTCGATCACCCTGAACCTGCCCCTGCTGTCCGCCGCCATGGACACGGTGACCGAGGCGCGCCTGGCGATCGCCCTGGCACAGGAAGGCGGCATCGGCATCATCCACAAGAACATGAATGCCGAGATGCAGGCCGCGCAGGTTTCGGCCGTCAAGCGCTTCGAGTCCGGCGTGGTCAAGGACCCCATCACCATCGCGCCGCAGATGACGGTGCGTCAGGTTCTCGAGATCACCCGCGCCAAGCGCATTTCCGGCCTGCCGGTGATCGAGAACGGCAAGGTGGTCGGCATCGTCACCAACCGCGACCTGCGCTTCGAAACCAGCCTCGACCAGCCGGTCGCCAACATCATGACGCCGAAGGAGCGGCTGGTGACGGTGAAGGAAGGCGCCAACCGCGACGAGGCGATGGCGCTTCTGCACAAGCACCGGCTCGAGCGCGTGCTGGTCGTCAACGATGCCTTCGAGCTGCGCGGGCTGATCACCGTCAAGGACATCCAGAAGTCGAGCGAGCATCCCATGGCGTGCAAGGACGCGATGGGCCGACTGCGCGTCGGCGCCGCCGTCGGCACGGGTGAGGGCACCGAGGAGCGCGTCGCGGCGCTGGTCGCAGCGGGCGTCGATGTCGTCGTCGTCGATACCGCGCACGGCCACTCCAAGGGCGTGCTCGATCGCGTCAAATGGGTCAAAGACACCTATCCCGATGTCCAGGTCATCGGCGGCAACATCGCCACCGCCGCCGCGGCCGCGGCACTGGTCGAGCACGGCGCCGACGCGGTCAAGGTCGGCATCGGCCCCGGCTCGATCTGCACCACCCGCATGGTCGCCGGCGTCGGCGTGCCGCAGATCAGCGCCGTGGCCAACGTCGCCGATGCACTGGCGGGCAGCGGCGTCGGCGTGATCGCCGACGGCGGCATCCGCTATTCCGGCGACATCGCCAAGGCCCTCGCTGCCGGCGCGAACTGCGTGATGCTCGGCGGCCTGCTGGCCGGCACCGAGGAAGCGCCCGGCGAGGTCGAGCTGTTCCAGGGACGTTCTTACAAGTCGTATCGCGGCATGGGCTCCCTGGGCGCGATGCAGCAGGGATCTTCCGACCGCTATTTCCAGGACAACGAGAAGAGCGCCGAGAAGCTGGTGCCGGAAGGCATCGAGGGCCGCGTGCCCTACAAGGGCAGCGTGCTCGGCGTGATCCATCAGATGATGGGCGGCCTGCGCTCCAGCATGGGCTATCTCGGCGTCGCCACCATCGCCGAGATGCACGCCAAGGCCGAATTCGTCGAGATCACCGGTGCGGGCATCCGCGAATCGCACGTGCACGACGTGCAGATCACCAAGGAAGCGCCGAATTACCGTGTTGAGTAGGCTCTGGGAGTTAGGGGCTAGGGATTAGGGAAAGTCACGCTGACGCGTGGCTTTCTTTTTTCCGCCCCCCCGACCCCTAGCCCCTAAATCCCAGCCCCTAGCCCCTAGAAACATGCACCAGAAAATCCTCATCCTCGACTTCGGTTCCCAGTACACCCAGCTGATCGCGCGCCGCGTGCGCGAGGCCGGCGTCTACTGCGAGCTGCATCCCAACGACGTCACCGAACAGTTCATCCGCGATTTCGCGCCGCAGGGCATCGTCCTCTCCGGCGGCCCCAGTTCGGTGTACGAGGAGGAGACGCCGCGGGCGCCCGACGTCGTGTTCGCGCTGGGCGTGCCGGTGCTCGGCATCTGCTACGGCATGCAGACCATGGCGGCGCAACTCGGCGGCCAGGTGGAGAGCGCGGCCAAGCGCGAGTTCGGCTACGCGGAGATCCGCGCGCGCGGCCATACCGCGCTGCTGCGCGACATCCAGGACCGCGTCAACGACGAGGGGCACGGCCTGCTCGACGTGTGGATGAGCCACGGCGACAAGGTCACCGCGCTGCCGGAGGGCTTCAAGGTGATGGCGAGCAATGCCGCCACACCGATCGCCGCGATGGCCGACGAGGCGCGCCGCTTCTACGGCGTACAGTTCCACCCCGAGGTCACCCACACGCTGCAGGGCAAGCACATTCTCAACCGCTTCGTGCACGACATCTGCGGCTGCGGCTCCGACTGGAACATGCCCGACTACGTAGACGAGGCGATCGGCAAGGTGCGCTCCGAAGTCGGCAGCGACGAAGTGATCCTGGGCCTCTCTGGTGGGGTCGATTCCTCGGTCGTCGCGGCGCTGCTGCATCGCGCGATCGGCGACCAGCTGACCTGCGTGTTCGTCGACAACGGCCTCTTGCGCCTGAACGAGGCGGAGCAGGTGATGGAGACGTTCGCGAAGAACCTCGGCGTCAAGGTCATCCACGTCGATGCGTCCGAGCGCTTCATGAAGGAGCTGACTGGCGTCACCGACCCCGAGCAGAAACGCAAGATCATCGGCCGCGAGTTCGTCCACGTGTTCCAGGAAGAGGCCGAGAAGCTGCCCAAGGCCAAGTGGCTGGCGCAGGGCACGATCTATCCCGACGTCATCGAATCGGCCAGCGCCAAGACCAAGAAGGCGCACACCATCAAGAGCCACCACAACGTCGGCGGCCTGCCCGAGACGCTGCACCTGAAGCTGCTGGAGCCCTTGCGCGAACTCTTCAAGGACGAGGTGCGCGAGCTCGGCATCGCGCTCGGCCTGCCGCACGACATGGTCTATCGCCATCCCTTCCCGGGCCCGGGCCTCGGCGTGCGCATCCTCGGCGAGGTGAAGCGCGAATACGCCGACCTGCTCAGAAGGGCCGATGCCATCTTCATCGAGGAGCTGCGCGCCGCCGGCTGGTACGAGAAAACCAGCCAGGCCTTCGCCGTGTTCCTGCCGGTGAAGAGCGTCGGGGTCATGGGCGACGGTCGGACGTATGACTATGTCGTCGCGCTGCGTGCCGTCGTCACCAGCGACTTCATGACCGCCCACTGGGCCGAGCTGCCCTACACCCTGCTCGGCAAGGTCTCCAATCGCATCATCAACGAAGTCCGCGGGCTGAATCGCGTCGTCTATGACATCAGTGGCAAGCCGCCCGCTACCATCGAGTGGGAATAATCCAGGCTTCTTCACGGGCTATCGGCGACTATCGGGAAGTTGTATTAACTTATTGATTATTATAAGTATATGTCACGACATCTATCGGTAACGATTGCTGGTAACCAGAGCAAAGTGTCGGTCAATCTGACGGTAGCCAAAAGCGGTCTCTAAGGATTAGAATTTCTACCGTCAAGCCGTTTTGGCGCATGACGGTAAAAAATCAAGCGAAAAGCTAGATTTCATGCGGGTTACGGGCGGGTTGTCATTCTGAATGTTTGTGACGGTAAAACCGTTGCGCACAAGGGAGAACACCGATGCTCACCGATACCGCACTGAAGAACCTCAAGCCCAAGAGCGCTCAATACAAGGTGGCCGACCGGGACGGCATGTACGTGACTGTCTCACCGGTCGGCACCGTCACCTTCCGTTACGACTATCGCCTCAATGGGCGCCGCGAAACTCTGACGATCGGCCGCTACGGGCCAGATGGCTTGTCGCTGGCCAGGGCGCGTGAGCGCTGCCTGGAGGCCAGGCGTGCCGTGGTTGAAGGGCGGTCGCCTTCGCAGGAGAAGCAGCGCCAGAAGCGCCGGCTTGCTGAGGCCAAGACCTTCGGCGAATTTACCGCCAGGTGGGCCGCCGAGGCGCGCATGGCCGACAGCACGCGATCCATGCGCAAGAGCATCCTCGATCGCGACATCCTGCCGGTTTTCCAGAATCGGCTGCTGACCGAGATTACGGCCGACGACCTGCGTGGGCTGTGCAACAAGGTCAAGGGCAGGGGGGCGCCGGCCACGGCGATCCACGTCCGCGATATCGTTAAACAGGTCTATGGCTTTGCCATTCTGCATGGCGAGAAGGTGGCCAACCCCGCCGACGACGTTGGCCCGTCGTCGATCGCCACCTTCGTTCCGAAGGACCGCGCGCTGTCGCCGAGCGAGATTCGCATCATGCTGTCCCAGATGGAGCATGTCGCGTCGTACCCCACCATCAAGCTCGGCCTGCGGCTGATTCTGCTCACCCTGGTGCGCAAGAGCGAGTTGATCCACGCGACGTGGGACGAGGTGGATTTTGAGAAGGCGCTATGGAGCATCCCGAAGGAACGCATGAAAGCGTCCAAAGCCCATAACATCTACTTGTCGCAGCAGGCGCTCGATATCATGGTCGCCCTGCGCACCTGTGCCGGCGGTTCGCGCTACCTGATTCCGTCGCGCTACGACGCTGACAAATGCATGTCCAACGCCACACTCAACCGGGTTACGCAACTAATAGTCGAACGCGCGAAAACGAACAGCCTGCCGCTGGAACTCTTCACCGTGCACGACCTGCGGCGCACGGGTTCGACCATCCTCAACGAGCTCGGCTTCAACAGCGACTGGATCGAGAAGTGCCTAGCACACGAAGACGGTCGCTCGTCGCGAGGCGTCTACAACAAGGCTGAATATGCCGAGCAGCGGCGTCACATGCTGCAGGAATGGGCCGACATGATTGACGCGTGGACCGCAGGCAAGTCGCACACTCCGACCTTGCTGCCGCCATCGATGAAGGTGCTCACGACGCAGGCCTTGCTTTGACAGGGCGACGCTTGCGTTGGCGTACATCGGGCGAGGGCGCCCGCTTCAGTTGATCAGAGTCTGAGGCCTGCCGCCGCGCGGCTATCCAGGCCTCCACCTCGGCCAGGTCCCACACCACGCAGCGCGCCGTCAGATTGAAGCGGCGCGGAAATTCTCCGTGTCTCTCCATATCGTAGATTGTCGTGTCGGCCAGCGGCACCATTTGACGCAACTCAGTGCGTCGAATGGTGCGTCGGAGGCGAAGAGGGTTTTTGGGCGGTAGATGCGGTAACTTGTCGTCCTCGGCGCGACAATCGTCATGCACGGTACGCTCGTGAACGGTTGCTCGCTGTGATGGGTTGTCATTCATGGTCGAGTCCAGGGTAAAAGGTAGCGACTGAAGCGTTACGATGTTTCACAGACATATGCTGACTATCGAAGCCACGATCAACAACCAGCTGCGGCGAAGCAGGGCGTACGACTACGCAATTCCATGGATAGGCACCTTAAACCTTTTGGGCCTTGGCTGTTCGGCGAGACCTTGTAAAAATCTATAGCGATGTGATTTGAAGCCATATGTTATGAGGCCATGCGAACACGAACATTACCGTGTGCCCGGGAGCCATGATGGCGGAAGCGGCCTGGGTCTGGCAATTGTGCGTAATATCGCCGAACGTCTGGGTGGAACCGTCAGACTTGAAGATCGGTCGGACAGGACGGGATTGGTTTTTGTCTACCGTCAACGTCTGTCCCCTATCTAGTCGTGCGCGCCCCCCAAAAATAAAGAATCCTGTTTATCGGCAAGCGAAAACCTAAGTATTGCCACAGGACTCATGCTGACGCTATATATAGAAAGGAAGACCATGGCGATTCGGAAGGATATGGCGCTCGCTAACCGAATCAAAGACGCCAGGATTCGCGCAGGACTGAGCCAAGCCGAACTCGCCAGGCGATGTGGTGTTTCTCCGTCTCTGCTGTGCAACCTTGAAAACGGAAAGATCAAGTCATTACGCCATTCCACACTGCTTCAAATGTCAAAAACTCTTGGGGAATCGCCCGAGTGGCTCACCTTCGGGAATGGTCACACCAAGCCATCCTCTACCCGCTCGAAATTCGAGCATGACTTCTTGGTGGATTTTCATAAGCTGTCTGCGGCGGAAAGGAAGATTGTGGCCCGCATGGTCCATAGCTTGGTGATGGACAAACTGGTACAAAAATGAAAAGGGCAGCATTCCGAATGTCAGCCCAGAAGGCAGACCGCCAACTCCTGGGTTCAGGTGAGAGGCAGGCTGAGCCGTACGGCCAGCCGACCTCCAGGCGTATCGGTCAGTTCCAGTCTTCCGCCATGGGCGTGCGCGATCGCCTTGACGAGCGCGAGGCCGCCGCCTCGCTTTTCTTCACTGATGATCCGGAGCCGGTCGAAATCCACCACAGCGAGTTCTATGTCCTTTCCACCTATGACATGCCGGTGATGGGAGCGACGTTGCCG
The DNA here is from genome assembly GCF_035621355.1 of Thiobacillus sp. SCUT-2. Taxonomy (NCBI): domain Bacteria; kingdom Pseudomonadati; phylum Pseudomonadota; class Betaproteobacteria; order Nitrosomonadales; family Thiobacillaceae; genus Thiobacillus; species Thiobacillus sedimenti. The sequence continues at coordinate 1,967,652 of NZ_CP141769.1, read as the reverse complement.
TCCCAGTCTTGAGTATATTCGGCGCTTTCCCGGACACGCGGCTTCGCGTCGTCGTTCCTATTGCCAGGCAGCCGTTAATGGCTGAATAGATGCATACGGCATCTTGCCGGAATGCGGCCGTACGAAGTCCTTCACGGAGTCTATCTGGCTCTCGGTCTGCTCCGGGATCTCCAGAGCCTTTGTCTTCTTCACCTCCATCGCGCACATCATGTTTGATCGCTATCTCAAACTTCACATGCCTATTGTTGCAAACACGAATCATTCCTGTTATAGTTTACTGATGCAGAATAGTCGCATCACACAAAGCGCGCCAGAATCTAGCCAAAGCAAGGCGGACCGACAGCCGGAGTCCATCTCTTCGGAGATGTTGTTCCAGGGATCGCGCGCATTGGTGATCGAGCATGACAACGAGCGCTATGTCCTAAGGATCACACGCCACGGCAAACTAATTCTGACGAAATAATCCGATCAGCCAGCCAACGGGTTTCTCTTACCCCTGTAGCAAGCCAACGTTTACTGAACCTTGGAATAGGGAGAAACCCCATGCATTTTCGTAACCTCGTTGCCCCCATTGCTCTGGCTGCATTGACGGCCATCCTCCCGGCGACCGCCCTGGCCGTGGAATACCCGATCGGCACGCCTCAGCAGCGCAATGGAATGGAACTCGGCGCCGTCTATCTGCAACCAGTCGAAATGGAACCGGAAGGCATGATGCGCCCGGCCAAGGATTCCGACGTGCACCTGGAAGCTGACATCCATGCCCTGGCCAACAACCCCAACGGCTTTGACGAAGGTGCATGGATGCCCTATTTGACGGTCAAGTACGAAGTCACCAAGCAGGGCGGTAACGAAAAAATCAGCGGCGATTTCATGCCCATGGTGGCCAACGACGGCCCGCATTACGGCGACAACGTGAAGCTCATGGGGCCGGGCAAATATCATGTCAAGTACACCATCTATCCGCCTTCTGCCGGTTCGCATTTCGGTCGCCACATCGACCGCCTTACTGGCGTGCGCCCCTGGTTCAGGCCCTTCGAGGTGGAGTACGACTTCACCTATGTCGGCATCGGCAAGAAGGGCGGGTACTAAGCGTGTCGCATTCTTTTGCCATGAAACCTTTGGCGCTCGCCGCTGCGCTGTTTGCCGCGCTGCCGGCCCATGCCGCCTCTTCGGAGGCCGACTTGACGAAGCTTATCCAGAAGCTCAACGAGCGCCTGGATAATCTCGAAAAACGCAATGCCGAACTGGAGAAGCAAATCCAGGCCGACCACGCTGCCAAGGTGCCAGCCGACATCGAGAAGCGTGTGCAATCCCTGGAACAGGCCCAGGAACAAGTGAACAAGGCGCTGGATAGCGACGAGATCAGCCAGTATGAACCCGATCTGACCTCGCGTCTGAAGGCGGCGGAGAAGGACGTGCTGGAAACCAGGAAAGCGGTCAAGCGAACCGAAGGCCTGGAAGGGCTGAAAGTCGGGGCGAGCCTGACCACCGTGGCGCAGATGCCATCCGGCCTGCCCAAGGGTACCGCTGACGGCAACAGCCAGCTCAACTATCGTGCCGATGTCACCGCCGAACTGCCGCTGGAGCCCTTCGGCAACGTGGATCAAAAGATATTCGCCCATTTCCGCATGGGCCAAGGGCTGGGTCTCAATAGCCCCTTCGCCAACCTGGGCGCCTTTGCCAGCGCGCCCAATGCCGTGGCATTCCGCGCCAGCGGCGCCAGCCCGGACGACTCCGTGGCGATTCTCGGCCAGGCCTGGTACCAGGCCGCTATCCCGCTGCCTTTTGGCGGCTTCAAGCCGCGCTCCCGCGAAACCCTTGAGCTCACCTTCGGCAAGATGGATATCTTCGGCTTCTTCGACCGGAATGCCGGTGCCAACGACGAAAGCCGCCAGTTCCTGAATTCCATTTTCGTGCACAACCCGCTGCTGGACGCGGGCAGACAGGTCGGCGTGGATGCCAACGGCTTCCAGCCGGGCTTCGTGGCTTCTTATCTGAACGAGACCCGCAAGCCCCAAACCTGGCGCGTGTCCCTTGGCGTGTTCGGCACCGGCGTGGGCGCCAATTACCAGCGTTTCTTTTCATCCCCGCTGATCATGGCCCAGGCGGAGACCTCGCTCAGGTTCTTCGACGGCCTGACCGGCAACTACCGCCTGTATGCCTGGCAACAGGGGCAGGGCACGGAGCTAGACGGCTCCACCGCATCGCAAGGCGGCTGGGGCATTTCCGCCGACCAGCGTTTGGGCGACGGCGTGACCCTGTTCGGACGTTACGGCCAGATGGCCAAGGGCAAGGTGCCCTTCGACCGCGCCCTCACCTTGGGAGCCGAGTTCAACGGTTCCTACTGGGATCGGGGCGCCGACGCCATCGGGGTGGCCGCTGGCTGGCTGCAGGCGAGCGACGATTACCATGCTGCCGGCGGCACCCGGGATCTGCTTGGCAACGATAACCCGGCCGATGCCTCCACCTTCACCGACAATATCAACTTCACCCCCAGCGGCGCGGAAAGGGTGGCTGAAATCTACTATCGCTACCACATCACTAACCAGTTCGAGCTTTCCCCCGATTTTCAGTACGTTTGGAGAATGGGCGCCAACCCGGCCGCCAGCAACGCCATGGTGCTGGGATTGCGTGCTCAACTTTCATATTAAGGGCATCACGTGAACAGCATGACATTGCGTTTTTCTGCGTTCGTTGGCCTCGTTTCCGCCGCCCTCGCGGCGGCGGTTTTTCTGCTCGCACCTGCGCAAGCGGGCGCGGCGGAATTGCCCGCCTATACCGTGGTGGCCAAGAACGGGCGGCTGATCCCCAACATCCTTAACGTGCCTGCCGGGGTGCGCTTCAAGATTGTGGTGCGCAATGAAGGACGCGACGCGATCGAGTTCGAGAGCCTGCAACTGAGGAAAGAGAAGGTACTCGCGCCTGGCGCCGAATCCTTTGTGGTGATCGCCCCGTTGAAGCCCGGCGAGTATGACTTTTTTGACGAATTCCATCCCGACACCGGACGTAGCCGCATCGTCGTGAAATAAAAGGAGTGGCATATGGGTAATGCGCTTTTCATCGTCTGGCGGGAAACCATCGAAGCGATGCTGGTGATCGGCATTCTGCACGGATGGCTCAGCGCCCGTCCCGACGCCCGCGCCGGCTTTCCCTGGCTGTGGGGCGGAATCGCGGCAGGCCTGGGGCTTGCCCTGTTCCTAGCCGTAACGATCATGGACATCCAGTCGTGGGTGTCGGCAAATGCGCTCGAATGGTTTCAGGCTGTCATGCCGCTCGTCGCCTGTGGCCTAATTTTCCAGATGGTCTGGTGGATGCGCCGCCACGGCGCCGGTCTGAAAAAGGAACTGGAAGCCGGCATGGAAAGTGCCGCCGATCGGGCCAACTGGCTGGGCATTGCGGTCCTGGCTGCGGTGGCGGTGGGACGCGAAGGCGCGGAGACGGTGGTGTTCCTCTACGGCGCGGTCAAGGGCAGCGCGAATGCCGACATTGCCCTGGGTAGCGCGACCGGTTTCCTGCTCGCCTTGGCTGCCTATTGGCTGCTTTCCCGCGGCAGCCGGTTTGTTTCGTGGCGCGCCTTTTTCCGCGTCACGGAAGTGATGCTCCTGCTGCTTGGCGGGGCGCTGCTGGTGGACGGTGCGGAAAAACTCGTCGGGCTGGAAGCGCTGCCGCCGCTGGCAGATCCGCTGTGGAACACGGCATTCCTGCTGGACGACAGTACCCGGGCAGGCGGGCTCGTGGCCGCCTTCACCGGTTACCGGGCGGCGCCATCGGGCATGGCCTACGCATTGCTCGCGGTCTACTGGGCACTTGCCCTTGGCGTGCTACTCAAATTGAAACCGATGAGGCGCAAGGCATGAATGCAGCGACAGGGCAAATCGCGGCCTCTGGCCCCGGCACCGGCCGGCTCGCCCGTCTGGGGCTCGCCATGCGACGCTACCGCAACGCCATCATCGTTGCGCAATGGCTCGTGGTGCTGGGCTATCTCATGCTGGTGGCCGTGCCGGCTTTTCTGCCCCTGCCGCCGGACCAGGCCCATATCTGGAACAACCTGACCCGCTTCGCGCAGTTCGCGTTCTGGGGCATCTGGTGGCCCTTCGTCATTCTTTCCATCATGGCACTGGGCCGGGTGTGGTGCGGAGTGTTGTGCCCGGAGGGTGCGCTTACCGAGTGGGTTTCCCGGTTCGGCCTGGGGCGCGGCATCCCGCGCTGGATGAAGTGGGGAGGGTGGCCGTTCGTGGCCTTCGTCATGACCACCGTGTTCGGGCAGATGACCAGCGTTTACGAATACCCGAAGCCCGCCCTGCTTATCCTGGGCGGCTCGACCATCGCGGCCATTGCCGTGGGGCTGATCTGGGGACGCGAGAAACGGGTCTGGTGCAAGCATCTGTGCCCCGTTTCCGGCGTGTTCGGCCTGTTGGCGAAGATCGCACCCGTCCACTTCAAGGTCGATCAATCCGCCTGGGACGCGGCGCCTGCCGGCCATCGCACCAGCCGCCAGCATGTTATCAACTGCGCCCCGCTGATCAACATCCGGCGCATGGAAAGCGCCTCGGCCTGCCATGCGTGCGGCCGCTGCGCCGGGGAACGGAACGCGGTGCAACTCGCCCTGCGTTCGCCCAATGCCGAAATACTCGGCCATCCCAGCGTCCCCGGAAACAAGGCCAGGGAGATGAACGATTGGCCTGCGCGCTTGCTGGTCTTCGGCATGCTGGGCGTGGCGCTCGGAGCCTTCCAGTGGAGCGCTTCTCCCTGGCTGGTGGCCGCGAAACAGGCTGCGGCAGGGTGGCTGGTAGACCACGAGGTCTGGTGGCCGCTCAACGAGGCAGGACACTGGTGGCTGTTCACCTACTACCCGGAGGCGAACGACGTCTTCACCTGGCTGGACGGCGGCATCCTGCTCGCCTACATCGCCGCCGAAACGCTCGTCGTCGGCGGCTGGGTGTGGGGCTGGCTCAAGCTGGCCGGCATGCTGACTGGAGTGCCTTGGCAGCGGCTAGCCCATGCACTCATCCCGTTCGCCGGGACGAGCGTTTTCGTGGGCTTGAGCCAGCTTACAACCTCCCAGCTGGCTGGCGAAAGGGTGATCCTGCCTTGGGCCAATGACGCGCGTATGGCGCTGCTGGTGCTCTCCGCCATCTGGAGTGCGAATCTTGCATGGCGTCTGGCGAAGCGTAACGGCGCCGCGGGCGCGTTGGGAATATTGGTGGCCGCAGCTTTTCCGCTTGCCGCTTGGAGCACGCAGTTTTTCGTCTGGTGATCGCCGACGGGCATCAACGAATCAATCCGCCTGATCCTCGTAGGCCAACAGACGCAAGGCATTGATCACCACGACGATGGTCGATCCCTCATGGATCAGTACCGCCAAACCAATCCCGGCCCAGCCGAACAGGGTGGCGGGAATCAGCAGCGCCACCACGCCCAGCGAGACGAACAGGTTCTGCCGGATGATGCGCCGCGATGCGCGGCTCAGGGCCACGGCGAAGGGCAGCCTGGAGAGATCGTCGGCCATCAGCGCCACGTCTGCGGTTTCCAGCGCCACGTCGGTGCCGGCGCCGCCCATGGCGATGCCGACCGTGGCGCGTGCCATGGCCGGGGCGTCGTTGACCCCGTCGCCGACCATGGCTACCCGCCCGTAGCGCTGCCCGAGTTCCTCCATGGCCGTGACCTTGTCTTCCGGCAGCAGTCCTGCGTGCACTTCGTCCAGACCCACCGCATCGGCGATGGCCCGGCCTACGCTTTCGTTGTCACCGGTGAGCATGATGGTCTTGCGGACGCCGATCCGGTGCAGGCGCGCCAGGACCTCGCGCACGCCTGGGCGCGGCGTGTCGGCCAAGGCTACGATGCCGAGGAACTGACCGTCGGCCTGGATTAGCATGATGGTTTTGCCTTTGGTGCCGAGACGTTCGACATGCTGAAGAATCACCCCGGGGATGGGTTCTCCGTCGAACAACCCGGCGTTGCCGACGATCACCTTTTTTCCGTCGAATTCGGCGCGTAATCCTTTTCCGGTCACGGCTTCGACCTCGCCGGCTTCGCCCCAACTCAAACCCCGCCGCTTCGCCTCCGTCACCACCGCCTGCGCCAGCGGATGGGCGCTGCGGCTTTCCACGGCGGCGGCGATTTTCAGCAATTCATCCGCGCTCCCGCTGACGGCGACGACGTCGGTCACCTTGGGCTTGCCGATGGTCAAGGTGCCGGTCTTGTCGAAGGCGACGGCCGTCAGCACGCCGAGATTTTCCAGATGGGCGCCGCCCTTGATCAGCACGCCGCCGGCCGCGGCGCGGGCGATGCCGGACAGCACCGCCGACGGGGTGGCGATGGCCAGCGCGCAGGGGGACGCCGCCACCAGCACCGCCATGGCGCGGTAAAACGATTCGGCGAAGGGGAAGCCGAACAGCGGCGGCAGCACGATGAGCAGCGCGGCGCCCGCCAGCACCAATGGCACGAAGATGCGCTCGAAGCGGTCGGTGAAGCGCTGGGTGGGGGATTTCTGCGTCTGCGCCTCGGCCACCATCGTGACCATGCGCGCCAGCGTGCTCTCGCGCGCCAGTCGGGTCACCTCGACCACAAGCGCACCCTCGCCGTTGACCGTGCCGGCGAACACCTTGTCGCCCGGCTGCTTGTCCACCGGCATGGATTCGCCGGTGACCGGGGACTGGTCCACCGCCGAGTTGCCCGAGGCCACCTGGCCGTCGGCGGGAATGCGCTGCCCGGGTTTGACGACTACCCGGTCGCCACGCAGCAGCGCTTCGACCCGCACTTCGGCCTCCGCACCGTCCCGCTGCACGATGGCGGTCTTGGGCGCGAGCTTCGCCAGTGCCTCGATGGCCTTGCGGGCACGGTCCATGGCCATGTGCTCCAAGGCGTGCCCCAGACTGAACAGGAACAGCAGCAGCGCGCCTTCTTCCCAGGCACCGAGCGCCGCCGCTCCGGCTGCCGCGACGATCATCAGGATGTCGATATCGAAGCTGCGGCTCTTCATGCTCTGCCAGGCGTCGCGCAGGGTGTAGAAGCCGCCCGCCGCGTAGGCACCCAGCAACAGCCCGAGCGAGAGCGTGTGCGGTGCACCGGCGAGACCCGTGAGCCAGCCGGCCAGCAACAACAGGCCGGCTACGCAGCTGAAGATCAGCTCGCGATGCTCGACGAACCAACCGGCCTCATGGCCTGTCTCCTCCAGCACGGCATAGCCGAGCGCCTGGATGCGCCGGACGATCGCCGGGCGCGCAATTTTCTCGCTGTCGAATTCCAGCCGCAGGCGTTCGGCGGCGTAGCTCACCGAAGCCTCCAGCACGCCGTCCGTGCGTTGCAAGGCATGCTCGATCACGACAGCGCAGGTGGGGCAATCCATGCCGTCGATGCGCAGGCTCTCGTGGCGAAACCGGTCACTGATCTTCGCGCCGGACGCCTGCGCCAGTTCGCGTACCCGACCCACGCTGAACTGCTGCGGGTCGTAGTGCAGGCACAGGCGGGCGCCGCCGTCTTCATGGACCAAGTGTACTTTTTCCAGGCCCTCGGCTTGCAGTAAATTGGTCAGCCGCCCCACGCAGGCGTCGCGCTCGTCAGGAATTTCCGGCAAGACCAGGGACAGCTCCAGTTCAAGTTTTTCGGCCATGTCGCCGCTCCTCAAGAATCAAACGATCCACAGCGGGATATGTGCTGCGTTACTGCCGGAGTTTGCCGCACTGGCCGCAGAACCTGGCATCGGCTGCGAGTTCCGCGCCGCAACCGGAACATTCGGCGGCCGCCAGGGAAGCGCCGCATTGCCGGCAGAAGCGCGCATCGTTCGCATTGGCGCTGCCGCACTTTGGGCAGGGATTGCCCGCATTGCCGCCGCCTGGGCCTGTGCCCTGCGGATAGCCTGGATCACCCCCAAAGCCCCCATGCCTGGAACCGCCGTGATGGCCGCCCCGGTAGCCGCCGTGATGGCCTCCTATCAAATTACCGAGCATGCGTTCAAGGAATCCCATGATTTACTCCTTCATTAGTTGATTGAGATAGAAATTCGATATCGCTTTCCGGGTTCAGGACGTGGGCACAGGCCATGACCGGAAACCAGGTTCGCTCATTACATTGCCGCGACAGGGATTGCCCTGACAACGTCGATCACGAATATCCACCCCGGATCGGCCTGGCCAGTGCGGGCGGTGCGCGCGATGATGCCCACCAGTTCGTCCACCTGATGGTCTTCACAGATCAGTTCCAGCTTGGATTCGTAAATGACCTCTTCGGCCAGTTCGATGGAGTAGTGCTGCTCCCTTGCGTCCACCGCCTTCAGCAGGCTTTGCACCGGGATGACGGTAAGATTGCGGCAACCGGCGTTCGCATTGCATAGCCCCGAGTCCTTGAGGGCGCGAATCACGTCGCCGATACGGTGGTTGTGGACGTAGGCCTTGATTTCTTTCATGCGTTTTCTCCTGTCTGATGATTGCGTGCGGCCTCTTCAGGCCGCACGTTTCCGGTTTACTTTGCTTGTTTGCGTTCGCGGCGTTGTTCCACCCATTCGTACATCAACGGCAGCAACAGCAGGGTCAGCGCGGTCGAGGTGAACAGCCCGCCCACCACCACCGTCGCCAGCGGCCGCTGGGTCTCCGCGCCGACGCCGCTGGACAGCAGCATCGGCACCAGGCCGAAGATGGCGATGGAGGCTGTCATCAGCACCGGCCGCAGACGCAGTGCGGCGCCTTGCTTGACAGCTTCTCTGATTGAGAGTCCCTGTCGTCGCTGGTCGTTGAGGAAGGACACCAGCACGATGCCGTTCAGCATCGCCACCCCGAACACCGCGATGAAGCCGATCGCCGAGGGCACCGACAAGTACTGCCCGGTGACGAACAGCCCGATCACACCGCCGATGGTGGCGAACGGCACGTTGGCGATGATGAGCGTGGCGTAGGTGAGCGAATTGAACGCGGTGTAGAGCAGGATGAAGATCAGCCCGATGGTAAGCGGCACGATCACGGCCAGTTTGGCCATGGCGCGCTGCTGGTTCTCGAAGGCGCCGCCCCACTCGACCCAGTAGCCGGCCGGCATCTTCACTTCGCGTTGGATGCGCGCCTGCGCCTCCTTCACGAAGCTGTCCACGTCGCGTCCTTTGACGTCCATCTGGATCACGGCATAGCGTTGCAACTGCTCGCGCCGCACGAAGGAATAGCCTTCGTCCAGTTCCACCGTGGCCACTGCGGACAACGGCACCAGCGCGCCCGCGCGGGTGCGGATCGGGATGTTGCCGATGGCTTCCACGCTGTTGCGGAAATCGGGCGCGAGCCAGACCTGGATGTCGAAGCGCTTGACGCCGTCGATCAGGGTGGACACGGCCTTGCCGCCGATGCCGGCCTGCACCACCTCCAGGATGTCGTCGGCGTTGAGCCCCAGGCGCGCCGCCGCTTCGCGGTTGACCTTTATCACCATCTGCGGCTTGCCCTTGTTGGCTTCCAGCGCCAAATCGGCCACGCCGGGCACTTTTTCCAGGGTGGATTTGAGCTCGGCGGACAGCCGGTCCAGCGTGGCCAGGTCCTCGCCATAGAGTTTCAGCGCCAGCGTGGCGCGCACCCCGGAAATGAGCTCCTCGACGCGCATCTGGATCGGCTGCGTGGCGGCGATGACGGCGGTCGGCACCCGCTTCTCCAGCGCTGCCTGCATCTCCTGCGTCAACTCGGGAAAGGAAATCGGCTCAGGCCATTGCTCGCGCGGCTTGAGGTCGACCAGGATTTCCATGTAGTTGACGTCTGCAGTTTCGCCTTTCTCCGCGCGCCCGATCATGGCGACGGCCGATTTCACCTCCGGGAAACGCTTGAGCGCGGTTTCGATACCTTCGGAGATGCGGATCGACTCGTCCAGCGAGGTGGACGGGATACTGGTGACGCGGAACATGATGCCGCCTTCCTGCAGGGTTGGCATGAACTCCTTGCCGAGGAAGGGAAACAGCGCGAACGTTCCGATCAACAGGGCTGCCGCGCCGCCAATGACCTTGCGCTTATTCTCCAGCGCCCAGTCCAGCAGCGGGAGATAAAGCTGCTTGGCCCAGCGCACCACGAAGGTGTCCTTCTCCTCCTTGGGCTTGAGGATCAGCGAACTGAGAACAGGCACCAAAGTCATGGTGAGCACCAGCGAGCCGATCATGGCGAAGGTGATGGTGAGCGCCATGGGTTTGAACAGCTTGCCCTCCAGCCCGGTCAAGGAAAACAGCGGCAGGAACACCACGATGATGATGAGGATGGCGAAGGCGGTGGGGTTGATCACTTCGCGCGCCGCTTCCAGGATCACGTGGGTCTTGTTGACCGTCTGCCCGACCTTGTGGGAGAGCAGGCGGAAGCCGTTTTCCACCATCACCACGGCGCCGTCCACCATCATGCCGATGCCCACCGCCAGCCCGGCGAGCGACATCAGGTTGGCCGACAGCCCCCATTGCTGCATCAGGATGAAGCTGATCAGCATCGCCAGCGGCAGCGCCAGGATCACCACGATCGCGGAGCGCACCTCGCCCAGGAACAGGAACAGGATGATCGCCACCAGGATGGAGCCTTCGACGAGGGCGCTCTCGGCGGTCTTGACCGCCTTCTCCACCAGTTCGGTGCGGTCGTAGATCGGATTGATCGTCACCCCCGCGGGCAGGGCCTGCTGCACGGTCTTGAGTTTCTCTTTGACAGCGTCCACCACGTTCTTGGCGTTCTCGCCGATGCGCTGCAGGGCCATGCCGAGCACGACTTCACCACCATCCTTGGTGACCGCGCCACTGCGCAATGAAGGCGCTTCCTTGACCTCGGCCACGTCGCGCACATAGACGGGCGTGCCTTCCCTTTCGGCAACGACGATGCTGCCGATGTCCTGGGTGTTGGCCACCAGACCCAGTCCGCGCACCAGATACTGCTCCTGGCCCAGGTCGACGTATTGCCCGCCCACCTGACGGTTGTTGGCGGTCAGGGACTCCATCACTTCCTTGAAGGTCAGCCCGTACTTGATCAGCCGTCGCGGATCGATCAGCACCTGGTACTGCTTCTCGTCGCCGCCCCAGGACGTCACATCGTCCACCCCGGGCGCGGTGCGCAGCACCAGCCGCACGCTCCAGTCCTGCAGGGTGCGCAGGTCCATCCCGGAAAGTTTCTTGTCGGCCGATTCGACGGTGTACCAGAACACCTGGCCCAGGCCGGAACTGTTGGCGCCCAGCACCGGTTCGCCGTAGCCTTCCGGGATGCGGCCCTTGGCTTCCTGCAGCTTCTCGCTTACCAGACGGCGGGCGAAATAGATGTCCACGTCGTCCTTGAAATACACGCTGACATAGGACAACCCGAACAGCGACACCGAGCGGATTTCCTCCACCCCCGGCAGACCGGCCATCACGCCTTCCACCGGAAAGGTGAGCAGCTTCTCCACATCCTCGGCCGCCAGCCCAGGCGCCTCCGTGTAGATGTTCACCTGCACCGGCGTCACGTCGGGGAAGGCGTCCACCGGCACTTCGCGCCAGGCCTTCACGCCCAGCATCACCACCAGCAGAAAGGCCACCAGCACCAGTACCTTGTAGCGCAGGGAGAGATCGACAATTTTGTTCAACATGGCCGCCCCCTCAATCCGCGTCGCCGATTTGCGACTTGAGCAGACGGGCTTTGAGCGCGTAGGCGCCGCTGGTCACGACCGACTCGCCAGCCGCGACACCGGACCTGATTACGATCCGGCCCTGGATGCGCTCGCCAACTTCCACTGCGCGCGGCACGAAGCCGCCATTTTCGGCCACGAATACGGTCGGCTGGCCTTGCACCAGCAGCACCGCATCCTCCGGCAGCAGCAGCGCTTTCGCGCCCGAGCCGGTCTGGATCGCGGCCGTCGCGAACATTTCAGGCTTGAGGCGGCCGTCAGGATTCGGTACCTCCACCCGTGCCTTCACGGTGCGGCTGTCCTTGTCCACCACGCTGCTGATATAGGTGAGGCGGCCTTTGAATACCTCGCCCGGATAGGCCGATACGGTGACGCTCGCCTGCATGCCCGGCCTGATCTTGGCCAGATCTTTCTCGAACAGGTCGGCCTCGATCCACAGCGTGGAAAGGTCGGCCACGGTAAACAGCGACTGGTCGGGCGGGGCGAGTTCGCCGAGTACCGCTTTCTTCTCGATGATCGTGCCGGCGAAGGGCGCGGTAAGCGGGAAGACGGAACCGGAGAGGTTTTCCGGGTTGACGCCCATCATGCGCAGCCTGTCGGCGGCGGCACGCAATGCGGCCCGTGCTTTTTCGTGCTCGGCGCGGGCGCGCAGATAGTCCTTCTCGGGGATGATGCTGTCGGCATTCAGCCGCTGGGCGCGCGCGAAGCCGGCCTGCGCCACCGCCGCCTCGCTCGCCGCCTGCAGATAGGCCGAGCGCGCCTCGCCCAAATCGATGCTGTCGAGCATCGCCAGTGCCTGGCCCGGTTTCACCCGGTTGCCCAGGCTGGCATTCACCTTGATGATGCGACCCGGCACCCGCGGGGCAACACGAGCAAGCCTGTCCTGGTTGGCCTGGATGGTGGCGGTGACCACGATCTGGTCGGCCTTTTCCTGGAGCTCCAGTTTCTGTACCTTGATGCCCGCTTGATGGATCTCCGCGTCACTCAGATCGAGCAGTTTCCCGGCGGATTTTTCTCCCGGTTTTTCTGACGGGGATTCTTGCGCGCCCTGGTTTGCGGGTTCCGTTTTTCCGGAGACGTTTTTCTCCGGTGCCGGTTTGTCGCCGCACCCTGCAAGTAAAGTTGCCGACAGGCTGCCGGCCAGGAGCAGCGATGCCAGTTGTTTCAGGCCGCGTCTTTGTTGGCTGTGTGAGTTTTCCATGTCATGAGTTCCTGAATTCTTGAATGTCTTGTTCAGCGCGTGGCGGGCGTGGACTGCCAGCCCGCCGCCGCCTCCAGCGCCACTTGGGTCAGGCGCAAGTCGGTGCGGGCGTCGAGCAGGTCGCGCTGCCCGTCCAGCACCTGGCGGTTGACCAGTAACAGTTGCAGCAGGCCGATTTCGCCTGCGCGAAAGGAAATGGCGGAGAGACGCCGGTTTTCCTGCAGGCTGGGCAGCACCGATTCCTTGAGCCGATCTACCCGTACTTTGAGGTTGGTGAATCGTTCCCACAGGGCGATTACCTGGGCGCGCACGTCGCGGTTCGTGGCTTCGCGCTCGATCCGGGTCTGGGTGAGTTCCGTGGTCGCCCGCCCGATGCCGCCCGCGTTCCGGCGGAACAGGGGAAGCGGCAGGGAAGCACTCAAGCCGACGATCTTTTCGCGGGCATCGAATGGCCCCTCCCGCCCGGTGCTGAGTCCAACCGTGACGTCCGGGTAGCGTGTCGCGCGCTCAAGGTCGAGGCGGCTCTTCGCCGCCTGTTCCCGATGGCCTAGCGCCTGCAGGACGGGCCGGCCTGCAGCAGCGTTCAGCAGGTCTTCCAGGGAGTAGGGGACGGCGGCCGGATCAAGGGCGCCCTGTACCTGCGGCAGCTCATCAGGTGGCAGTTGCAGCAAAGCGGCCAGCTCCGCGCGCGCCTGGACGAGTTGCTCATGCAGCAGCGCCACTTGGTTGCGCGCCCGTTCCGCTTCCACGCGGGCGAGGTTGCCGTCGAGCCGGCTGTCCTCTCCCGCTGCGACCCGCTTGCCGACGGCTTTGGCGGCGTCTTCGATGAGGTTGAGCGTCGACTCCTCGGTCTGGATGCGCGACTGCAGGCTCAGCACCCGCACGAAACGACTCTCCACTTCGGCGCGCACCTGCCGCCGGGTTTCCGCGATCACCTGCCGGGTCGCGGCCAGCGATTGCTCGGCTGCGGCCCGCCGGTCGCCTTGCTGGCCCGCGATTTCGAAGGTCTGGGCGAGCCCTACGTTCCACTCGCGGTTGACTTGGGTGGGATTCGAAACCTGCGGGACTTCCTTGCGGCGCCGCTCCACGGAGACCTGCGGGTTGTTCCACAGCGGCGCGCGCGCATCGCGCAGCTCGCCTTCTGCTGCGGGGATGGCGGCCTGGGCCGCGCGCAGCGTCGGGTTGGCCTCCTCGGCGCGCTGCCACGCACCCTCCAGGGTCAATGCCGCGGGGTCTGCAAACGCGACGGGGGACAATAAAAACCAGACCAACGATGCCGCGGCTGCACGGCACACCGGCCGCAACCCGCTCCGGGCGTTGCGGCATAAAAATGAAAACCTCATGCTCATTCCTTTCCAAGGCGAACACGACACCCAGCCGAAGGCGGATGCGTCTTCGCAACACAAAAATCAATGCGTTTGGAAACTAGGAGATGAGTCGCGGCGGCCGGAAAAGGCCTTCGTGGGCAGGTTCGGGAATGAACCGGGAGTTGTGGGAGGAGTAGCCTTCGACGGGCTCTGAAGACAAGCTTGGCGCCTGGCCGAACAGCCCGAGGAAATGCCCCACTTCGTGGCACCAGTGGGTACATACCGCCTTGGCTTTAGGAAACTCGCCATGACCATGGCCCGCTTGCAGGGATGGCTGCATCATCTCCGCCGGGCCGGTTTCTTGCCCGGCGAAAAACGCATCGGCCACCGCGGCGCGGTTGAACGTCCAGCCGGCCGCATTGATCAGCAAGGTGACCAGCAGGAAATACAGGAGTCGGCGTGCGGCTGCGGGATGCATGTTGCTATCTTATCTGCTTGCGTTCTTTGTGTGGCTGTTTTCTTGATTGCCCACTGTGGCGTAGGGGAATAGCTTGGCACTCTTATGGCATCCTCGTTTAAGTGATGCGCGATCCGGGTGAGGTAGGGGACCAACCCTTCAACACCCGGACCGTCCAAGGCGCCCTGGCTTAATCCCAATCCCACATGTCGTGGCCGTAACCGTAGCCGCGCTGCATGCGCTGCATCCTTTCCCGCTGTTCCTTGGTCAGAACGGCGTTCATCCGTTTCTGCGCATCGGCCCGGGCATTGAAGACCTGACGCTCGAGGTCGGTGGTTTTCCGGTACGCCTGGTCGAGCGCGGCGGGGTCCGCGCCGGAGGAATACATGTCCTGCAGCTTTCGTCTTTCCTCGAAAATCTGCTGCATCAGGGGCGCTTCTTTTTTGGCGAGATCGTCGCGAATCTTGTCGATCTTTTCAGCCTGCTCCTTCGTCAGGTCGGGTCCCCCGGAATAAGGACCTCCATATCCATAGCCACCCATCATTCCAGGACCCATGCCATAGCCACCCATCATTCCGGGTCCCATGCCATAGCCGCCCATCATTCCAGGACCCATGCCATAGCCGCCCATCATTCCGGGTCCCATGCCATAGCCACCCATCATTCCAGGACCCATGCCATAGCCACCCATCATTCCAGGACCCATCATCATTCCGCACCCATAGCCCTGGCAAGGGTATAGCGCTTGCTGCGCAAAAGCCGCGGGGGCCGTGAGCGAAAGCACTGTTAGTCCAGCCAACACGATCTTTTTCATGCTGTTTCTCCTTCGGTGATCCAGTGACACGTAACGCCCACGCAAGCATGGGCACCTAGCCACGCTTCAAGTCGTCGCGTTTCTCGATAAATTCCTCGCGATCGATTTCTCCCCGAGCATATCGTTCTTCCAGCACGTCCAGCGCTCCTTGCCTGCCATCGCGGGCGCCCGGGTTCGGACGACGGATACCGTCCCCGAAAAAATATTTGAGCCCCAGCGCGATGAGCAGGATCGGCACCAGCCAAAACAGAATCATGCCGAACCACCCCCATCCCCAACCCATGCCGTATTCCCACATCGTGCAGATCTCCAGAGCTTGGTTCCGCCGCACACGCTATTTTTGGTCCGCGCTGTGCCGCTGCAAAAAATCGACGATCTCGTTAGTCGTCGTCTCGTCCGGGACGATTTTCCCCATCGCGGTCATGTTGCTGCGCATCCGGCCGACCACCGCCGGCCACTCCCGCGCGATGTGTTGCCGCGGATCCGGCAGCGCGTGGCATTGGACGCACGTCGCGCTAAATGCCCGACCCTCCCGTGTGTTCAGGTCCGGAAATTCGCCTGCATCGATGGGCTTCTGGGCATGCCTCTGCAAATATCCCAGCAGGATCTCCAACTGCACCGGATCGGGAGCCGCAACGCCCATCATCCCTCCCATCATCTGCATGCGCATGTTCATCCGGCCCAGCACCTGGGGCCATTCCGAGGCGGTATGCAGGCCTGGACTCGGCAGGTTGTGACATTGCATGCAGAACTGCTGCAGCAGGCGCGCCCCTGACGAATCGGACTCGGGCAGGCGGGCGGGGTCCATCCCGGGAGGCAGCGTGCCCCCCATCATCCGTTGCATCATGTTCCGGTGCATGCCCATTCCACCCATCATCCCCATCCCACCAGCCAGGATCGTCGGTTCGCTGGAAGCAAGCTCGCCTGCGGATGCCGCAATCGGGGCAGCCAGGCACGCCGCAACGGCTGCGCCCAGCGCCAGGATCGAAGCCCCTTTGCCTATCTGCATGATGTCTTCACTCTTACAGGGCCTGCATGACCCGCTCCAGCTTTTGCCTAACCTCGCCGGCCAATTGATGCACTTCCGCCTTGTTCACCAGATCCAGCACTGCGTTTGGATCCATGAATTCCACCTGCACCTTGCCCGCATCGTCCTGGCGCACCACCACGTTACAGGGCAGCAGGAGGCCGATCGAGGGCTCGGCGACGAGCGCCCGGTGCGCCAGCGGCGGATTGCACGCGCCGAGGATTCGGTAGGGCGGCATATCCTGATTGAGCTTCTTCTTCAGGGTCGCCGCCACGTCGATGTCCGTGAGCACGCCGAAGCCTTCCTTCTGCAGTTCCTGGATGACCTTCTCGATTGCTGCGTCGAACGACGAGGCGACTGTCTTGCCAAAACCGTACTGGGTGGTGCTCATGCGTTTACTCCTTAGTGAAAAAACAAGAACAGTTCAGGTCCTGAGCATGCGCAGGCCGCTTGCGATCACCACGAACTCGCTGATCTCGTGCGCGAGGACCGCGACCGGCAGGGTGAAATAACCGCTCACCGCGCCGGCGATGAGCGAGCCGATCACCACCACGGACAGCGCCAGGTTTTGCAGCACCACACCCCAGGTGCGGCGGCTGAAGCGGATGAGGTAGGGCAGGCGCGCCAAGTTGTCGCTCATGAGGGCCACATCGGCCGTTTCCAGGGCGACATCGGTGCCGGCGGCCCCCATGGCGACGCCCACGTGGGCGGCGGCGAGCGCCGGTGCGTCGTTCACCCCGTCGCCCACCATCAACACCTTGCCGTAGCGGGCCTCCAGTTCGGCGACCTTGCGCGTCTTGTCCTCGGGAGTGAGCTCGGCGTGCACCTCGTCCACACCCACCTGTTCGGCAATGGCGGCGGCGGCAAGCGGATTGTCGCCGGTCAGCATCACCACCCGCTCGATCCCGGCGCGCTTCAGTTCGGCGATGGCGCTTGCCGCCTCGGGGCGCAACGGGTCGCTGATTGCGAACAAGGCCTGGATTGAAGAATCGGTCCCGAGCATCACCACGGTCTTGCCCTGGCTTTGCAGGCGTTGAACCTGGTCCATCGCGTCGGCAAGCGGAACAGCCAGGTTGGCGAATAGTTTGGGGCTGCCAATGTAGAACCGCCGACCGCCCACTAACCCTTGGGCACCGGCGCCCGTTAGGGAGCGGAAATCCTCGGCGTGCACCGGTTCGAGGCCAGCCGCGTGGGCGCGGCGCACGATGGCCTGAGCCAAGGGATGCTGCGAGCGTGATTCCAGGGCCGCGGCGGTCTCCAGCACCTCACGCTCGCCGTGCCCCCAGAACACGCGCACGTCAGTGACCTCCGGGCGGCCGATGGTGAGCGTGCCCGTCTTGTCGAGCGCCACGACCTTCACCCGGGCCAGATTCTCCAGATGGACGCCACCCTTGATGAGCAGGCCGTTGCGGCCAGCGGTGCCCAGGGCCGCGACCAGGGTGATCGGGATCGAGATCACCAGGGCGCAGGGCGCCGCGGCCACGACGAAAACGGTGGCGCGGGTCAGCCATTCCGCCCAGGGCAAGCCAAAGAGCGGCGGCAGGAGGGCGATAGCCACGCCAACTGCCAGCACGGCGGGGCTGTAGCGCTTGCCGAAGCGCTCGATGAAGCGCTGGCTGCGCCCCTTGCTGGCTTGCGCCGCTTCCACGAGGTGGATGATGCGGGAGAGGGTGTTGTCCGCGAACGCCTTGGTCGCGCGCACCGTCAGAGCGCCTTCCCCGTTGATGCTGGCCGCGAATACCTTGCCGCCCGGGGATTTCTCCACGGGAACCGATTCTCCCGTCACCGGCGCCTGGTTGACCGCGGAATGGCCGTCGATCACGTCGCCGTCGGTGGCAACCGACTCGCCCGGCAGGACGATGAAGGTATCTTCCACCCGTAACTGTTCGACGGGGATGCGCGACTCCCGGCCGTCCCGGCGCACCAAGGCGGTCTTCGGCGCCAAGTCCATCAGCGCGCGCACGGCATGACGCGTGCGCTCCGCGGTGTAACCCTCCGCCGCCTCGGAGATCGAATACAGGAAAACCAGCGTGGCGGCTTCCAGCCACTGTCCCATCACGCCGGCGACAAGGGCCGCGACGGACATCAGCAGTTCGATGCCGACTTCGCGCTCCTTGACCAGTTCCTCGAGCGCCTCGCGGCCGAAGTAATAACCACCGATAAGGACCGCAGCCACATATAGCAGGACTGCGGCGGCGTGGGGCAGCCCCAGGTAGCCTCCAATAAAGCCCAGCGCGAGCAGAACGCCGGCAGTGGACGACGTCACGACCTGCGGGTTTTTCCACGGCGGCGGCATTGCCATTCCAGGCGCAGACAGAGACGCGGAACACGAGCACGCCATCACTCGCCTCCCGCCGCCAGTTCGGGCGTCTGGATGCCGATGCGGCAGCGGCCGTCTTCCCGCAGGCACATTCGCTGGCGGAAGCGCTCGACATCGCGAGCAAAGCCCCCATCGACGTCCGGCAGCACCTGGAGCGCCTCATATAAGCGGTCGAGATAGGGGATGCCCTCAACCAGTCGGTGATAGACCCAGCGGCCTTCCTTTACCGCAGACAGCAAACCCGCCTGCCGCAGCACCTTAACGTGGCGCGAGAGCTTGTACTGGGGCTCCAGGAGACTATCCACCAATTCGCAAAGGCAGGCCTCCTCGTCTGTCTCGGCCAATAGCCGGACGATCCGGACTCTGGTCGGATCGGCGAGTGCCTGAAATATTTCCTGGGGTTTTACCTGAACTGTATGCATAGATGCATGATAATGCATGTATGCATACAGTTCAAAATAGGATTTAGATACTGTGAACGATCGACTTATAACCGGCGCTTACGAGTACTGCGAACACGTCCACCCATGTGGTCTTCCGTTCGAACCAGTGGCGACAACTAAGGCAACAAGAATTCGGGGGTATCCCATCGATCAACGGCCGATACACCCCCACTCAATCATTAGGAATCCCCTGTATGGACTTACTACAGATATTGATCCTCGCCATTGTTCAGGGTGCGGCAGAACTCTTGCCGGTCTCGAGTTCGGCTCATGTGATCGTGGCCGAGAAGTTGATGGGGCTGGACCCCACCGTGCCAGAGATGACGCTGTTGCTGGTGATGCTGCATACCGGCACGATGTTCGCGGTCATCGTCTACTTCTGGAAGTCCTGGCATACCACTTACTTTTCTTCAGCCCAGGCATTTCGCACCAACGCGCTTCGTGTAGTGGTCGCGACGATAGCGACCGGTGCAGTGGGACTGGCCCTGCTGCAACTGATCAAGCACGTGGTCGCTGGCAACGTGCCCGGATTTGAAATTGAACATCTGTTTGGCAACGCCAGGTTGATGGCTGCCGCGCTGGCCGCAGCCGGTGTGCTGATCATCGTATCGTCGCGTTTCCCCGAGCGCACGGACAATGATGATTTGTCGCTGCGCAGCGCGGCATGGATCGGCGCAGTGCAGGGCCTGTGTCTGCCGTTTCGGGGCTTCTCCCGTTCGGGCGCCACCATCTCGACCGGCTTCGCCTTGGGCGTAGGCCGCCGACGAGCAGAAGAGTTCAGTTTCGCGCTGGCGGTGGTGCTGACCCCCGCAGTGATCGTCAAGGAAGCGTATCGACTTTACCAGGCGCAGGGCGCTGCCATGGCCGTGCATGCAGGCGGGCTCATGCAACTCGTTGGCCCGAGTTTGATCGGCATGGTATTGAGCTTCCTGGCGGGATTGGTGGCGCTACGCTGGCTGTCGCGCTGGCTGGAACAGGGCCGTTGGCATTTTTTTGGCGCCTACTGCCTGTTGGCCTCCCTGGCGGTGCTTTGGGTGGGGTAAATCTTGCCAGCGATTCTGATGCGGCCATCAAACGAAACTCAACCCAGTAAGAACAACCTTCTTGGTTCGAGGTAGGGCAGCCGCCAGCCCAATAAACTAACAGTGATCTGGAGGGTGTCGAACTGGTCAGCCGCACAGCTGGATTCCTGGTCAACGGCTGGTGTACGACTGCGAAGCAGACCCGATTACAGCATGATGCCACCGACAGCTAGGGCCGATTATGCAAAGTGAAATGTGATAACGAACTGGAAACGCCGATGCGCAGAGGATGGAGTAGTCCATTGTGAACTTTGCATAATCACCAAGCTATAAGGTTGGACACTACGAGCAAGGTGGACGATAACGATGGAGCTTGGCTGGCGTTCACAAAGCAAAAGGATAGGACTTCACACCGGCAGGTCAGTATGGCCGGGGATACACCAAGATCTGCTGCAGAGTGATGCGGCTCATAACCGACCGCTGTGCGTGACATCGCAGTTCAGATCACAAGCGAAATTATGCCAAGCGTTCCTCGCCGTCAGTTGGCGCAAGGCCGCGCCCAGAAAGCGTTCTGAAATTGCCGTCTTGTAACCATAAACGGATAGCCGATGTCCGCTTTGTGAAATGTGGCCTAATGGTCCTCTGACAAGAAGCGGACATTTGCATCGTTCCATCACGTAGGTAAAGTGATACGAAACCGCGTCGCTTCGTTGGTGGAGGTGACGGAAATTGAGCCGCCATGCGCGCTAACGATGGATTTGACAATTGCCAGGCCCAGGCCGGCGCCATCGCCCTTGCGTTGACGCGAAGGGTCGACGCGGTAGAAGCGGTCGAACAGTCTTGGCAGGTGCTCTTCCGGGATTTTCGTGCCGGGGTTCTCGACGGATAAGATGGCTTTATCCGCGTCGCTTTGTAAGAACACCCGCATGGTTTGCCCGGGCGGAGTGTGCCGTATGGCGTTCGATATTAGGTTACTGAGCGCGCGTCGTAACATCAGCCGATCGCCGGAGGCGGTAGCAGACCCTGTCTGGGTCAGCGAAACAGCGCGTTCTTCTGCCCAAGCCTCGAAATAGTCAAACAGGTCCTGTGTCTCATTGGCCAGATTTACCTTTTCCACGCCCGGTTTGATAAGGCGGTTGTCGGTCTGGGCAAGGTAGAGCATGTCGCCGACCATCTGGGCCATGCGTTCATATTCCTCCAGGCTGGAATAAAGAATTTCCTTGTACTCATCCTTGCCGCGTGCGCTGGAGAGTGCCACCTGTGTCTGGGTCATCAGATTAGAGATGGGGGTGCGCAGTTCGTGTGCGATGTTGGCAGAAAACTCGCTGAGGCGTCGGAAGGAGTCATCCAGGCGAGTCAGCATGGCGTTAAACGCGGTCGCAAGAGGCTTGAGTTCAGTAGGCAAGCCTGTAGTCGGCAGACGATCCGACAGGCGCTCGGCGGAAACGCCCGCCACCATGTCGGTGACCTCGCGCAAGGGGGCAAGTCCCCATCGGGTGGCTATCCAGCCCAGGCCGGCTGTGGCGAAAGTGGCCAGGGTGATGGCAATGGCCAAGACCGACTTGAACTTGTTCATGAAGCGCTCATGGTGCTCGATGTCCTGCGCCACGACCACGGTGTAGTGCGTGTCGCCGCCAGCGCTGATCGTCACAGCCATGCTGCGGAAACTTCTCCCCGCCTGTGCCCATTCCTGCAGAGCGCCTGGCGCACAGCCTTTGGACTGGATTTGGCAGTCTTGCAACAGCGGGCGCGGGAAATCAGTCCCCGACGTAGCGAACCAGATTCCTCCCGCCGCATCCGTCACGACCACCGCAAGACCCGGGTGTCCGACCAACGCGTCGTCCAGTTGCCGAGGCAGTAGGTCTAAGCGCTTCTGGCTATAGGCATGTTTGAACAAATTCTGGATGAGTTCCAGCTTGCCCGTGAGTTCGACCCGATCCTCTTCCTTGAGATGGCGTTCCACCACTTGCGTCAAGAAGAACCCTGTTGTCAACAATACCAGGGAGGCTGCAGCGGCAAAAAGCAGGCTGATACGCGTGGTCAGTGACAAGGTTTTCATGCGGTGTTGCCTTCCTGGGGAGGCTCCAGCACGTAGCCCATCCCGCGCACGGTATGGATGAGCTTGTGATCGAAACCCTCGTCGATCTTGACACGCAGCCGGCGCACAGCGACATCGATCACATTGGTGTCGGAGTCAAAGTTCATATCCCAGACCTGTGACGCAATCAGGCTGCGCGGCAACACCTCACCCTGTCGGCGCAGGAACAATTCGAGCAAAGCAAATTCCTTGGCCGTGAGTTCGATCTTGTTGCCTGCCCGCATGGCGCGCCGTCGCAGCAAATCCAGTTCCAAATCGGCCGCCTTGAGGACGGTGGATTCCAGGCTGGAATGTCCCCGTCGTACCAGGCTGCGTACCCGGGCCAGCAGTTCGGAAAAGGCAAAGGGTTTCACCAGATAATCGTCGGCCCCCAATTCCAGCCCCTTGACCCGGTCCTCAACCTGGTCGCGCGCGGTCAGGAACAGCACCGGCATTTCAACCCCGGCGCGGCGCACACCTTCGAGCACCTGCCAGCCATTGAGACCGGGAAGCATCACATCCAGGATCAACAGGTCGTAGTGGCCAATTTGTGCGAGTTCCAGCCCCTCCCATCCATCGCGAGCCAGATCCGTAACGAAGCCCGCCTCGGTGAGGCCTTGCTTCAGGTAATCACCTGTTTTGGGTTCGTCTTCGACGATGAGTATTTTCATGGATGGGGCGTCCGGGCGGATGCAAGCATCCTGCCACAGCTCACACACTGCGTGGAGCGCATTACAGATTTGTAATTTATCTGTCAGTTTGATGTTGGGCGCGTGCCTGCAATATGCGGGCATTGCCTGGATGGGCAAAACCTTATTTCAGAATGGAGAGCAGCCCTACATGAAACCTCTTGCCTCACATTACCTGTCGGTTCCGGATTTGCCGCGCCGCCGATTCGTTCAGGGACTTGCTGCGGGGGGCATCCTGCTCGGCCTGCCGGCGATCATCAAGCCGGCCTGGGCAGGCACGGTCGGTACCACGACAGGTGGCGCTCCGGTACTCGGCGGCACGGAATTTGATCTCACGATTGCGGAAACGCCGGTCAATTTCACCGGCGCACAGCGCATCGCCACCACCATCAATGGTTCGCTTCCCGCGCCCACGCTGCGCTGGCGGGAGGGAGATACCGTGACCATTCGGGTTACCAACCGGCTCCCGGTTGCCAGCTCCATCCACTGGCACGGCATCCTCCTGCCATTTCAAATGGACGGTGTGCCGGGCATCAGCTACAAAGGCATTGCCCCAGGGGAAACCTTCACCTATCGCTTCAAGGTGCAGCAGACCGGCACCTACTGGTACCACTCGCATTCCGGTTTTCAGGAACAGACCGGCCTGTATGGCACCATCGTCATTGAGCCGGCTGGCGGCGAGACGATCCGTGCCGATCGTGACTATGTGGTGCAGTTGTCGGACTGGACCGACGAAGACCCGATGCGGGTCTTTGCCAAGCTCAAGACGCAGAGCGACTACTACAACTTCAACCAACCCACGGTGGTCGACTTCTTCCGCGACGTCGCCAGGGTGGGACTGTCGACCGCGCTCGACAAGCGTCGCATGTGGAACCAGATGCGCATGAGTCCGACCGATCTCGCCGACGTCTCAGGCTATACCTACACCTATCTGATGAACGGCACGACTCCGGCTGGCAACTGGACCGGGCTGTTCCGTCCAGGCGAAACAGTGCGGCTGCGCTTCGTCAACAGTGGTGCGATGACCTTCTTCGACGTTCGCATACCGGGGCTCAAGATGACTGTGGTCCAGGCCGACGGCCAGGACGTCGATCCGGTGACGGTGGATGAGATTCGCATCGGTGTGGCCGAAACCTACGACGTGATCGTCACGCCAAAGGATGAGGCCTACACGATCTTCGCCCAGTCGATGGACCGTACCGGCTACGCGCGCGCCACGCTGGCGCCGCGTGCCGGCATGGCGGCGGCGGTGCCCGCGCTGGACAAACCGCAGCCGCTTGAAATGGAGGACATGATGGGCGACATGACTGGCGTGGCGCGCGCGCACCATGCCAGGACTGAATACGGCCCGAGCGTGGACATGCGCGTGGACACGCCCCGCACCGACCTCGACGACCCGGGCGTGGGCCTGCGCGACAACGGCCGTCGCGTCCTGACCTATGCCGACCTGCACACGGTCGGCGGGCCCCTTGATCCGCGGGGTGCCGAGCGCGAGATCGAACTGCATCTCACCGGCAACATGGAGCGTTACACGTGGTCGATCGACGGAGTCGAATTTGGCAGATCGACACCTGTGCACTTCCGTCACAACGAGCGCCTGCGCGTGGTATTCGTCAACGACACCATGATGACCCATCCCATGCACCTGCACGGCATGTGGAGCGAGTTGGAAAGCCCTGACGGGCGCTTCCAGGTGCGCAAGCACACCATTGCCGTACAGCCGGCTCAGCGCGTGAGCTTCCTTGTCACCGCCGACGCCCTGGGCCGGTGGGCCTGGCATTGCCACCTGCTCCTGCATATGGATGCCGGCATGTTCCGTGAAGTGGTGGTGGCGTAAGCCCGGCAAATGAAAATCAGAGGACATACGATGGTGAACAAGCAGATCAAGACTATTGCCCTTGCCGCGATGTTGGCATTGGGGATCTCGCCCGCCTGGGCACAAGACCCGGGAGCCCAGGGAATGGCAGCCGGAGGGACGGAGGCGATGCCAGGCATGGCCCAGGGCAAGATGGATCACGGCACCATGACGGGAATGGGGCAGGGCGACATGTCGGGCCCGGCGCAGGACATGGGGCAGGACATGAGCAATATGAGTTCCGGCGGCAGTATGGACTCCGGTTCGATGGACATGCAGGGTGGCCCGGCGCCAGTCGACGCACGCGACCCGCACGCCTATTCCGGCGGCTATACGCTTGAGTCGGGGCCCTATGCACGTCCTGGCCCGCGTGAGCTGCGCATGGCTGATGAACACAACTTCGGCGCATTGCTGATCGATCGACTGGAGCGTGTCTATACCGACAATGGCGACTCAACGGCCTATGACGCGCAGGCCTGGTTTGGCCGCGATTACGATCGCCTGGTGCTCAAGGCCGAGGGCGACGTAGCGCGGGGCCGTCTGCAGGATGCCCGCACCGAAGCGCTCTGGGGGCATGCGGTGGCCACGTTCTGGGATACGCAACTCGGCGCGCGCTGGGACAGTGGTGTGGGGCCGGACCGTGGCTGGCTGGCGTTCGGCATTCAGGGGCTGGCGCCCTACTGGTTCAACGTCGATGCAACCGCCTATGCGGGAAACGGCGGACGGACTTCGCTGCGCTTGGGCGCGGAGTATGAACTGCTGCTGACGCAAAAGCTCATCTTGCAGCCGCGCGTCGAAATGAATCTGTATGGAAAGCAGGACACGGCGAGAGAGATCGGTAGTGGCCTCTCCGACGCCACCGCCGGACTGCGTCTGCGTTATGAATTCACGCGTCAGATTGCTCCCTATGTCGGAGTCGAATGGGCGCGTAAGTTCGGGGGGACGGCGGATTTCGTACGTGCCGCAGGTGAAGACACCCAGAATACGCAGCTTGTCGCGGGACTGCGCTTCTGGTTTTGACTTTCGATTGTTCACCCGGGCCGGCACGGGGAATTTGCTTGCTTGATGCCCGGTCATTATGTGGCCAGGCATCAAGGGCAGTATCGAGGTAAACGTGAGGTAATGCGCGAGCCGGTTTCAGCAACGCAACATAAAGAGGAAACACAATCATGATCAAGAAAAGCATACTTGGGTTAGGCCTGTTCGGAATTGTTGGAACGGGCGTGGTGGGAATCGCGCATGCCGTACCGGACGGCGCGGTTGCGCCCATCCATCTCGCCGCTGCAGACACCGCGGAGACATCGACCGTGTCCGCTATTGGCGTGGTGCAGCAGACCCGTCCGGAACAGGGCAAGGTCAAGATCAGCCATGAGGCCATTCCGGCGCTGGACTGGCCACCGATGACCATGTTCTTCCGCGTCAAGGACAAGGCGGTGCTGGAGGGCATCGCCGCCGGCGACAAGGTGCGCTTCGAGCTGGAGAAGGGCGCTACGGGACTGGAAATCACACGCATGGAAAAGATGGCCAAGTGAGTGGACGTCGCCGAACCCGTTGTTTGGCCGCGGCCGATCTGGCTCGCGCCGACGGCGAGAGGACGGGCGTGACGTGCCGGGTTGCCCGCGTGCGTTTCTAGTTCGATTGACTATCCCGGCAAGCGAGATACGACGGGGGATGGACACAGGCTAAATTCTCCTTCGAGGTGTATACAGCGAGTTGTCCCCGCCGATGAACCCATTTTCGGCGGTTTTTTTACGTGGTTTCAGAGGAGAAACCAGATGAAACGTTTTTTGATGGGGGCGCTGACCACGCTGGCGATTGGCGTAGCACTCGGCGCTGCGGCCGTTTATTCCGGCTTGTTCGATGTGGCGGCTGATAGGCCGCACAGCCGGTTCGTGTATCACATGATCGAGACGGCACGCGAACGCTCCATCGATCGCCATGCGCGTGATCTTGCGGTACCTGGTAACCTGGCCGACACGGAGCGCGTTCGCCGTGGAGCGGGAAATTACGCTGCCATGTGTGCGGAGTGCCATCTAGCGCCTGGTAAGGCCGATTCTGAAATTCGAATGGGTTTGTATCCGCAACCTCCCGACCTGACACGCCATGAAGACGAGGGGGCTGCAGATATGGCCGCGCGCCACTTCTGGATCATCAAACACGGCATCAAGGCATCCGGTATGCCGGCCTGGTCCAAGGGCGGGATCGAGGACGAAGCTGTCTGGGACATAGTGGCTTTCATTCAGAAAATGCCCACGCTCTCAGCAGAGCAATATGTTGCGCTAGTTGAGTCGAGTGAAGGCCATTCGCATGGCGGGCTGTCTCCTGCGGAAGACAGGCACGTTGATAGCGCGCACATTCCATCGGCGGGAAATGAAGACAGCCATGAACACGCACATGCTGCCAGTCACGAACACTGATTCTGAATATTCAGAATCGCGGCCACGGCAACACGTTCTAAGCACTAATCAATGGCCTCTGGATCGCCACGTCACTTCGCTCCTCGCGATAACCGAATAAATCAGCGTCTCCCTAAGGAAGCCCTGAATAAGTCGTCACCCCGGCGGTGCGTGGTTGTTACAGCTTTAGCTGTTTACAACCACTGCCTACCCTTTATGGGTGAAGGCCGGGTTCCAGTTGTTTGATTTGACTGGATTCCGGCGTACGCCGGAATGACGATTACGGACTTTTTCAGGGGCACGCTAAGGAAATACAGATTTGTTCGCAAAGTTGCGGCGCCGCATCAGCCGGTACGCAGCCGGAATCACGAAAAGGGACAGCAGTGGCGCAGTAATCATGCCGCCCACCATGGGCGCGGCGATGCGGCTCATGATTTCGCTGCCGGTGCCGCTGCCCATCAAAATTGGCATGAGGCCGGCAATGATGACCGCCACCGTCATGGCCTTGGGCCGCACGCGCAGGACAGCCCCCTCGCGGATGGCGTCGATCAGGGTCGCCTCGGTCTCGTTGCCGTCGGTGATTCGCCTGTGCCAGGCCTGCTTCAGGTACAGCAGCATGATCACGCCGAACTCGGCCGATACGCCGGCCAGCGCAATGAACCCGACGCCGGTGGCGACCGACAGGTTGTAGCCGAGCAGGTACAGGAACCACACCCCGCCGGTGAGCGCGAAGGGCAGCGTGACCATGATGAGCAAGGCTTCGTCGAAGCGCCTGAAGGTGAGATACAGCAGCACGAAGATGATGAGCAGCGTGGCCGGCACGACCAGCTCCAGCCGCGCATTGGCCCGTTCCATGAACTCAAACTGCCCCGAATAGGCCAGGCTCATGCCGGGTTCGAGCTTGACCGCGCGCGCCACGGCGGCACGCAGGTCCGCCACCACCGAAGCCAGGTCGCGGCCGCGCACATCCACATACACCCAGCCCGAGGGGCGGGCGTTCTCGCTCTTGAGCATGGGCGGGCCATCCGACACTGCGACCCGCGCCACCATGCCCAGCGTGATCTGGCTGCCCAGCGGGGTCACGATCGGGAGCTGCGACAGCCGCTCGACGGTATCGCGCCATTCGCGCGGGTAACGCAGGTTGATGGGGTAGCGCGCCAGCCCCTCGACCGTCTCGCCGATGTTCTCGCCGCCGACGAGCCCGGACACGACCGCTTGCACGTCGGCGATGTTGAGGCCGTAGCGGGCGGCCGCAGCGCGATCGATATCGACATCGACGTAGCGGCCGCCGGTGAGCCGCTCGGCCAGCGCGGATGAGACGCCGGGTACCGTCTTGGCAACCTGTTCGACCTGCTGCGCGATACGGTCGATGTCCGCCAGATTGCTGCCCGAGATCTTGACGCCGATCGGGCTCTTGATGCCGGTGGCGAGCATGTCGATGCGGTTGCGGATGGGCGGAATCCAGATGTTGGCGAGCCCGGGCACCTTGACCGCGCGATCCAGTTCCTCGACCAGCTTGTCCGGGGTCATGCCCGGCCGCCATTGATCGCGCGGCTTGAACTGGATCGTGGTCTCGAACATCTCCAGCGGCGCCGGGTCGGTGGCGGTTTCGGCGCGGCCGGCCTTGCCGAAGACATGCGCCACTTCGGGCACGGTCTTGATCAGGCGGTCCGTCTGCTGCAACAGTTCGCTGGCTTTCTGCGCCGACAGCCCCGGCAATGCCGACGGCATATAGAGCAGATCGCCTTCGTCCAGCGGCGGCAGAAATTCGCCGCCGAGCCGGCTGATCGGCCACGCCGCGGTGATGAACAGCAACGCGGCCACCGCGAGCGTCGTCTTCGGCCGCGCCAGCACCGCATCCAGCAGCGGCCGATAGGCGCCGATGAGCCAGCGATTGAGCGGATTACGCGCTTCATCCGGGACCTTGCCGCGTATCCAGTAACCCATCAGCACGGGAATCAGCGTCACCGACAAACCAGCGGCCGCGGCCATGGAATAGGTCTTGGTGATCGCGAGGGGACCGAACAGCCGGCCCTCCTGCGCTTCCAGCATGAACACCGGCACGAAGGAAATGGTGATGATCAGAAGCGAGAAGAACAGTGCGGGGCCGACCTCGACGGCGGACTCGGTCATGACCCGCCAGTGCGCTTCGCCCTGGAGAGACTGGCCGGGATGTTCTCGCTTCCACGCCTCGACATGCTTGTGGGCGTTTTCGATCATGACGATGGCCGCATCCACCATCGCGCCGATGGCGATCGCGATGCCGCCCAGCGACATGATGTTCGCGTTCACGCCCTGGTAGCGCATGGCGATGAACGCCGTCAGCACGCCCAGCGGCAACGAGACGATGGCCACCAGCGACGAGCGCACATGCCACAGGAACAGCGCGCATACCAGCGCGACGACGATGAATTCTTCGATGAGTTTGTGGCTGAGGTTTTCCACCGCGCGGTCGATCAGCTTGCTGCGGTCGTAGGTCGTGACGATTTCCACGCCCTTCGGCAGGCTGGCCTTGAGCTGTTCCAGCTTGGCGTGCACCGCCGCGAGGGTTTCGCGCGCATTCTTGCCGCTGCGCAGAATGACCACGCCGCCCACCGTTTCGCCCTGGCCATCCAGCTCCGCGATGCCGCGCCGCATTTCCGGCCCCAGTTGGATGGTCGCCACGTCGCCGAGCAGGACCGGCACGCCGTTCGCCAGCCTGAGCGGGATGGCCCGGAAGTCGGCGAGCGATTTGAGGTAGCCGCTGGCGCGCACCATCAGCTCGGCTTCGCCGAGCGTCAGCACCGACCCGCCGCTCTCCTGATTCGCCTTGCCGATGGCGTCCTTTACTTCGGCTTGCGTGATGCCGAAGGCGGCAAGCTTCACCGGATCGAGCACGACCTGATACTGCTTGACCATGCCGCCCACCGTGGCCACTTCGGCCACGTTCGGCAGGGCCTTGAGCTCGAATTTCAGGAACCAGTCCTGCAAGGCGCGCAGCTGTGCCAGATCATGGCGCCCGGTCTTGTCGACGAGCGCGTATTCGTAGATCCACCCCACGCCGGTGGCGTCCGGGCCCAGGCTCGAGCGGGCCGTGGCCGGCAAGCGCGACTGGATCTGGTTGAGGTATTCCAGCACGCGCGAACGCGCCCAGTACAGGTCGGTACCGTCCTCGAACAGCACATAGACGAAGCTGTCGCCGAAGAAGGAGAAACCGCGCACCGTCTTGGCTCCCGGCACCGACAGCATGGTGGTGGCCAGCGGGTAGGTGACCTGGTTCTCCACGATCTGCGGCGCCTGGCCGGGATAACTGGTGCGGATGATGACCTGCACGTCGGAGAGATCGGGCAAGGCATCGACCGGCGTCGTCTTGACCGACCAGATTCCCCAGGCGGTGAGGAACAGCGTGCCCAGCAGCACCAGAATGCGATTGGCAACCGACCAGCGAATCAGCTTGGCGATCATTGCCCGCCTCCTGCCCGCTCGATGCGTTCGACGACCAGCCCGTCGTCGGTCTGGCGCACGCCGACGCGCACCCGATCCCCCACCTTCAGACCCTTGGCGAGTTGGGGATTGGCAAGCGGGAACGCCATGGTCATGCCGGGCATCGATAGCGTCTTGAAGGGGCCGTGCGCGAGCGTCACGCTCGTGCCGGACAATTCCTTGATGACGGCATCGGCTTCGTGTAGCGCAACCGGTGCCGGCATCGCTTCGGCCGACTCGGAAGTGCTTGAGATAATCCCCTGCAGACTCGCTTCTGAATCAATCAGAAACTGGCCGCTGGCGACGATTTTCTGGCCTTCGCCGAGACCGGACACAATCACCGTGTCGGTACCGGACTCGGGGCCAAGGACGACCTCGACCGGGCGATAGCGTCCTTCTGCTTCGGCCACGATGACCAGCGCGCGGCGTCCGGTGCGGATCACCGCTTCGGTCGGCACTAGCAGCGCCGATTCGCCGACCGCTCCTTTGAGGCTGACCTGGGCCGTCAAGCCCGGCCGCAGGCGTCCGTCCTTGTTGGGTAGTTCAACCCGAACCCTGAGCGCACGCGCGGCATCGTTCAATGTCGGCAATAACGCAGTGACACGACCCTGTACCGGCTTGCCCGGAAAGGCGGCAAATTTTGCTTCGGCGGATTGCCCGATCAGAACGGCCCCGGCCTGGGCTTCCGGCACCGACACATCGAGCCACACCGTGCTGATGCCGTTGACGCGTGCCAGCGTCTGTCCCGCCATCAGCGTCATGCCGGGGCGCACGTCGAGCGTCTGGATCACGCCGGCACGCGGGGCGGTGATCGATATGCGATTTCTGACCTTGCCGGTTTGAACCACTGCCCGTATCAGACTTTCGGGCATGCCGCCCAGCAGCATTCGCTCGCGCGCCGCATCTTCCAGCGGCGCGTCGCCCACGGCCTTGAGCGCCAGATACTCCTGTTGCAACGCAGCCCATTCCGGCACCAGCAGTTCGGCGATGAAGGCACCGGATCCGACCACATCATTGGGTGCCAGTCTGGCCACGCGTTCCACGAATCCACCTGTGCGCGCTTGCACGATGGCAATATCGCGCTCGTTGAAGTTGACAATTCCGGTCGCCACCACGTTCAAATCCAGCGGGGCGCGCGTGACCGTGGCCAGGCGAACGCCAAGGTTCTGCGCCACACCCGGATCGATCTTCACGGTCGAGGCATCGCCGCCTTCGTCGGCATATTTCGGCACTAGTTGCATGTCCATGAAGGGCGACTTGCCGGGCTTGTCGAATTTTTGCGTGGGAACCATCGGGTCGTACCAGTACAGCACGCTGCGGCCGTCTTTCGCTGCGGTGGCAGGCATAACCTTCTCGTCCGCCGGCACATGGTTTCTTTCCCACCACAAGCCAGCCGCCGCGCCAACGGCGAGCAGCGCAATCACGGTGAAGAGAACCAGCGCTGTTTTATTAATCGTTTGGCGGCTCATTGTTTTTCTCCGGACAAAGTGGGTTCGCCATAGGCGTAATGAAGGCGGGCAGCCACCTCCTTGCGCTCGCCTTCGAGCGCGATGGCCATGAGTTCGGCATCAATGCGTTCGCGCCGCGCCATCACCAGATTGACGAGTTCGCCTTTGCCACCGCGCCAGTCAGCCAAAGCCAGATTCACTTTCTCGCCGGCCAGCGGCAGCAACACCTCGCGCTGTCGCCTGACGGCCTTGTCGAGGCGCTGGTACTCGGCAAAATCCGCTTCCAGCATCGACGCATGTTCGCGCATCACCGCTTCGCGTTCGGCGTCGAGTCCTTCTCGTTCGGCAAGCCTGGCAGCAATTTTCGGGTCCTGCCGGGTGGCGGCAAACACCGGCAGATCAAAACTCACCTGCACAGTGGCCATGTCGCCGAATTGCGCGCCGCGCTTCTGGTACGCCAGCTCCAGCGCCCAGTCCGGCTTCTTGTCCGCGCGAGCTTCGGCTACTTCGGCGTCCAGCACTTGTGCCTTGGGATCAAATATCGCCAGTTCCGGATGCCGGTGCAGCGCATGGGCCAGCGCATCATGGGCGATTGGCCAGTCGGGCGCGGCGCCCTCCAGTGGCGCATCCGCGCGTGGGCCTACCCAGCGTTTGAGCGCAGCGATGGATTGCTGGCGGCGCGCGACGAGTTCATCTCGCCGCGCGTCGATCATTGCAGCCTCCTGGCGCGCAGACACTGCCTCCATCGCACTGCCCTTGCCCCCGGCTATGCGTGCACGCACCGCAGCATCGAACAGGCGGTTCTCGCCGTACAGCCCATCGATGAACGCGAGCTGGTGTTCGACCGTATCGCGCGCAATCCATGCTGCCGCCGTTTCCCGCAACACGGTGAGGCGGGTAATGCGGATTTGCGCTTCGCTCAGCGCAATCCGCCCACGCGCAACTTCAACGCGTGCGCCGCGCTTGGCATTATTGGGAAATTCCTGCATGACGCCGATGCGTTGCATGGTCATCGGTTCGCTGGACAGGCTGAAACGATCAACGCCCTCGACGGGTACGTTATCGAGCCCCAAGGTCAGTTTGGGATCGGGCAACTCGCCAGCTGGAATGGCCGCTTGCCGGGCAGCATCGACCTGCGCTGATTCTGCCCGGAGCGTGGGTGTTTCCCGCACGGCCAACGCCAGTGCGGCATTGAAAGAGAGCGGCTCGGCGAACGCCGTGCTGACGAGGCTCGCCAGCCCCAGCAGCGTAGTCACGCAGCACAACGGGAACCGACTCAAGCGGTCGGCTGATTGGGAAATACGCATGTTTCCAACTCCTTACGCGACAGCGCACATCAAGCAGGCCAAATCAGGCTTGATGGCGCCAGATATCCGCACTGACGTCTGATCAAACAGACGCAGCGCAGCACTCGGCACAAGAAATCAGAGTTGGGTGGGTGGCCGCCAGGTGGCGGCAGGATCAAAGGAAAACGTGATGTCCGCAAAGCGCGGGAAACGAACGGAAGACGCTGGGTTCTGGGGTAAAACTCCCTGTTCCATAATCGGGAAAAACTGTCCCATCGATTGGCAGGGTTGGGCAGGCTTGCAGGGCTTACCGGTTTTTGCAGCGGTTTTTGCGTCGTTGCAGCAATCGTGCATTGCACCCGCATCCGTCATATTCATCGTGGCGGACTCCATCGGACAATGCCTCTTGGGAAGCGCCAAGTTCGCGTATCCCTGAATGGGAAGCGCAACAGAAAGCAAAATGAATAGAAATGTCCGAATTAGGCGCATGGCTGAAATCTAATGTGAACCGCTCTGCCACGCAAGCAATATTTGGTCCGTTGGTAAGAATCTATTATTAAGCCATGCGACATGACGCGAGGGTGACAAATTTGTAATCCGTAAGTCAGGCTGGTGTAGGCAACCGTCTTCCATACTGCAGTCATTCTCAGGCAAGGGGTCCGTGTGAAGACTGCATTTCTCCAATTCCTTCTGATCGGGAGCTTCGCGACCTCGGCGCTGGCTGCCTCCGAGGCCCCCATAGTGGATGTTTACAAGAGCCCCTCGTGCGGCTGTTGCGGCAAATGGGTGGACCACATGAGAGCCAACGGATTCACCGTACGCAGCCACGACACCAACGACGTAGTGCAGCAGAAATACCGGCTCGGCGTGCCGTATGGCTACGGTTCTTGCCACACTGCCGAGGTCAACGGCTATCTGGTGGAAGGCCACGTACCGGCCAGGGACGTCAGGCGCCTGCTGAAAGAAAAGCCCACGGCCCGCGGCTTGGTGGTGCCCGCCATGCCCATGGGTTCGCCTGGCATGGAGCAGGGCAACCGCAAGGATCACTACGACGTTCTGCTCGTAAACCTGGATGGCACCACCCAGACCTATACCCGTTACTGAACCCGCCGTGACATGCAGGAGATCGATCGTGAAACCTGTCCTGAACATGCTGCTGACATCGACCGTGGCGATGGTGACCACCGCCATGGCCGGGCAGCTATCCATGCCCCCAAGCTTCACCGTTCAGTCGGATCCCGAGACGGTACTGCGGGCCTATCCACTTGGCCTCATCACCAAACAGGCTGCCTTCAGCCACCACGGCAAGGCGATCCATACCGTGATCCTGCCCAACGGCAAGGAAGGCTGGGTGTACGAGGTGGGGATCAAAGACGCCCGGACTTACGAGCACCCGACAAAGCAAAAGCACACCGTCTATGAAACCGAGCCGGGGAATGGTGTGCGCACCTATACCCTGGAGTTCGACAGCAAGGGGGTGGTCATCGACGTGCTTTACAACGAGCAAGGACGACAAGACGGCCTCACTGCCCTGCAGGTCCAGCGCAGGTTTCGCGGCGAGGCGCCAGTCAAGCATTGACGGGCTCGGTATCGAGAAATTCGGCGTGTTCAGCTCGAAGTTTGCATGAAGGAGGAGATTTTCATGGACGTCAAGATTGTTGCGACCAAGAGTTGCAGTCACCGCCTGAGTTTGCAGCACGAACTCGATGAGCTGGGCATTCCATTCGAGGTGCTGTTTGTCGAGGAGCACCCTGGCGTGGTCGTAACCCACAGCATTCGACATTCGCCGAACCTCCTCGTGAACGACGAGGTCGTTTTTCGGGGGCAACCCACACCACTTGAATTACGGCAATTCTTCAACAGGGTCTGATCGGTCGATCACCAAGGAGGCTGGGCGATGCGAGATTCCATGGATAAGGTCCGCCACTGTCTGATTTGCGCAGCACTTGTCAGTCTTTCAGCAACCGCCAGCGATCTTCACCATGGTCAACTGGTCTACAACGGAACGTGCATCGCCTGCCATGGCAGCGATGGGACCGGAGGTCTCCCAGGCGTCCCGGACTTGACCGGAAAAACCGGGCTTCTATCGCAAGACGATGCAATCCTTCTCGGGCGGATGGCTGACGGTTTCCAGACGCCCGGCTCATCCATGGTCATGCCTCCAAAGGGCGGTAATCCCGCCTTGACCGACGCGGATTTGAAGGCCGTCCTGAAGTACATGCGTCATGAGTTTCAGCAAGACCCGCAAACAAGGAGAAAGACCCAATGAACGCAAAGAAACTTGTTCTGGCGCTGCTGTGTCTTGGTTGCGGGACATTCGCCATGGCCGCGCCGACTGCCTACATTCCATTAGGCTCGGCCAATCAAGTGATCGCCGTTGATGCGGCAAACGACAAGATCATCCGCAGCTATTCCGGGGTGGAGAATCCGCATGGGCTGGTGGCGACGCCCGACGGCGACTATCTGGTGGCGGGAAGCCTGAAGGAGACCCCGGTCCCCGCAGGCGCGCCATCGGATACGCCCAACAGCAAACTGTATGTGATTCATCCCGAGCACGGCCATGTCATGGCCGAGATTCCGGTGTCTGGTTGGACTCACCATGAAGCCGTGACGCCTGACGGCAAATATGTGATTTCCACGCATCCGACGCGCGGTGGAATCAGCGTCGTCGACGTGATCAACAACAAGGTTTACAAGACCATCAAGACCGGCCCCTCGCCGAATTACACGCTGGTGACGAAGGACGGAAAACGCGCCTATGTGAGCAACAGCGGCAACGGAACGCTCAGCGAGATCGACCTCAGCAAGTGGGAGGTGACTCGTTCACTTGAAGCCGGGCCGACGCCGGAGCATCTGGTCTTTTCCCCCGACGAAAAAACGATCTACGTCTCCAACGACCGTGCCGGTACGGTTTCCGTTGTGTCGGTCAAGGAAGGCAAAGTCGAGGCGACCTACAAGATCGGGAAGCGAGTACACGGTTTGGACATCGGTGACGACGGAAAAACGCTTTTCATCAGCAGCCGCTCGGATGACAAGCTGGTGGCCCTCGACACCCAAACCGGCGAACAGCGCGTCCTGACGCTTTCTCCTGAGCCCTACCATCTCGACAAGATTCCGGGAACCGGAAAAGTGTATGTCTCCAGCGGCAAGGCGCCAATCATCTGGGTGGTGGACCAGAAGACGTTCACCGTCACGGACACGATCCGGTTGCCAGCCGGAGAAGGTCACCAGATTGCGGTAATCAGGTGATATGCAGTCAGGGCGCATTCTGGCCTGCAGAGAAGTTCAGTCGTTTTTTCCAACAGCAAGTTGAATGAACAGGAGCTGTAAATGAACAAATCCATGAAAACCCTACTGGCATCTTCCATCGTTGCCTTCGCATTGATGGGAACAGCAGTGTCCGCCTCGGCGGCGGAGCCTACGATGCCCAATCAACAAATGATGATGCAAGGTCAGGCACAGGGAAGCGCCATGCCCGGTTCGATGCCAGGGTACGGGCCGCGTGGTGGTATGGGCATGATGGGAGGCGGAGGCTACGGGCCCGGGATGATGGGTGGGGGCATGGGCCCGGGCTATGGCATGGGGCCCATGGGCATGATGGGCGGAATGATGAACATGATGGGCGGGGGATGCCCCATGGGCATGATGGGGGGCGACATGGGGCCGGGCATGAGCGGATATGGCCCCGGCATGATGGGTGGCGGCATGGGCTATGGCATGGGGCCGGGCATGATGGCTGGCTGGGCCGGAGGAATGGGGCCGATGGCTACGCTCGATCTGAGCGATACGCAGACCGCCCAACTGGAGAAGATTCAGACCGAATCGATGAAGAAGCAGCGCTCGCTCATGCGTCAGATGTGGGAAGCGCAGGAAAAGCTGGGTGATTTGTTCGATGCGGAGAATCGCGACCCGGCGGCGATCGGCAAGGCCTACGGCAAACTCGCGGACGTGCAGCGCCAGGCGCTGGAAGCACGAATTGAAGCCGGGAATAAAGCCGCCGCCGTCTTGACCAAAGAGCAGAAGGCGCAAATGCGCCGTGGCTTTGGTGGGGGCATGATGGGTTACTGAGCGTATTGCAATTGGCGCAACAGAAACCCGGTTTTGCCGGTCGCACTGGCGGTCGGCAAAACCGAAAATGGTCGGATGTGAGTACAGGAGAACACCAATGATGGGCGGTTATGGCATGACAGGCGGTTTCGGATTCGGCGGGATTTTCATGATCCTGTGGTGGGTACTCATCATCGCCGGCATTGTCGTGCTGGTGAAATGGCTGGCCACATCCTTCGGGACGGGTGGCCGGAGCGGTGGTGAGAGCAAAGCGCTGGATCTCCTCAAGGAACGCTATGCGCGCGGAGAGATCGACGAACAGGAGTTTCAGAAGAGGAAGCGCGACTTGAGCCAGTAGCGAGGAAGCCCGGGGGCATGAATGCTGCGGCTGTGAAACGTGTTTTGGAGAGTAAAGGAATGAATCGTAAGAATGGATTCTGGATCGCCTTGTGGGTGATTCTCGTCGTCGTTACGGGATTCTTCGCGTTTGGCTATAGCCCCGGCGGCATGGGCTACGGGCCGTGGCATGGCTGGGGCCGTATGGGCGCATGGGGCGATGCTTATCGGGCGGACGGTGCTCAAGCCTGGTATGGCATGGGTCCCGGAATGATGGGTGGATCGGGGTATGGAATGCAGCCAGGGACAGGTGGCGGATACGGGCCATGGATGATGGGCCAGTATGGCGGTGGCATGCCATGGATGGGCGCGGGTATGGGGCCTGGCATG
Organism: Thiobacillus sp. SCUT-2; assembly: GCF_035621355.1. Classification (NCBI taxonomy): domain Bacteria; kingdom Pseudomonadati; phylum Pseudomonadota; class Betaproteobacteria; order Nitrosomonadales; family Thiobacillaceae; genus Thiobacillus; species Thiobacillus sedimenti. The sequence continues at coordinate 1,929,489 of NZ_CP141769.1, read as the reverse complement.
GCTGGAAGTTACACCATGATGCCTTGGGCTCCTCCTGACCTGACGTCTGAACAAGTGCAGAAGATTGGCCAACTGCAGACCGAGTCGGAGGCGCGCAATCGCGGCCTCATGCAGCAGGGTTGGGAAACGCAGGCCCGGCTCAATGGACTCTATACGGCAGACAAGCGGGACTGGAATGCGATTCGCACCGCTTCGCGGGCCTTGTTTGACCTGCAGCGCCAGCAAATGGATGCGATGCTCGACATGCAGCAGAAAATCGATGGCCTGCTGACCGATAGCCAGCGCCAGGAAATGGCGCGTGCCTGGCGCGGTTATGGATGGATGGGAGCAAATTAACATGCTGCCTTGGATAACCGGAACGCAGGCACATTCTCTGTGTGCCGGGACATTCTCGTTTGGCGCCATGTCAGTAGGCATGCCGGGAACACAACATGAGTGAGACTCGGGAAAAGGGACAGGCGGACAAGGGGCCATTCGACGTCTCTCGAAAAATCCCGCTCGTGCCAGTTGCCACGGAGAAACTGCAGGATGCTGTCCGTCAGCTTACCGCGCTCGATTCAATTCTTGATGCACATATCGACCGGCGCGGCCATCTACGGATTTCCTACGCGGCCTCGCATCTCGACATTCGGGATATCGAGACATTGCTCGACAAGGCCGGCATCTCACATGCATCCGGTTCCTGGTGGCGACTGAAGTCGGCGTGGTATCGCTTTCTGGATGGAAACGCCCGCGCCAACGCCCATTCCCAAGGAGGCGCATGCTGCAACCGCCCCCCTGCGGCATCCGGCAGCAGCCGCGACGCAGGCAAGATAGGATGAACAGAATGCCTAAGCAGAGGCCTATCCCGTTGGGTAGATGAGAAGGAGCCTTCATGGAAGGACAAGCCGATCATCGTCATGCACCTGGCATGGCGCATGCGCATCCTGCGCATGGCGAACATGCGGCCGGCATGCACGGCAATCCAGCAGCGCACGGCGCGCATCATGACCACCACGCCCACATGGTGGCCGATTTCAGAAAGCGCTTCTGGATTTCCCTGCTCCTCACGTTGCCGATCCTGGCCCTGTCGCCGGGCCTGTGGGGCATGCTCGGTTTGGCGGCACCGCTTGCTTTTCGCGGCGACGCCTATGTTCTGTTCGGTTTCTCCAGCATCGTGTTTTTCTATGGGGGATGGCCGTTCCTGAAGGGGTTCGGAGAAGAACTCAGGAAGCGCCAGCCCGGCATGATGACGCTGATCGCGGTGGCGATCAGTGCCGCGTACTTTTACTCCAGCGCCGTCACCTTCGGCCTGTCCGGCATGGGCTTCTACTGGGAGCTGGCCACCCTGATCGACATCATGCTGCTTGGCCACTGGATCGAGATGAAGTCGGTACTGGGGGCTTCCGGCGCACTCGAGGCGCTGGTGCGGCTGCTGCCATCCGAGGCGCACCGCCTGCAAGCGGATGGAAACACAGAGGATGTTTCAGTCGACGACATCACGCCCGGCGACAGGCTCTTGGTGAAGCCGGGCGAACGGGTGCCGACCGACGGCATCATCATTTCTGGCCAGACCAGTCTGGACGAATCCATGCTCACCGGGGAATCGAAACCGGTGGAAAAAGGCGAGGGAGCCGAGGCCATCGGCGGTTCAGTCAACGGCGAAGGCGCGATTACCCTAGAAGTCAAGAAAACCGGCGGGCAGACTTATCTGGCACAGGTGATGGACATGGTGAGTCGGGCTCAGGAGTCGCGCTCGCGTACTCAGGACCTGGCCAATCGTGCCGCGGTGTGGTTGACCGCCATCGCCCTCGGTGGCGGCTTCGCCACGCTGTTCGTGTGGCTGGCGCTGGGACGGGATTTCGCTTTTGCCATGGAACGCGCCGTCACCGTGATGGTGATCGCCTGCCCCCATGCTCTTGGACTCGCCGTGCCGCTCGTCGTCGCGGTGAGCACCAGCATGGCCGCATCCCACGGCTTGCTTATCCGCGACCGTGCGGCGTTCGAGCGGGCCCGCAATCTGGGCGCCGTGGTGTTCGACAAGACCGGCACCTTGACCGAAGGGCGTTTCGGGGTAAGCGACATCGTGCCGCTGGGCACTCTGGACGAGGCCGCCTGCCTGCGCTTGGCGGCCGCACTGGAGAACCAGTCGGAGCACCCCATTGCAACGGGTATCGTGCGCATGGCGAAGGAGCGTCAGGTGGAGTGGCCGCAGGCGGACAATTTCACCAACCTGACGGGCCGGGGTGCGCAAGCCACGGTCGAAGGCCGGGACGTGAAAGTGGTGAGCCCCGGCTATCTGCGGGAACAAGGCATCCGGGTGGCACATCCCAGGCTGGAGGCATTGGCCGCCGAGGGCAAGACCACCATCTTCCTGCTGGTAGACGGCGCTGCCGCCGCCGTGTTTGGCCTGGCCGACGTGGTGCGTCCGGAATCGAAAGCCGCCATTGCGCAACTCAAGGCCATGGGCATCCAATGCATGATGCTCACCGGCGATTCGCAAGCTGTGGCGCAAACGGTTTCGAAGCAGCTGGGCCTGGACGATTTCTTCGCCGAAGTGCTGCCGGAACAGAAGGCGCTGAAAATCCGCGAAGTGAAGGCGCGCGGCCTCACCGTGGCGATGGTCGGTGACGGCGTGAACGATGCGCCGGCGCTGGTGGAATCGGATCTCGGCGTTGCGATCGGCGCGGGCACCGATGTGGCCATCGAGGCGGCCGACATCGTGCTGGTGAGCAACAATCCGCAGGATGTCGCGGCGATTCTCGGGCTCTCGCGCAAAACCTACGGCAAGATGATCCAGAACCTGATCTGGGCCACCGGTTACAACACCTTTGCAATCCCGCTTGCAGCCGGGGTCGCGGCCTATTGGGGGCTGCTGATGACCCCGGCAGTGGGGGCGGTGTTCATGTCGGCCAGCACGGTCATCGTGGCGATCAATGCCAAGCTGCTGGGGCGCGGCGGCATGGTCCCTTCCGTAGCGGAGCATGACGGATACACAGGAGGACAGCATGGACGACACCATTGAAGACCCTGTCTGCGGTATGCAAGTCAGCCGGGATTCCTTTGCCATGGAGCATTTGGGCATCCATTACGCCTTCTGCTCGCAGCAGTGTCAGGATCGGTTCAAGGCGAACCCGCATCTTTATATCGGTGTTCCAGGCAAGCAGGCACCCAAACAGAAGGGCCTTGAAGTCATCAAGCAACGGCGTTTCCGCCTGGAACAGCCGTTGACCGATGAGGAGGTGGCCATCCTTGCCAAAGAGTTGGGTGCTATGATGGGCATCCAGTCCATGGAAGTTACTGGCGACACCCTTTCCATCACCTATGACTTGTTGCAGGCGACCGCCGAACAGATTGAAGCGCGCATCGGAGAAGTCGGGGGGCTGCTCGGAACAGGATGGGCAGAGCGTTTGCAGCGCGGCTTTGTCCATTACGTTGAGGAATGTGAGGCAGGCAATCTGGAAGTCACGCCGCATCGAGGGCATCACTAGACTGCGTTGTGTGCCGACGTCTTGGCCCTAACACCAACTGTAGGCAGGGAGACTCGGTACGAAGATTGTCTGCGTCAAAGCAGGGAGGCAGGAGTCGGCCCGTCCACCCTAGAGCCAGAAGGCTGAAGTGGACTACCCCGGGTTCAGTAGGCATTCCGGGCCTATGCATCGCCTCGAAAGCCAGCAGACTTTGATCTGCTCTATACATGTTTTCTCCATCAGCCGGGCAGTTGCTGGCTGCGTCGCAACGGCCGATGTAAATGCGATACTGTGATGGTGACCTTCCCGGGATCTATCGAAAACTCACCCAAGCGTAGGTGGGCGTATCCCGATCGTGCCTGTGCGGTGTCGCTGTGAATCACTCCTTCCTGGACTTCCTGAATCCCCGATCCCGCGACATGAACGCTTCAAGCATATGCGGGATCAATGTCGCAACCTCAACCGGCTCGCCATAGGTCTGAGCATGCAGCGCGGCGTAGCGCTCCAGCTCTGTCTTCAACACCACGCTCAAGATGATGGTCATCTTTACCGTCTCGGTCTTCGGCAGCGGCCCCAGCCGCAGCAGCTTGCTGGTGGACTCAGTCATTGCGACGCTCCCCTCTGGAAGAACAGCGGCTGGTACGGCCGCAGGATCAGATCCTTGTTCACCATGACCCGCACCGGGAAACCGGGCCGGATGGTGAGCGTCGGCTGGATACTCACGTTGCGTTTGGTGACTTCCTGGCCGACCTGGTTCACGGTGTCCTGCGCGCTCTGGCGAACGGCGATGGTGACGCTACCGGTGCCGCCGTTGTTGCTGGGTGCTGCCAGCTCGGCACCGACTCCAAGCAGCGTGGACAACGCCGCACCTGCAAGGATGCGATCCCAATGCCAATCGACGCCATCCTCCAGCCCGGCATAGCCCGCCGGGTCGATGCCGGGCAATCGGTCGAGCGAAATCGACGAAGTATCGGGCAGGATCAGCCGCGTCCACACTAGCAGCACGCGCCGCTGACCGAATGAAACCTGACTGTCGTAGCGGCCGATCAGCCGCGAGCCCTGCGGAATCAGCAGGAAACGACCCGTAGCCGTATCGTAGACCGCTTCCGTCACATTGGCGATGACCTGCCCCGGCAGGTCGGAATTGATCCCCGTCACCAGCGCCGCCGGAATAATGGTGCCCGCCATCACCTGGTAGGGCGAGGACGGGGGGTGCAGGCTGGCCGAATTGCCGGTGACACTGTCGCCCTCATTGGCGACGAAGGCCTGTTTATGCGCCTGCTGGTTCTGCACCGCCGTCGGATCGGCAGGCTGTGTGGATACCGCTGCCATCGGATTGAACGGCTGATTGCCCGAGACGGACTCGGGCATGGCCATACTCGCAGTGGGCGACGGTGATGCCTTCACCGCACTGCTGCTCCGAAAGAACACGGCAGCGCGTGCTGCCTCCTCGGCATCGCCTGGCTGCGCCATGTGCCCGGACTGCGCGGGATGGGTGTACCCGCCGGTGTTGGCATTGTGCTGCGCATGCACGATGGCGGGCCCCAGGTCACCCGGCAACGGCTCGCCCAATACAGGTGCTAGTTTTGGTGGGAGCGGCAGCTTGGAATAGTCCGTTGGCAACTGGTCGAGGTGATCGGTATGCGCGACGCGATCCACGTTGTACAGCTCGGTGGCGTGATTGCGATCACGTTGGTGCGGTTGCAAGGACCATAGCGTAGCCCCCAGGATGATCGCGCCCAGTGTTCCCGCGAGCACGACCAGCATGCGCCGGTTGAGCCGCGTGACCGGACGCGGCGGCGCGCGCAAACTCAAGGTGTCCGGGTCGACCTTATTCGTCCCGTCGGGTGGAGATTGTGGCGTGGCTGGCGTGCTCATGTTCAATGACTCCGCGCCGTGCTGACCACGCCATCGGTGCGCTCGATGCGCACCACAGCGGCCTTGTCCGTGCCCAGCCGCAACTCAGCCGCACCGAACAGCCGATCCACCACGTAGTAGGGAGAACGGAAGCGGTAGTTGACGAGCTGGCCATCGCCCTGCTGCCCGATCACGAACAGCGGCGGCAGCTCGCCCTGCGCGATGCCGGCGGGGAACTGGATATAGACGCGCTCGCCATCATCGAACGCACGCAGCGGTTTCCACGGCGGACTGTCGCCGGTGATCGCGTAGCGGAACCTGATCTGTTGCAGCGACAAGCCCGAGTCCACCGGCGCCGCCGCTTGGGCCATCTGCGCCCGTTTCTGTAACGCCAGCATGCGGTCCTTCGGGTAATCCCACGAGACGGAGGCCATCCACGCCTGCGGCGTCGACGACAGTTCGAGCAGGTAGGTACGGCGGTTGGTGGTGATGACCAGATTGGTCTTCAAGCCGACGCGCGTGGGCTTCACGAGTATGTTCACGCGCAGACTGGCACCTGCGCCGCTGGTCGTGTCGCCCACGATCCAGCGCACCGTGTCGCCGGCCGAAACGGTCACCAGTTCCTCGCCCTGCTGCAAGGTGATGACGGTGACACGACCGGGACTCGTATAGAGCTGATACAGCGCGCCATCGCTGTAGGGCCAGACCTGGATCGCGTTGATGTAGCCCTCTCGGCTCGGTGGCACGCGCGCTTCGTCGTTGGCGCGCGCCACATCGGCCTTCCCGTCGGGTGGTTCGGCGACCGGCTTGTCCTCGGGCGTATTACCCAAAGGTTTCAACTGCCCGGGTAGCGGCAGGGGTTTGGGTACTTCGACCACCTCGATGGGCTTGGGCGGCTCCGGCAGCGCGTGCGCCGCGATGGGGTCGTCCAGCGTGATGTCCGGCGGCGGTTTGCCGTGCGTGGCGCAGCCGGTGAGAGTTGCCAGGGTGGCACTCAGGATCAGTGGCAATAGGGAATGACGGATTGGGGTTTTCATGGATGTGGGGTTCCTTCGGTTGCGTCGTATTCACGGCTCCAGGACAGGCCGTTGACATAAATGCCCAGCGGGTTCTTGCGCAGCTGCGCTTCGGTGCGCGGCGGTTGCAGCACGATGGACAGCACAGCCGTCCAGCGCTCGGTGCCAGAGAGCGAACCATTCACATAGGTGCGCTCGATCCAGCGCACCTGGAACGACGACGGGCTGGCGCGCACCACGCTGGTGATCTCCACTGCTGTCGAGGCCTGTCCTACGCGCGCGAACGGATCGTTGCTGCGTGCATAGTCGTTCAGCGTGGCCGCGCCTGTATCCGTGGTGTAGGTGTAGGCTTCGAGCCAGTTCTGCCGCACCACGATGGGGTCGATCGACAGCGAGCGCACGTCGGTGAGGAAGCGCGCCAGGTGGTAGGCGATCTGCGCGTCGTTCGGCTTGTACGGCGTGGCCGCTTCGCCGACTGCACGCACCTGACCGCCGGTGGCCACTTCGACCACATAGGGCGTGACGATGGACTGCGCCGAACGCCACACCAGCCCGCCCGCCATCAGCAAGGCGAGCGACAGGCAGCCGAAGGCCATCAGCCGCCAGTTTTTCGCCTGCACGCGCGCACTGCCGATGCGCTGGTCCCAAACCTGCGCGGCGGCCTGATAGGGGGTGACGGGCTCGGGCGTGTCCGAGTAGCGCACCTGCGGTCGTTTGAATCGCATGGACTGATCTCCGTTAGAGTTGATCTTCAAGGGTTCGAATCGTCGCGCAGGCTCGGGCTGGCGCCGCCGCCGCCGTGATCGCCTGAGCGCAGGGTGTGTGCCGCCGTGGTGGCTGCATGGCTCACTTGCTGTTTGCGCCGCATTCGGCTGGCCCAGGCAGGCTCTGCCGCAGGGGGGCTGGCTGCGGCCGTATCGGCCGATTCGATAGCACTGTCTGCCGCCGCAGGCGCAGCGGCCTCCGCGACGAAGTTCGCCACGCGGTCCTTGACCGCTTTTGCACCGGCTGCGACGCGCTGGCCGACCGCACCAGCACCGCTCCTGGCCACATTGGCGAGGCCAGCCCCTGCGGCACGAACACCACCCGACCCGGAAGCCGCAGCACCCGTCTGGTAGGCAGACTTCGCGCCGCTGGCCATCGCGCTGCTTGCACGTCCGGCCGATGCCGCTCCGCCGATGGCGGCGCGTGTCGCACCCGGCACCATGCGTGCACCGGCCGCTACCGCCGCACCCCCGGTGGCAATAGCCGCACCCCCGGCCACCGCCAGACCCGCCGCACCCAGCGCCGTGCCGGCCGCCGCACCGGCGCCGAGCTGCGGTGCGCCTGAAACAAGACCCGTCGCAATCCCCGGCCCGAAGATCCCGAGTCCCAGCATCGCCAGCGAAGCGAGCATGATGGTCAGCGCCAGGTCGATCGAGGGCGCGGTGCCGGGCGGTGTCTGAAACTGTGCAAACAGTCCGGTGCCGATGCCGACGATCACCGCCAGCACCAGTACCTTGATGCCAGACGACACCACATTGCCCAGCACCCGTTCGGCGAGGAACGCGGTCTTGTTCCACAACGCGAACGGCACCAGCACGAAGCCCGCGAGTGTGGTCAGCTTGAATTCGATCAGCGTGACGAAGAGCTGCACCGCGAGCACGAAGAAGCTCACGATCACCACCAGCCAGGCGAGAAACAGCACCGAGATGACATCGAGGTTCGCGAACACCTCGGGGAAGCCGGTAAGGTTGCTGATCTGCGCCATGATCGGTTGCGCCGCATCGACGCCGACCTTGGCCAGGTGGCCCGGATGCAGAAACTGTGCCTGGCTCAGCGTGGAACCCGACGCCACCATCCCGAGTCCGGCAAACGAATTGAACAGGATGCCTGCCAGATTGTTGAAGTTGCCGATGATGAAGGCGAAGGCGCCGACATAGAGCGTCTTCTTGATCAGCCTGCCGATCACGTCTTCGCCGCCCATCGCCCAGAACAGCCCCGCCAGCGTCATGTCGATCACCACCAGCGTGGCGGTGAGGAACGCCACCTCGCCATGCAGCAGGCCGAAACCCGAGTCGATGTAGTGCGAGAAGACATCGAGGAAATGGTCGATGACCGACAGGTTGTTCATGACTCAGTCTTTCGGTGCAGAAGCGGGTGCAGCCGGTGGCGTTGGCGTGTATGGCGTGCCGCTGCCCATGAAGCGCCGCCGCGTGGCCTCACTCGCCTTGTTGCACAGGGCGTCCCCCACCTTGTCGTGGTCGGCCTTGCACTGCGCGTGGACTTCCTTCAGGCGCGCAGGGTTCGCCAGCAGCGATTCAACGGTGTCGGTCGGTGCCGGCTTGTTGCACGCGGCGAGCAGCAGGGTGCAGGCGAGGGTGGTCAGGATGGTTTTCATATGAGTTCCTCAGTTGCCGTAGAAGTTGACGGGAGATGGCGTATAAGGTGTGCCGGTGCCATGGAAGCGGTTGCGTACCTCGGCGGCACGCGCATGCACCGCGACCTGACGCGCCTGTTCGAGGGCGACGGCGCGGTCTTGCGTAAGCTGGAGTTGTTGCGCCTGGATCGCCTGCCGGGCCTGCAGGGCCAGTAACTGGTTCGTCGCTTGGGTGGCCTGCAAGGCGCCCACCGCCGACTGGCTGTTGTTCACGAGGTCGCTCAAGGTCTGCTCGTCGGAAGCGAAGTTCTGTACCGACTGCGACTGCACCTCGGCCGCGGTACGCAGTGCCTCCAGTGCGTTCTGCCAATGCTGGCTGGCGTCGAGCGCCATCTGGTTTGCCGGGGTCGATGCGGTGTAGGCAGCGGGATAGAGCTGCGCGAACTGGGTCTCCATCTGCGTCAGGTTCAATGACGGCCCCTGCGCCTGCTGCAGCAACTGGTTCGTCGCGGACAGCGCAGATTGCAGTTGATTGAGCGCGCTGAAGGGGAGACTGGTCAGGTTCCTCGCCTGATTGGTCAGCATTTGCGCTTCGTTCTGCAGCTGCTGGATCTGGTTGTTGATCTGTTGCAGAGTACGGGCGGCGGTCAGGATGTTCTGCACGAGATTGGCCGGATCGATCACCACCCATTGCGCCTGTGCTGCGGGCATCACGGTCATGAGAATGGCGGCGGTGATGGCAAGCAGGGTTTTTTTCATGACGGATTCTCCTTGGGAACGGACGGGACGAACGGGAACGACGGGATCAGGTCGGCGGCCCAGGCTAGGCCGCGATGGCGCAGCCAGGCGGCGGCGAAGTCCGCAGGCGGCACCGACGCGGAAACGGCGTCGATGTCGCGCTGGTCCTCAGGTCTAGCCGCACCGGCAAACGCCAGCGTCACCGGCCCGAGCCCCAGATCGAAGACCCGATTGCCGAGTCGTGACTGGTAGTAGTAATCGCGCTTGGGCTGGGCCTGCGCCACGATCTCGATCTGCCGCGCATTGAGGCCGAAGCCTTCGTAGATGACGCGAATCTGCGGCTCGGTCGCCTGCGGATTGGGCAGGAAGATGCGGTTCACGCAGCTCTCGATAATGGCGGGCGCAATGCTGGAATCCTTGATGTCCGCCAGCGACTGCGTCGCGAAGATCACCGACACGTTCTTCTTGCGCAGCGTTTTCAGCCACTGGCGGATGCGCGCGGCGAACACCGGGTCGTCGAGGAACAGCCAGGCCTCGTCGAGGATCAACAATGTCGGGGCACCGTCGAGGCGTTCCTCGAAGCGCGCGAACAGGTAGCGCAGTACCGCCAGCGATGCCGCCTTGCTGTGCATCAGTTCTTCCATCTCGTACGCTTGCACGTCGGCGAAACCGAGCCGGTCATGATCGGCATCGAGTAGCTTGCCGTGCGCGCCACCCAGCACATAGGGTTGCAGCGCTTGGCGCAGTGCGTTCGATTGCAGCAGTACGGATAATCCGGTCAGCGTGCGCTGATCGAGCGGCGCGCTGGCGAGACTGTTCAGCGACGACCATACGGACTCCTTCTCGTCCGGCCCGACAACCACGCCTTCGTGAATCAACAGGCCCTGGATCCACTCGGCCGCCCACGCCCGGTAGCTGTCCTGGTCGATGCGGGCCAGCGGCTGGAAGGCGATGGCGCCGTCCGCGCCCAGGTCGTAGTGCTCGCCGCCGAGCCCCAGCACGGTGGCGCGAATCGAACGCCCCATGTCGAAGGCGAAGATGCGCGATCCGGCATAGCGGCGGAACTGCAAGGCCAGCGTCGCGAGCAACACCGATTTGCCCATGCCGATGGGGCCGACCACCAGCGTGTTGCCGACGTCGCCGATGTGCGTGACCAGCCGGAACGGCGTCGCGCCATCGGTGCGCGTCACGATCAGCGGCGGGCCGTCGAGGTGCGCATTACGCTCCTGCCCGGCCCACACGGCGGAGACCGGCATCATGTGCGCGAGGTTCAGGGTCGAGACGATGGGCTGGCGCACGTTGGCATAGGCGTGTCCCGGAATCGATGACAGCCAGGCATCGACCGCATTCAAGGTCTCGGGGATCGTCACGAAGCCACGGCCCTGAATGGTTCGCTCCACCGCGCGCAGCTTCTCGTCGGCAGCGGTCGCGTCGGAGTCGAGCACGGTGACGGTGGCCGTGACGTAGCCGAACGAAACCTGATCGCTGCCCAGTTCCTGCAAAGCGGCATCGGCATCGGACGCCTTGTTCGACGCATCGGAATCGACCAGCTGGCTCTCCTGCTGAAAGATGGTCTCGCGCAGCAGCGCCATGATGTTCTTGCGCTTGGCGAACCACTGGCGGCGCAAGCGTCCCAACTCGCGCTCGGCCTCGGCCTTGTCGAGGCACAAAAAGCGTGTGCTCCAGCGGTAGGCAAAGCCCAAGCGGTTGAGGTCGTCGAGCAGACCCGGCCAGGTCGAGGTCGGGAAGCCACGCACTGACACCACGCGCAGATGTTGGCTCCCGAGCATCGGTGCGAGGCCACCCGTCAATGGCTCATCGGCCAGCAGCGCATCAAGGTGCATCGGCACCTCGGGCACCGCCACCGGATGCCGACGGGTGGATACGCAGGCATGCAGGTAGGTCAGGGTCTGACCATCGTCGAGCCAGGCGATCTCCGGCATCACCCCTTCAAGCAGGCCGAAGACGCGTTCGGTCTCCGACACGAAGCCCTCCAGCCGCTCGCGCCAATCCACGCCTTCGACCTTGCTGTTCTCGTACAGCAGCTTCGCGGCGCGGGCCGTCGATTCCTCGGGTGGCAGGTACAGCAGCGTCAGGTGGTACGCGCTCTCGAAGTGGCTATCGGCCTCCTCGAACGCGGCGCGGCGCTCTTCATCGACCAGCCAGGACAGTGGCTCGGGGAACGTGGAATCCGGATAGTCCGCCGCTTCGCGCCGATCGGCCTCGACGAACAGTGCCCAGCCCGAACCAAGCCGGCGCAGCGCATTGTTCAGCCGCGCCGAGGTCGCGACCAGTTCGCCCTGTGTCGCGCTGTCCAGATCCGGCCCGCGAAAGCGTGCCGTGCGCTGAAACGAACCATCCTTGTTCAACACGACGCCGGGCGCGACCAGTCCGGCCCAGGGCAGCCAGTCGGCCAGTAACGCGGGGCGCTTGCGGTATTCGGCGAGGTGCATCATGGGGTCGTCCTCACACGTCCAGCAACTGCCGGTGCTTGATGTGCCGAGCGAAGACCGCCATGAACTGCGCATCCACTCGCGCGCCCCACACGGCCAGCGAGTGCCCGACGATCCACAGCACCATGCCGGGCAACCAGAGTTGCAGCCCGAGCCCAACGGCCGCGGCCAGCGTGCCGTTGGCAATCGCCACGGTGCGCGGCGCGCCACCCAGCAGAATCGGTTCGGTCAGCGAGCGATGCAGCGGAATCTCGAAGCCATTCGCGAAGCTCGCTGTATTAGTGGTTGGCGCATTCATGCCAGCCGCGTTCATGCGATCACCGCTCCACCCGTGAAGCTGAAGAAGGTCAGGAAGAACGACGATGCGGCGAACGCGATCGACAGGCCGAACACGATCTGCACCAGCTTGCGAAAGCCTCCGCTGGTGTCGCCGAACGCCAGCGTCAAGCCGGTGGTAATGATGATGATCACCGCGATGATCCTGGCCACCGGCCCCTGGATCGAGTCCAGCAGGGATTGCAACGGCGCTTCCCATGGCATGTTCGAGCCTGCGGCGTGTGCGGGAATGGCGATGGCCAGCAACAATGCGGCGAGGGCTACGAACTGCAAGGCAGGTTTTACGGAAATACGTGAAGTCGTCATGACGGTTCTCCAGGGGTTGAGGAAAGGGATGGGAAGAACGGCATCAGCTCGCTACTGAGCTGGTAGCCGTGACTGTCGAAGCCGGTGACACAGGCGATTTCCTGCACGCGGCGTGCATGGCCGCGTCCGGCGATGTAGACGATGACGTTGACCGCTTCCGCGATCAGCGCACGCGGTGGCGTCACCGCGACTTCGAGAATCAGCTGTTCCAGCCGCAGCAGCGCGCCTGCGGTGGAACCGGCATGGACGGTGGCGATGCCGCCTGGATGGCCGGTGCCCCATGCCTTGAGCAGGTCCAGCGCTTCGGCGCCGCGCACTTCACCGACGACGATGCGGTCCGGGCGCAGCCGCAGCGTCGAGCGCACCAGCTCGGCCATGGTCACGACACCCGCGCGGGTGCGCAGCGGGACGTGGTCGCGTGCCGTGCATTGCAGCTCCACCGTGTCCTCCAGCACGATCACGCGGTCACCGATGGCGGCGATTTCGTCGAGCAGGGCGTTCGCCAGCGTCGTCTTTCCGGTGCTGGTGCCGCCTGTGATCAGGATGTTCTGGCGTTCGCGCACCGCGGTGCGCAGGAATGCGGCCTGAACGTTTGTCAGGATGCCGTCGGCCACGTAGGCGTCGAGCCGGATCAGGCCGACCGCGCGCTTACGCATCGCGAAGACCGGCCCCGGCGTCACCGGTGGCAGCGCACCCTCGAAACGTTCGCCCGTCTCCGGCAACTCGGCTGACAGCAGCGGCTTGCCCGCATGCACTTCGGCGCACACATGCGCTGCGACCAGGCGGATGATGCGTTCGCCATCGGTCGGGGTGAGGCGGATGCCCAGCGGTTCGCGGCCGCTGCCCAGCCGGTCCACCCACAGCAAACCGTCCGGGTTCAGCATGACCTCCACTACGTCGGGGTCATCCAAAGCCCTGGCGATGTCTGGCCCCATGGCCGTGCGCAGCATGCGCACGCGACGCTCCTGCGCCAGCGAGACCGACACGTCATGATCACGCAGTACGCAGCTCATGATGGGACTGCTCCTGATTCGTCGTCGGCAGGCGCTTCGCTCGGGTTGGTTTTGTCGTGGGTGAAGAGCTGGCTCTGATCGGGCTGGATTTCCTCGACCACATCCTTGACCAGGCTGCGTCCGCGCAGCAGGTGCCGGCCGAGCTGTTCGATGAACTGCTCGAAGCGCGCACGGCCCTGGGCGCGTGCCGCTTCCTGATGCGCTTCCGGCACCGGCGTGCTGACAATGAGGAAGTAGCGTACATACAGCGCCAGCGTCTCGATCAGGATGTTCTGGTCGCGTTCCAGTTTGTCCAGCTGGCGCGACAGCCGGTCCAGCCGTTTGGCGATGGCGGCCTCGCGCTGGTCGCCGGAATCCGGTGACAGGAACGAAGCCAGCGCGGCGGCGACGATCGATGACTTGGACAAGCCCTTCATGGTCGCCAGTTCGTCGAGCCGCCTGGCGTGCTCGGGTTCGATGAAGAGGTTCAGGCGGGTGCGGCTCATAGCGCGATCCCGTCGTCAGGATCCAGCGCCGCCAGCCGCGCCGTACGTTGCAGGCGCGGATCGAGCTGGGCGGGCAAGGGCAGCGGCAGGTCGTCGTCATCGAGGAGAATCAGATCGTCTGCCGCGTGTTCGGGCTCCGGTGTGACCGAGACTTCGGCCAGTTCCGGCTGCTGCTGGTGACCACCGTCGTCGATGGCCTCACCGTGTGCGGGGAAGATCAGACCAGGAATCGGTGCGTCGGGGATAGCCCGTCCGCTCCAGTCGTCGGACCGTGGCGCCGGACCATCGGCATAGTGACCCAGCGCAAGTTGGGGTGGCGCCTGGATGCGCGTCTTGAAATTCGCATCCAGGTAGTAGCGAATTTTCTGGGCCTTGATCGGGGGATGGCCGGACACCATCACCACCTCGTCATCGGGCGGCAACTGCATGACTTCGCCGGGCGTGAGCAGCGGCCGTGCGGTTTCCTGCCGCGATACCATCAGGTGACCGAGCCACGGTGCCAGCCGGTGGCCCGCGTAGTTGCGCTGTGCACGCAGTTCGGTGGCGGTGCCCAAGGCTTCCGAAATGCGCTTGGCGGTGCGTTCGTCGTTGGTGGCGAACGTGATGCGTACGTGGCAGTTGTCGAGGATAGAATGGTTCTGCCCGTAGGCCTTGTCGATCTGGTTGAGCGACTGCGCGATCAGGAAGGCGCGCAGGCCGTAGCCCGCCATGAAGGCCAGCGCCGACTCGAAGAAATCCAGCCGACCCAGCGCAGGAAACTCGTCCAGCATCAGCAGCAACGTGTGGCGGCGGGCGATGCCATCGCTGCCGTCGAGCGATTCGGTGAGGCGCCGTCCGATCTGGTTGAGGATCAGCCGGATCAACGGCTTGGTGCGGCTGATGTCCGAGGGTGGCACCACCAGGTACAGCGACACCGGATGATCGGCATCGATCAGGTCGGCGATACGCCAGTCGCAGCGTGAGGTCACTTCGGCTACCGTGGGATCGCGGTACAGGCCGAGGAAACTCATCGCAGTGGACAGCACGCCCGAGCGTTCGTTGTCGCTCTTGTTGAGCACCTCGCGTGCGGCTGATGCGACCACGGGATGCGGTGCATCGCCGAGATGGGTTGTGGTCATCATCCGATGCAGCGTCAGCTCGAAGGGTGAGGCCGGATCGGACAGGAAGTTGGCGACGCCGCGCAGCGTCTTGTCCTCGCTGGCGTAGAGCACATGCAGGATCGCGCCGACCAGCAGGGCATGCGAGGTTTTCTCCCAGTGGTTGCGCCGCTCAAGCGCACCTTCTGGGTCGACCAGGATGTCGGCGATGTTCTGCACGTCGCGTACTTCGTGCATGCCGCGCCGCACTTCGAGCAGCGGGTTGTAGGCGGCCGATTTCGCATCGGTCGGGTTGAACAGCAGGCAGTGCGAGAAGCGCGAGCGCCAGCCGGCGGTCAAGTTCCAGTTTTCGCCCTTGATGTCGTGGATGACGGTAGAGCCGGGCCAGGAGAGCAGGGTGGGGATGACCAGGCCTACACCCTTGCCGGAGCGGGTGGGCGCGAAGGCCATCACATGCTCGGGGCCTTCATGGCGAAGGTAGTCGCCGTCCTTGCGGCCGAGGAAAACCCCGACGGGTTCGGTCAGGCCGGAACGCTGGATTTCAGCGGGGAGTGCCCAGCGTGCCGAACCGTAGGTCGTGACCAGCTTGGATTGCCGTGCGCGCCACACCGACATGGCGATGGCCGCAATGGCGCCGGCGAAGCCGCTGCACGCCGCGATGGCACCGCCGCGCAGGAAAATGTCGGGCGCATAGGCGTCGAAGAAGTACCACCATTCGAACAGCCGCCATGGGTGATAGACGGGCGTTCCCAGCAGGTCGAACCACGGCGCACCAAGGCGTAGCTGGTAGCCCAGTTGCGCGGCGGTCCACTGGGTGGCACCCCAGGTTCCCGCGATCACGATCCCGAACACCGCCAGGATCTGACCGAACAGCACACTGGTTCCCTGCATCACGACCTCCTGAAGCGCACTCCAAACAAGACGCGGACAAGCACGTGCCGCATGCGTCAGATTGGGTGTCGAATCAGTGCCGGTCAAAGACCGTTATCGGGATAGCGGAGACGGAGAAAACAAGATTTCATGCACCGTAGAAATCGATGGGTCAGTGGCAAAGGGCAGCGCGTTTCGGCGTGTATGGCGGTCCTCCGGAAAAATACATTCGGATGCCAACGAGCAGGCGCACGAACTCGTCTCTATCGGATTCTTCCGATCGAGACGGGATGCGGCGGCGCGATCGCGGGTCAGTCTTGCGGAGCTGGCTGCGGTGTGTACTTGCCTTTGCCGTCACCCATGAAACGTCGGCGGAAGGCCTCGGCCGCGGCGTTGCAAGTGGCATCGCCCATCTTTGAGTGGTCCTCCTTGCACAGACGCCGCACCTCCTTGAGCCGTTCCGGATTGGCGACCAGCGATTCGGCGGTATCCGTGGGGACGGGCTGCCCGCATGCGGTGAGTGCGGCGGCTGTAATAATTATTATGTGCTTCATCTTTTGTCCTCCCAGGCTTTGGCACGATGAAACCCGGCGCGTCATGTTGGGTTGTCGCGTGCCAGTGGTTTGGCCGGATTGGCTCGGTCGATAAAACGACTCAACTGGTCGGATGGATCCACGTCGGGCCGCAGCAAGTAAGTGGTCAGCCTCGGCGAGCGCCCGGCCAATGGGCGCGCGACGACTTCCTGGTGGCGGCATACGGGGAGGTGCGAGGCGCTGGCCAAGCCCAGGCCGTAGCCCGCAGCCACCAGTGTTATCATCAAATCGAGGGTGGCAACATGCTCCGCCACGATGGGTTGCGTATTCGCGGCACGCAATACGCCCTCGATTTGCCGGCAGTAGCCTTCGCAGCTTTCCGGCTGGCACAGCACCAGGGGATATCGCAACACTTCTTCCAGTGGGATGCGTTTGTGCGCCAGCAGCGGATGACGTGCGGGAACGGCGACGACGAGCGCGTCGCTCCATACCGGCTCGGCGATGATGCCTTGACCCACATCGTCGAACTGCGCGAAACCCGCGTCGTACAAACCACTGCGCAAGCCCTTCACCTGCTGCGAGAGCGGTTTTTCAAACAGGCGGATTTCCACCTCCGGTTCTTCTTCCCGGCATTGGGCTAGTACTGCGGCAAGCCGTGGCTGAGCGACGTTATCAGACAGCGCGATACGCAGAATGCCGCGATAGCCGGTGGCGGCCGCTTTGACGCTCGCCTTGGCTTGATCAATTGTTATGAAGACGCGCCGGACATCCTCCAGAAAAACCTGCCCAGCCCAAGTCAGGCGGGTGCTGCGTGTGGTACGCTCGAACAACTGAGCGCTCAGGGCGTGTTCCAGTTCCTTGATAGCGCGCGAGAGCGGCGACTGCTCGATGTGCAGACGTTCGGCCGCGCGGGCGAAGTGGAGTTCTTCGGCCACGGCAACAAAATAGCGGAGGTGTCGCAGCTCCAAGGCTAGGATCCGTTCCAGCTACATCAAGGCAAACGGCTGAATGCCATCGATGGTGGGACTAGGGATTGTCTTCCAAGCGCCCATGATTTGCTCATCCCTGGCGCTCGGGGAAACACTGATTTAAAAATCGCATTGTGGCAATGCATTCAATGGCTTGGGACAATTGCGGCTGAAGCGCAGGGACCTACGTGTCGGTTTCACTCGGTCTGATGGCCTGAATCTTTCCTTATCCAAACCACACCCGTGTGCATAGATCAGTGTCTCCTTAAAGGAACAAACGGTACACCGTATTCTGGCTCTCCTCCAATAATGGGTAGCCGAGCGCCCCGAGAAAATGGCCAAATTCCGCTTGGTCGGTTTGCGGCACCTGCAAGCCGACCAGGATCGAGCCGGAATCGGCACCATGGTGTCGGTAGTGGAACAAGCTGATGTTCCAGTTTGTCGCCAATGTCGAAAGGAACTTCATCAGCGCGCCCGGCCGCTCCGGAAACTCCAAGCGAAACAGGCGCTCATTCTCCGCAAGCGGTGAACGGCCACCGATCATGTAGCGTACATGCAGCTTGGCAAGTTCGTCGCCGGTTAGATCGATGGCCGCGAAACCATGTTCTCTAAACGTCCGGGCGATCTCGGCCGATTCGCCGCGCTGGGAAATCTGCACACCAACGAAAACATGAGCGGTAGATTCATCGGCGATACGGTAATTGAACTCGGTTACGTTGCGCGCGCCGATTAGTTCGCACATGTGTCTGAAGCTACCGCGCGCCTCTGGTATCGTCACTGCGAACAGTGCCTCGCGCTCTTCCCCGACCTCCGCGCGTTCGGCGACGAAGCGCAAGCGATCGAAGTTCATGTTGGCGCCGGAGGTAATCGCAATGAGTGTCTCTCCCACAAGGCCCTCACGCTCCGCGTATCGCTTCATGCCGGCCACGCTTAGCGCGCCCGCAGGCTCAAGCACGCTGCGCGTGTCTAGGAACACGTCTTTGATCGCCGCACACAGCGCGTCGGTATCGACAGTGATCACTTCATCGAGATAGGCCGTGCACAAACGGTACGTTTCTGCTCCGACTAGCTTGACCGCCGTGCTGTCCGAGAACAGGCCGACTTCCGTCAATGCTACACGATGCCCGGTAGCCATCGAACGCGCCATAGCGCTGGAATCAACGGTCTGTACGCCGATCACTTTGATTCCGGGGCGCACGGCTTTTACGTAGGTCGCCACGCCCGCTGCCAGTCCCCCGCCGCCGATCGGTACGAAGATCGTGTGAATCGGCCCTTGGTGCTGTCGGAGAATTTCCATGGCCACCGTACCCTGCCCAGCGATCACCTCTGGATCATCGAAAGGATGAACAAAGGTTAATCCACGCCGCTCTTGCAGTTTCGCCGCGTACGCATAGGCGTCGCTGTATGACTCCCCAGCTTGGATGATCTCGACCGTCGGCCCTCCGTGCAGCCGCACAGCATCGATTTTGACGCGTGGAGTCGTGACCGGCACGACGATAGTGGCAGCGACGTTGAGGCGGGCTGCCGCATAGGCGACCCCTTGGGCATGATTCCCCGCCGAGGCGGTGATGACTCCGCGCGCTAGCACGTCCAGCGGCATGTGCACCATCTTGTTGTACGCCCCTCGAAGCTTGAAAGAGAAGACAGGCTGGTTGTCCTCGCGCTTGAGCAACACGGAATTGCCGACGCGCGCCGAGAGATTGCGCGCTGAGTCGAGGCTGGTCTCGACAGCGACGTCGTAGACCCGTGCCGTGAGGATCTTCTTTACGTAGTCGTTCTGGCTCAATGGTTGTTCCAGTTCTGGTCGAACTGGCGAATCAATTGGAACTAGACATAGATTCACGGTGTTTTCCTTGCGTACGTTTGAGGACGACGTGCTCGCGCTGCTCCCAACACATTGGTTCTGTTCAGCCACCAGGAACGGGAGATAAGTTCGTCGATGTTCTGACCTGCTCAGCTGGCGGAACACACTCGAAACTGCTGGCGAGACGTCGGTCTCCCGCGCCGTTATAGTGCAGAGACGCTGGATAAACGCACGCCGGGCGTTCGAAGCGGACACCTGCCTCCGGCCTGTCATCGGCATATTTTGTGGCGACGAAGTGCGTGGGCCTCTTGCCGTGCTCGACCCAGGCCTGCAGGGCACTGATCACGTCGCGGTCAGGGCTATATTGTGTGGGAGGGGAGGAGCCGCCCAGCGTTGTTGGTCCTGGTCCGAAGCCGCAATGCCCCATGCCGGGCACCATGACTAAAAGCAGAGACTGCTGGGCCTTGGCTACGCCACCTTTACGCGCCGCGACGGCATTGAAATAGTCGATCGGGCGGGTCGGGGCATTCGTGGCATCGGCCCATCCCTGCGTTATGATCAGCTTTCCGCCACGTGCGGTGAAAGCTGAGATATCGGGGTTCGTAGCATTGACGATTGACGAGAGGCCTTTATCGACCCGCGACGCGTCCGCGCCAAAGTCGAACGTCGTCCAGTCCCACTCCGGATTTCCGAACACCGCGCTGGCCAGCAAAGGTTGAGCGTAGTAGACCGCGAGATGGCTTTGAATCGCCTCCCAGCCGCTTTCGCTACCAGGCGCAAAACCTGGGTAGATCACCTCCCCGGTCACGGAGTTTCGAACGGGGGAATAGAGCCGCTTGGCCTCCTCCACCTGTTTTGCGCTCAGGCACCCGCTGCCGTCGTCCCTACCCTTGCATTGCAATTGAGCTGGATCGAAATGACATTGAGAAGGATCGTCGAGAAAGCCGTTCTCGAGTCCTGGTGTTCCACCGCAACTTCTCAATGCCGCGCGATTGAGCAGGGCAAGCGCATCCTTCGTCAACCGGGCATCAGGTTGACGCGCGGGAAGCATGGCGCCCCACAAAAAGCTCTCCATCAATTGGCCGTAGTAAATGCCAGGCGACCGAGCGTCGACCCCGTCGTAATCTGACGAAAAGTTCTGGACCTCCTGCATCGCTTCGACGCCGCCGCAACCGCTGAAGTAGGAGTACTCCGGGCCACGGCCGTAGTAGGCATTCATGATTGCCTTGGCTGCGACTGTCATCGAATGAACGGAGAGATGGGCCCAGTTGCTCAGAGAGGTTGGATCGGCAGCCCAATCGAGGCGCTTTCCCGGCTCTCCAGATCCACTCCCTTTATATCCCGTGTCTCCACTTACCGTGGCAAAGCCGCGCCCTGTCCCTGTTGTTAATGCACGGTAGTCGATAAAGCCGCCGAATCCGCTCTTGCCGGCCCCAAGCAAACGACCGTTCCAGTCCAGTGGCATCCACACTTCGATGCCGAGTTTCTGCTTTGGCTCAGTCGATACTGTCGCCACAACACGGCATAAGGACACCTGGGTCGTAGTGATGCTTCCATCCACGTTTGTAAAACGGGTGCGGGACGGCAAGGTATGAGCGAGCTCGATTCGTGTGTCGGGTATAGCGGCCTGACGCAGCTTTGCGCAGCGCGCTGTTGGCGATTCGCCTGCCGTCGCTGGCATGCAATGTGCGGCCAGATTGAGAACGATAGCCGTCCACGGTGCTAGTGACCAACGCGTCGGTCGTTTTGTGATACTGCTAAACATGCCGTTTTTCCCCATTTTCATTTATGTGTTTGCGCGCCCGGTGCCATCGGATGACTCACGCCTCGCGCGTCGCATCGAACCGAAAAGGGCTGGACGTTTGACGTTGCGTTCCCATGGCGACGGTCTTTCCCCGTTTGTGTATTGGCTGGAAGAACGCGCGAGATCGCTTGCCGATCCCAGGTCGAGTCGCGGGCATGAAACCGTCGACCGAAACGCGAGCTCCCGGCCAGCCGCCGCCACGCCCAGACGGGGAGAAGAACAAAGCTAAACAGAAGTAGTGTGATCACTCGATGCATGTCGTATGGCCTCCATCGTCTAGTCGAGGGGAATTTCTGCGCGCCAGTCGGTCGTCTCGGACAAGGCGCCCTGCTCGGATTTAAATAAGACGCAGGAGCCGAGCACCAGAACATCGATCTCGGTGCGCATGAAACAGCGAAATGCCTCCTCGGGTGTGCACACAATGGGCTCGCCCCGTACGTTGAACGACGTGTTCACCAGCACGGAGCAGCCTGTACGTGCGCGGAACGCCTTGAGAAGGCGGGCATAGCGGCTATTGCGGGATTCAGTCACCGTTTGCACGCGCGCCGAGAAGTCGACGTGCGTGATGGCAGGAAGGTCCGATCGGATGTCATTGATGCAACCCAGTGAGCGGCGCGGTGCGCCTTCTTCTCGAATGGCAGCAGTCACCGGAGCCACGACCAGCATGTAGGGGCTCTCGTTCTCCATCGAAAAATAGGCGTGCGAATCTTCCTTCAGCACGGACGGAGCGAATGGACGAAACGATTCCCGGTATTTGATCTTGAGATTCATGGTTCGCTGCATGTTGGCGTTCCTCGGATCGCCAAGGATTGAGCGAGCGCCAAGGGCGCGGGGGCCGAACTCCATTCTTCCCTGAAACCACCCCACCACCTTTCCGGCGTCCAGTGCCGAGACGACTGTGTCGAGCAACGGGGCTTCCGGAAGTTGCACATAGCGATGCCCGTGTGATTCCAGAAAGGCGACGATGGCCTCATCGGAGAACTGAGGCCCGAGATAGGCGCCACTCATCGCGTCGTCGCTATTCACCGGAGGGCGGCCATCCAGTCTGATCGACGTGTCTAGCGCCGCGCCGAGAGCGCACCCGGCATCCCCTGCGGCTGGCTGTACCCATAGCCTCTTGAAGAGTCCGGACCGATCGATACCGCCGTTGGAGACGCAATTCAGTGCGACGCCCCCAGCGAGGCAGAGATTGGACATACCGGTCATCGTCTTGGCCGCCTTGACGAGCCCTAGAACTGCTTGATCCGTAACGACCTGTATCGAAGCCGCAAGGTCGCATTCCCGCTGAGTTAGCGGTGCTTCGGGCGATCGGGCGGGGCCGTCGAACAGGCGTTCGAAGGCCGGCCCCGTCATACGGTGTCCGCGCAGGAACTCGAAGCAGTCCAGATTTAGTGAAAATGAGCCGTCGTCGCGAAGGCGCACAATCTGGTCGACAATGAGGCTCGCGTAGCGCGGCTCCCCGTAGGGCGCGAGCCCCATGAGCTTGTATTCGCCAGAGTCCACTTTGAATCCGCAGAATTCAGTGAAGGCGGAGTACAACAGTCCCAGCGAATGCGGATATGAGATCGAATCTACGAGTTCGAGCTGGTCATGGTCGCCGCGCCAGACCGTCGTAGTTTGCCATTCTCCGACGCCGTCGATACAGACAACCGCGGCTTGGTTGAATGGCGACGCGAAGAACGCCGAGGCAGCGTGTGAACGGTGATGCGGAATGGCGATCGCGCGCGGCCCTCGCCCAAGGCCTAGCTGATCTAGCTCACGGTCCACGGTCAGCAGGACGCGGCGCTTCCACTGGAGCCATTTTGGGAGAACCCGGGTAAACGTGCGAAAACCACCGGGACCGGCGCTCGCGAATGAGGACAGCATTCGCCGGAACTTTACTTCCGACTGTTCGTAGTAAGTGATCGAAGCAAGGTCCGAAAGCTGCAAGCCCGTGGCTTCGAGGCAATAGCGTATGGCATTCCTTGGAAATGCACTGTCGTGACGCTTGCGTGTGAAGCGCTCCTCCTGGGCGGCGGCGACGGGAACACCATCCACGATCAATGCGGCGGCACTGTCGTGATAATAGGCGGAGACTCCGAGATGGGCTTTAGACATATGAGGGCTCCCGCGCTACCATGGCTCGCCAAGGGCGCTTCTGTTGTTTGAAGAAATCGAGTTCGCTACTGCGACCCGTAACAGGGGACAGGGCTTCGAATCCAGCGCGGATACGTTCCCATTCCTCATCCGGGTCAACGAATTGCGACGCAAGCGCCATATGGGCGTCGATAGCATCCGCCGCCCATGCAGAGTGGCCGGTAGAGACGTTGTCGATCGTGTTGTGCATATCGACGAACTGCGTCGAAAAACCGTAGTGCTTCAAGATTTGGCGCGCCGACCGGTAGCTGCCACCCACCCCGGAAAGCTCCATTGCCAGATTGAGGCCGAGTATTTCTGGCCGAAGTGTGACGGGTAGTTTTCCCAGACACAGCCAGAAGACAGGGAGCCTCAGAGACTCGCTACGCAAACGTGGGTCGTATGGAAATTGTGGCGACCCCGTCGGCGGAAGATCGATGTCCATCGATAACAGCAGGGCGCGATAAATCCGTGGATGGTTGATGGACAGGTTGCCGTTACCTAGCTCGTCCCAAAAGATGCGGAAGAGCGGAGAACCAACCCTATCCGACGCGTAATCCACCTCGCTGAAGCCTTGCAGCCAGGCGCCATCGATCAAGGTCAGCGGAGCCAACTGCACTGTCTCTTCCACGAGCTGCTCGCGACTTGGCATCGATTGCGTTTTCGTCCGTTGAAAGGCCTCGTCGTGTGACGCATGGGTGTCGAGAAGCCACGCCCTGAGGAGGCCGTGTTGCCACGTCTCCGGCAGGGAACGTTTTGACAACCCAATGGACCTGCGTGCAGCGCCCAGCCAGAACTGGGCGTATTCCAGCGCGAAGCGACGCGTCCTCGGCGGTAGCGCGCGTCCCTGCAGAAGATGGTAGGCCTCCCGAATATTGGAGGGCACCGCACCGAGCATGAGATCGCCACATTTGATGGACTGTTGGTGCACAGGCGTTATCGCCAACGGCGACGCTGGTTTGATCGAAGATGGTGCCGGCACCAAAGACAAGATCCATCGCCGAATCACCGCGATGTCGTCGGGCTCGAAAATTCGAAACATGCGGCCTTGCGACGAGAGTAGGGAACCGAGCAGGGGACTGCGCTCCGGGTCGCCGCGTCGGATCAGGCGGCTTCTCGCGATTGCATCGATCAGCGGACGCGGATCTTCGATCGCCTCAGTAAACCACTGGCTCAGCGGCTTGCCCTCGAGATCGAACCCCTGATGGTAGATGGCCGCCTCGCGTGCACGCCCCTGTATTAGCCTCTCCATTGCAAGCGTTGGGTCGTCTACGTGTTTGAGGGCAGCGACAAAGTCATCCGTGTCTGCCGTCACGGCATTGATCACCCACAGTATCCCTTCCATGACACGCGCCCGCCGTTCCCTTCGAGAGGCGTGATAATCGAGAATGTGGCGCGAGAGGGAGAGCGGCGTATGTCCAGACGGCAGAGCGTCAGTTTGGGACGCGGATAAATTCAGGCGCCTCCAATGGGGCCCGGGAAGGTGATGAGCGAGGACACGCCAGACTGGCAACAATCCGATCGTGCGCAGCGCATAATCGACGCCGGCGATCTCCGGTTCGAACGCTTCGCTGCAACGGCTCAGCGCGAGCATGATGGCCGGAAACCGAAAGACACCATCGCTGAGTTCCCGGTCTGCCGCGATGTCGTGGGGGCGGCCTGCTGCGGTTACGAGGCCGGCCTTTCGGGCAAGATGGCGGAAACCGTCTGTCCTCGACATTTCGGCCAGGCCGACGCCCACATCGTCCGCGAGCAACGCCAGTGATTTCAGTTGGACGTCGTCCTCGAAATTGCCCGGGCGGCTCAGCCCCTGTAACCATCGGCCAAGCACAGACGCAAGGGGAGCGCTGTGGGCAATCGTGCAATGGATCGCGCGCTTCGTCCGGTCGTCATCGCACATTGACTCGACCGTCGCCCTAAGCAAGACCTCGCTGTCGCGGGCCCTGCCAGTGAGCACATCGCACAGGGCATCGACGTCGTGGCTCGCCCTGGTTGGACCGGTCTCAAAGTTCCCCAAACCCGTGCGATCGATCAGGTCCCGAAGGTTGCTCGATTCGACAAACAGTTCGGGGTTCAGGCTCAGTGTGTAGATGTCCCGCCACATTTGTGCAATACCGTTAACAAAGGTTTTTGAGGGAGTTCACGGCCGACCCCGCTGGGGTCCGGTTTGGCCGTTCGTAGCGCCGCCAATGGAGGCGGAAGGGTCCGAGCCATACTCACGACGAATACCCTGCCAGACCATGATCCAGGCGGATGCGAGCAGGATGACCGAGGCGGACGCGGCAATGCGGAGCCCGGGGACGATGTGATCGTCGCCGCCTGCGATGAGGCTTCCAAACACCGCCACGCCGATCGCGCCCGCGGCTTGACGCGCAGCGTTGAGCACCGCTGATGCTGTGCCTGACCACGTCGGTTCTACGCTGGATAAGATGGTCGCTGTCATCGCCGGTACCACGAGCGCCGCTCCGCCGGGAATTAGCAGAAACGGCACGATCATTGACAGATAGGAGCTTCCGGCGTCGAGCCGCACTAGGAGACCGTAGCCGAAAGCCCCCAGCGCGCAGCCGAGCAGCATTGGCAACCGTGCACCAAAGCGGCTGTTCAGCCAGCCGCTGACGAGGTTGGCAATGACAGATGTCGCAGTCAGTGGAACGAACGCAAGGCCGGCCTGCATGACGCTGTAGCTCCTGACGTGCTGCAGATAAAGGCTCAAGACGAACACGAGGCCGTAATAGGTAAGATTCACCGCCATACCTAGCAGCACGGCCTGACTAAAATGCGGCAGGCGGAAGAAACGCAGCGGCAACATGGGATGCGTTGCCCGCGCTTCGACGAACACGAAGGACACCGCACTGGCGAACGCGAGGCAGAAGCCGCTCAGTACGGCCGGATGCCCCCATCCTTGCGCCCCTGCCTCGATCGTGGCCCCACAAAGGCTGGTCAACGCCAGCACGGCCAACAGCTGGCCTGGAAGATCGAGCGGGCGGGTTGTGCGCAGCGTCTCCGTAAGACGCCAGGTCATGCCGATGCCCAGAGCGCATAGCGGCAGGTTCGCGAGAAATATGCTTCGCCATCCGAAGCTATCAAGCAGGATGCCGCCGACCACAGGGCCCACAGCAATCGACCCGCTCCCGGCGGCCGTCCACAAGGCTATGGCGCGCGCGCGCAGCTTTCGGTCGTGGGCGCAGGCATGGTTGAGCAAAGCGAGTGAAGGCGGGACCAGCAGCGCGGCGCCTAACCCCTGTACCGCTCGAGCGGCAACCAATTGAGCAACCGAGGTTGCCATGCCGCACGCAGACGATCCCAGACCGAATACGGCGAAGCCGATCAGGTAGGCCCGTTTGGCGCCGAAGCGGTCGGCCACGGTACCAGCCGACAGCAACAGCACGGCGAACGCCAGAGTGTAGGCATCCACGACCCATTGCAGCCCGTCAAGAGGGCTGTCGAGAGCCACGCCGAGTTGTTTGAGCGCGACATTTACGATGGTCACGTCAAGTTGCACGACCGCGAACCCGAGTCCCGTGGCGGTCACCGTCCATGTCATTGACGGCCGCCGACGCCCTAACGCCGACATGGCGGGCCAGTGGTCGATTTGGTCGATGAGGTCATCGTTCGCCTTCACGTTCAGTATGTTTCCCTTTAGCGGGGCCCAGATAGATCACGAGGCTCCGTTTTTGAATCGATGCGTAACGGCTGTCTCAAAACATGGGGTAAATTGAAGCGTCCTTCCGCTTGTCGCTTTTTTTGCTCTCGATCCCCAAAAGCCGAAGAAAAGAACGCCATATGGTTTTCATGTCAGATTTCCTTGATTCAATTCACGGAGAAGAAGTTTTGCCACCACGTCAGAGCCCTCGTCAGTAAGGTGAATGCGATCGACAAAGAGCCACTGATCAGGTCGAGCGGCTTGCGCCAGCACTGATGTAAAGTTGATGAACCTGACCCCCATTTCTTTCATGCCTAGCTGCAGGTGTTCACTGAACAGGCGATGAGTCTCTACAGAGCAAACGTCTCGGTATGTCTCTCGGAACGAGCCTTGGGTATCGAGCTCGGCGAAGATGGCCTGCTCCTCGACAGAGCCGGTGGGACGAACCCAGTTTGCTAGGGGCTGAAGCACATAGGTCAGTCGGGCACCCAGCGCGTCGCATAGCATTCGCCACGAGTTCAAATGCCGTAAGATTAAGTCGGAGGTGTAGATGACCTGCTCGTCGACCGGGAGGACAGTCCCTGACATTGCGCGCTGACCGCCCTTTTTGAACCACGGCAGGCCGGTCGCCCGGGTACCGGTCAGGCGATCGAAGAACTGTTGGCTGAAGAAAAACCCGCCGTGCTCTCCACGCAAATTCGATGGAAGCCCGGACAGCACGAGATCATTGAGCCCGGAGAAAATAACGACTTCCTTCACGGGCGGCAGCCGGTGGCGATAGAGCAGAAACTGGAAGAGCTCCTGCATGGAGTTGAAAGCGCGCCCGCCGAAGTTTATCCACCGCTCCGGCCGGGGATCGTTTTCCGTGAGCCGCGATGAGAGGGTATGCCGATCGGCGGTGGCCCCAGTGCCGAACACAGTGGAGCTGCCCACGAGCAGACGAACCGGATCCTCTGTGTTTAGCGTCGTGGCGGAGTATCGAGCGTTGCGGGCTTCGCTGTACCGAAATCCGGAGTCATCCGTGGACACTATATCCGTCCTGAAATTGGTCGGGTGGAAATACATGACGTATGGCAACCAGCCGAGGTTGTCCGGGTCCATGAATTCGCCGACATAGCCCTGCATTTGTGGCGTGAGTTCGGAAACTGCAGACATCGGTGGACCTTTTCAGGGGCCAAATCAAAAGCCCGTTAAATATGAAGACGCCCAACATGCGCGGCTCGAAAAGCCGGCGTGGTGGTCACGAAAGGAGGCGCTTTCCCGCCCGCAGCCCTATGGCTGGAAGAAGCATTCACAGTTGGTGAATCTCTTTGGCCAAATTGCGGCAGCAACGGCTAGGGCTCGGGGCGCAGCTCCTTCATGGTCCCGCTTTCGATCCGTGCCAGCATTCGTCTGACCATCTCCTGTACCGGTTCATCGTCGTGCCGCGCCGGCACGAACTCAGGATGTCTCGCATTGATGTCTTGGCTCTTGCGTGTCCACGTCTCCCAGCCGTTGAATGGTATTGAGGTGTTCGCATTGAACGAAGGCCAGGCGCGATATTTGTTGACGCCCGTGACGGAAGCGCCACGAACCAGGATGGGGTTTAGATAGAGTGCCTCGTTCGCGATGGTCGTCGAGGTGTTGATGTACGCCATATCGAGGCCGCACCGACGTTTTGACGATCGGTTTGCCTCCGATCCATGGATGATATAGGGGTGATGCACCGACACATCCCCGGGCTGCAGTTCGATGTCGACTGCATTGTGGACGTCGACGTGTTTGTCTTCCATCGAGGTCATGAGTAAGTTGGGTGTATCCCTTCTCAGCACTAACTTTTGCAGGGGCAGCTTGTGAGAACCAGGGATGACGCGGAGGCAGCCGTTTTCGGTCGTGCTTTCATCGATCGCCAGCCACAACGAGGTTGCCTCCATTGGAGACAGGTTCCAGTAAGCGCCGTCTTGATGCCAAAGAACAGCATGGCCGTCGAGCGGGGGCTTGCAGATGTAGTGAGCGGTGAAGCAGGCAAGATCCGAACCGAGGATGAGTTCGGCGATATCGAGCAGGCGCTCGTCTGTGACCAGGCGAACCCAGAACGCATCATCCCGCATTAGCGGATGATGAAGGTGTTCAGGGCGAAACTCGGGAAACCTTTTGCGAAGCCAGAGGAAATGTTCCCTCGCTTCGGAGAGAAGGTCTGGATCGATGACGTTTCTGAAAATTGTGAAACCATTTTCTTTATATTCCTGCAGATTACACAAATATTGGTTCCTCTTACTTACGTCGATCATATTTTCGTCCCCACGGTACTCAGAAAAAGTCGTCAAGCAGCGGCATCGATTGGCAGCAATTATTGGTGCGCCGCAATGGTGCGAACATGTACGGTTCGTGGTATTTTTGTCAGTACTGTTCAGCCGAAAAAAGAAACACTTCCAATGCCCTGGTCCGTGCCGTCCTCAAAGAGTATTTAGCGTGAAGGTCGACATCGAGCTTGACCGCAGCAGCGGTATTCCGCTTACTGATCAGATTGTCGACGGCATCGTTCGATGGTTACAGCGTGGCGTGGCCAGTTCTGGTGTGAAGCTGCCGTCGATTCGGCAGTTCGCAACCGATCAGGGCGTCAGCCGTTACCCAGTAATTGATGCTTATGATCGCTTGGTCGCACTCGGCTACATCGAATCTCGGCCCGGCTCCGGGTTTTACGTGGCAAACCATCGCAAGCAGCATGCAGCTGCGGCACTGGGTCTTGCAGATCCACGCCGCGCCGAGGACGAATCGGAACACATCCTCGAACAGCTCAACCACCCCAGCGACTCGCTAAAACTTGGTAGCGGATTCATCCCGGACGCATGGCGCGATAAGGAGGGTCTCGGAAGAGCGATCCGCCATGTGTCGCGTGTAGAGAGTACGAATCTAGTCGATTACGCGACGCAACGCGGTTCTTCCGCACTGTGCGCGCATCTTCTACACCGTGTTGCACAGTTGGGTATCGAGGCGCAGCCCTCGCAGATTTTGCTAACCCAAGGTGCCAGCCAAGCTCTTGATCTGCTGATTCGTTACATCCTCAAGCCGGGTGACACGATGTTCGTGGAGGACCCGGGCTACTACAGCCTATACGGTCTGCTCAAGCTGCATGGAGTCAATCTTGTTGGGATTCCTCGCACACACACCGGACCGGACCTCGATGTTCTGCAAGCGCAGTTGAAAAGGCATCGCCCCAAGCTTTTCTTCATCAACACGGTGTTTCACAACCCGACGGGTACGACCGTCTCACCGCAGGTCGCTTTCCGCCTGCTGGAGATGGCACGCGAGAACGGAATAACGATAGTTGAAGATGACATTTACGCCGACTACCAGGCGACGCCGACCGAACGTCTCGCGACACTCGATCAGCTTGAGCACGTCATCTACATAGGCGGGCTATCGAAAACCCTTTCGTCTTCGTTGCGGGTCGGCTACGTGCTCGCCTCGTCCACAATTATCAAGGACCTAGCCGACATCAAGATGCTGACGAGTCTTGGAAACTCGCGCTTTTCCGAAGCGGTCGTGGCCACGATGCTCGAACGCGGCACGTACCGAAAGTATCTAGAGAAACTACGACTGCGGATTCAATGCGCGATGGGATCAACGATTCAGGTGCTAGAAGGCTGTGGCTGGGAAGTATTCGAGAAGTCTGGCGGCGGTACGTTTATCTGGGCACGCCTGCCCCATATTGCTGATTCCGCTCGCTTGGTTGAGTGTGGCGCGCCGCTCGGAGTGACAATCGCGCCCGGCAAGTATTTTCGACCGCATTCCGAAGAATGCCCCTGGATTCGCATCAACGTTGCATTTTCTGGCGATCCGCGTGCACGAACGTTCTTCGAGACTGCAGCTTTGCTCAAGCCCTAAGAGGGGAGGGGGGATAGAGTCCAAGGTGCAGTCGCCTGTCGCTATGGTGCACCAGGGCATCGAATGTTCTGGTTGCTAGTTGTAGAGTGCTTGCTCCAAGATGTCTAGGGCGAAGTCCGTTCGCATGGAGTGACTGTTCCGCCCCCACGATGCGCCTGACGTACACATCGATCACAGACGCTACCAAAGATATCCTGCGCACCCTGTTTGCGGCCCTTGTTGACGGCTCATACGGTACGGCACCAATGCCACCATGCATTGATGCACGCGAAAGCGCAGCTAGTTGCCGTCGTCGATGAGCGGCTCCACCGTTTCGCCGAGGGCCTCGAGGAACGACGCTTCCATGGTGCGGCTGTGGAACATATGGGAGTGTTAGTGAATGGGCGGTCATCACGCGGTGGACTGCTGATCGAGTTCGCGAACATACGAGCACCTGAAATAGCGCTGACGCAGACCATGCTGCTGAAGCCAAAAACCGAAACCGCATGAGCGTATCAGCAAATGGATGCACCACGATGTCGCCCAATCTGCCACGATACTCCGCCGCCGCGCACCGTTGCGGCGATCTGTTGCCCCAACCGTTGCTCGATAGACGGCTTCCACGGAACCAGGCTGAACCCCAAGCCGTCATCGAGCATCGCATAGCGCCCACTGGCGAGCGTAACGTTGCGCCGGTAGATGCCCACCACGGGTTGCCCTTCGGACACCGGCCGATGCTCCAGGCCTGTTTCGGCGGTAATGTCCTTAGCTGCCTGCGTCAGTTCCCGCTTGCGCAGCGTGCCCAGCAGGTTCCGGGCGAGGATCACGCGCTGCCCGTGCCGCTCGGCCAATCCCTGTTCGGCCAGGAAGTCGGCGCGCTGCTGCATCGCCTGCTTGGCCTCGCCGCCAAAGCCCAGGTCCCCGAACCCCTTGCCACCGCCGATCAATTGCTGGTCCAGCCAAGTCGCACCGATGATGCGGGCCTGCCGCTCAATCGGCAGGTGCGATTTCAGCTCTACCGCGACGCTGCCGCCCAGGCGCTGCACATCGTACTGACGGCCGCGTTCGGCCAAATCATTGGGCACACGCCAGACGCCTTCGGCTTCGCGCTCCACAATGCCGGCGCGGCGCAGAGCTTCGAGCCTCCGCACATGCGCCGCTACCACCTCACGCGGATCACGGTCGGGCGTGGCCTGACCTTGTGAGACGGCCAAATGATGATCGGTGCGGTACACGCCATCGACGGCCAGTCCGATGATGTTCCGGTCGGCCGCACGCACGTCGGTCGAGCCTTTCACCTCCACCACGGCGCCGGTCGGATAATGCTCCAGCTCCGATCGCGTCGGTAGCCCAACGTAGTATGCCTTGCCGTCCGTGCCATCGACGATCAGATAGCCTTTGTCATGCAGCTCGTCCGCCAACCCCTTGCCGACAACGCGACCGACGATGGAGCGGCCATCTTCGCTGGGCTGGAACACGGCCAGATCGCGCTGCCGGCCGCTCATGGCGCGCTGCATGGTGCGGATGATGTCGCCACGCTCGCCCATGGTCCGTAGTGTGGATTCGGCGTCTGGGTGGATAGTCCATGTCCCAGGCTGCTGCACGCTCGCCAGGCCCATGCGCTGCAAATGCTGCAGGCGGCCGATCAGCATTTGCCGCTGGCGTTGCAGCCGCGGCTCGGCCAGCTTCTCCGAACGCACAAAACCATCTACGGCCAAGCGTTGCAAGGTGCGGTCCAATCCCGTCCACCGCTCCTGATCGACTTCGCGCTGCATGGCGCACTGGATCTCCAGCTCGGTACGCGGCCCCAGCCATTCGGTCGCCAGCTCTGACGCCCGCCGACGCATCCCCTCGGCGATGTAGTCGCGGGAAATGATGAGATCTTTGCCTACGTCGTCCTTCCCGCGCAGGACGACGTGCGTGTGCGGGTTGTCGGTGTTCCAGTGATCCACCGCCACCCAGTCCAGCCGCGTGCCCAGGTCGGCCTCCAGACGTGCCATCAGATGCCGGGTGTAGGTGCGCAGGTCGTCGAGCTGTTCCGCGTCTTCCGGCGAGACGATGAAGCGGAAATGGTGCCGATCCTCGCGCCCGTGTTCCTCGAAAGCGGCGGTGTCCGCCGCGTCGGTTGTCGGGCCGTAGGCATGGCCCGGCCCGCTTTGGCTATCCACCCCTTCGCGTTCGATGTAGCGCAGGTGCGCGGTGGTCGAACGCGGCCCAGCCTTGGCCAGATTGACCAGTCGCGCCTTGATCATCACGCGACGGGCGCTTGGCGTGAGCGAGGCCCCGGCGAAGCGGGCCGCGACATGGCCGCGCCCCAGCCGGGAACCGGGCCGATGGCCGACTTTGCCGACCGTCTTGCCGAGTTCGGCGCCGGCCTTGTTGGTCTGCCGCATCACCTTGTTGATGAAGGCATCGCCGCGCTGTCTCGGCGCACTAGGTCGCGCCCGGAAACGGTCGTCGTCTTGATTGCTCATGTGGTGTCTCCATCCAAGATCGGCGCAGTCCAGCGAGTGAAGCACGCGCCTTCGCCAATGCCGGTGCGGCATTGCGCACTCTCGCGGCACGCCGCTGCCCCTTGGCGCGTGCCGCGCCACTCCCATGTGCAGACAAGGTTTTCAAGCGGCCGGGTGCCGCGTCCTTTTATCTTGCCCTCCGTCTTTTCCGATCGCTGGCGCGACCGGCCTCGACGGGCGGGCTGCGATGGTCTGCACGGGTGAAGCACCGCAACCGCAGGCTGTGACGCAAGCGATGTGCAGTGGGGCTGCACGAAGAACGGCATGCCGCGCTGCACGTTCATGGCGTGTCCCACGTCCATAACGGCTGCGCGCTGCCGATCACGGCGGAGACAGCAATGGGACCGAAGTAGCGGCTGTCGAATGACGCCGGATTGGTTGCGCTGAGCAGGAACAGCTCGCCGTCGCGAAGCGGTCGGCACTGCTGCCAGGCTGACAGTGGACGGCCACGCCCATCGACGCTATGGACGCCAGCGACCGCCACGTCGTCGATGCGAACGATGTGCTTCTCGATGCACACCTGCTGCGGCGACATCGCGCCGATGCGCTTGAGCA
This sequence comes from Thiobacillus sp. SCUT-2, assembly GCF_035621355.1. Taxonomy (NCBI): domain Bacteria; kingdom Pseudomonadati; phylum Pseudomonadota; class Betaproteobacteria; order Nitrosomonadales; family Thiobacillaceae; genus Thiobacillus; species Thiobacillus sedimenti. The sequence continues at coordinate 1,895,729 of NZ_CP141769.1, read as the reverse complement.
GCGGGATGCGCTCGGGCAGGTAGCCGCGCTGCGCAGCCAGCGCGGCGGCGTCTGCCGGAAGCCGGGCGAGCACGATGCTGTCGACGTGCAGCGAGTCGGGCGGGCTGATGCGGTACCAGCCGCGTGGCACGCTGTCACTCGGGTTGTAGACGAGGCGCGCAACGGGCGCATGGTCGGACGGCCAGGCGAGCGCAGCGATGCCAAGGACGGTGAATAGTACGACGGCCCAGCGATGGACGCGAGTGTTCATCGCAACACCTCGCCCGCGAGGTAGGCCGCGTGCCGTTCTGCGGTGTAGACCGGCAGTGGCAGGCGCGCAGTCAGCCGGTTGCCCAACGTGCGCCAGTACGCGGGCGACACCGCTGCCGGATCGATGCCGAGCGTTTCGATGGCGTCGATCTGTGGCAGCACTGACTGCACGTGCTGTTCGCCTTCGGCGCGCAGCAGCAGACGCGCGCCCGGTCGGATTCCTGCGATGCGCTGAATGTCATCGAGCGGTGAGCAGGCCTGCAAAATCATGAGCTGCCAGCGCGTCGTACCATAGTCGTTGGACTCCCAGCGTACGCGGCAGAACACAGCCGCCGGTGTGAAGATCGCGCTGCGCCGCCAGCGGTCCAGTCGCAGCTCGCGCAGCGGATGACCGAAGCGCAGGTAGAGGTTGGTCCGGTGTTCGACGAAAGCCAGCGACACGCGTGTCAGTGGCGTGTCGTTCGCAACGCTCGATAGCACGGTGCGCGGTGTGGGAAGGCTCTCGCTCGCGGCCTGTTGGACCGCGTTCATTGCGGCTTCTCCGGGAATTCATCTTCTAGCAGTGCACGCAGCATTTCTGCCACAGTGAGGCCGCGTGTGAAGGCCTCGATCTTGATGCGGGCGCGCAGCGCCGGCGTCACGTCGAGGGTCAAGCGGGCGGTGTAGAGATCGGTTTTTCCGATGTCTGCACCATCGCCCTGGCGCACCCAGGCGTCGGCCTGCGGATTGGCTGGCGGACGCGCACCGATGGCGACGCGTTTCCCATTCTTCATGGCGCCATCCTCAATACTTCAGCGGCGAGCGCCGCGATCTCGCGCGCGGCATTGCTTTCTGCGTCGAGTTCGCGAGCGAGCTGACCGCTGGCCACGCTGTCGGCGAACACGATACGCTGGCGAACTTCCGACAACAGCGATGGCAATGGTTGATCGGTGAGCGCATTGCGTGCCTCGCGCCCGATCACTGTGGTGCTGACACGCCGGTTGATGACGAAGGTCGCGCGCAGCGCTGGCCGGAACACCTGCGCTTCGCGAATCAGCGACACCATCTCGGCGCTGGCCCATACGTCGTAGGGACTTGGCTGAACGGGAATCAGCACCAGGTCCGCCGCGAGCAGCGCGGAGCGCGCGAGGGCGGCAATTCGGGGTGGGCCATCCATGACGATGTGATCGCAGCGCCTGGCGAGTTCTGGCGCTTCCTGATGCAAGGTTTCCCGTGCCAGACCTACGGCGCTGAACAATCTTGGCAAACCGTTCTGACTGCGGCGCTGGGTCCAATCGAGTGCCGAACCTTGCGGATCGGCATCGATCAGGATCACTGAGCTGCCTTGCATGGCCAGCTCACCCGCGAGGTGCGTGGCGAGCGTCGTTTTGCCGACCCCGCCTTTCTGGTTGAGCAGCGCGATAATCATGATGCGCTGCCTTTCGCGCGCCGATTTATCCACAGCGCGCAGGGTCTTTTTATCGTTAGTTTTATAGATTCAAAGTTAGAAACTAAGTTAAGAGGCGCCGAGACCAGCACCACACAATACTTTGCGGCCTGTTCGTACTCCTGATAGCACGACAGCGCTGCGCCTGATAGCACGAGGATTTCTACTCCTGATAGCACGAGCGGATTCACCGTTTTTCCACAGGCACGCTGATGACACCCTGGCTGGCACCAAAGCTGCCGCCGGGGCGCAGCGGTGCCGTGGACGGCACGGCGCGGAAGCTCAACACTTCCGGCCCATGCCTCGGCCGCAGGATGGCGAGCGTGTAGCCCGGCAAAGGCTGACGCGCCGCGATGCGGCGCAGGTCGTAGGCGAAGTCGGTGAAGCGCGCCAGGCTGCCGGATTTTCGGTGCAGCTGCGGAAAATCGAAGCGCCAGCCATCGCGCTGCCAGCCGCCGTGCTTGCGCACCAGGCGGTACAGCCAACGCTCGATGCCGCCGGTCAGGCGGAAGTAGTTGGCGTCGATGGTCAATACCAGGCTCTCTTCGAGCACACCGGCGTAGAACCAGTCCGGCAGGATCAGCTCGATGCCCAGCGGCCGGCCCTGGCCGTCGGCGCGCTCCTTCCACTCGTTGATCCACGAGAAGCGATGCAGACGCCGAGCATTGTGCTGACGGATCGACGTGGCTACGCTGGTGGACTGCAAGCGATCCAGCGCCGCCTTGAGGCGCTGGTAGTCGCGCAGCGACGTGCCGCGGCCGATGAAGCGCAGGATTTCGTAGGGTGTGGCCGCCATCAGCCGTGACGAGCGAATGCCCGCATCGCGCGCCTCGACGATCTGGCTCGCGGCCCAGATCAGAATGTCGGCATCCCATATCGTCGCCAGGCCATGTTCGGCCGTGCCTTCGACCCGCACCGTCACGCTGCCGGTGCGAAAGTCGATTGGCACCGTGCGCTTGCTCTTGGCCAGCGAGAAGAACGGGTAGGCCATCAGGTCCTGCGCGTCGCGCGCCGGCAGTTCGCCCGAGAAGGCATGGAACAGTTCGAGCTGCTCGCGCCGCGGATCGCGCCCGATGGTCATCAGTAACGGTGTCCACGCCGATCAGCGCGAGCCGGGGCGGCGCGCGGCGTGTTGTTCGGTGTACTGCGGATCGGAGGTCATCTCGAAGCTGCGCGCGTCGGCCCACGCTTCGAGGTCGGTGATGGCATACATCACGCGCCGGCCGAATTTGCGAAAGCGCGGCCCGCCGCCGATGACGCGCTGCTTCTCCAGCGTGCGCGGCGACAGCCGCAGGAATTCGGCGGCTTCGTTGTTAGTCAGGTAGCGCGCAGACTGCGTGGTCTGGGCAGGCTGCTGGGTGGTAGCGGGTACGGGATACGGCCGTAACGGTGCGGGTCTCATGGCAAGGGGCTCCATCGGTCAAGATCGCCGACGAAGCAATCGCCGCCGGATGGAAGCAGTCTCGGGAAAGCCAGGCGTGCTGCGCAGGGACGTTTTGCGACAGCGTGCTAACGTCCCGGTGTGGTGCCGCCGGGTTGTAGCAGGTGACGGTAGCCGCCACCCATGAGCGTCTGACCCCGTCGGATGAGGCGGCGAACCTGGGCGCGCAGATCGCTGTCGTCATACCAGCGCTCGGCGACGGCGGTGATGCCGAACAACACTTCGGCCACGCCGCGCTGCGACGCACCGGCCAGCGTGCCATCAAGCGCCTGCAGGGTGCGCATGTGGAGCATGGCCGTGCGGCCAGGTCTGTCCGTGGCGATCGCGCTGTGGTGCGCGTTGTCGGCGTCTAGCATTGCCAGATCGGCTTCGATTGCGCGCCAGTGCTCGCGAAGCTGGCGACCGGCGCGGACGGCATAGGCATAAGGCATGCCGTCTTCCAGTGCGGGCGATATCGCCATGCGCAGCTTGCGGTCGACGAGCTGGGTGGTCAGCACCAGGCGCTTGCCGTCGTGCGTCAGGTGCTTGCGGCCGGGGAAGTGCCAGAGGTGGAACGGCAGCGCATCATCAGTGGGATCGGCATCCGGATAGACCTGGACTACCGAGGAGGGATCAGGGAACCAGTCGGGGTGCGCGTCGCGCGCATCGCGCGTGGGGTCTTCCAGCAGGCGCAAGCACCAGCGATGAGCCTCGTACTGAGGGCGTCGTCGGTGGCGTTGCCAGACGCGCCGGTATTCCGGGTTGCGCCGCAGATACTCCCAAGCCAGCGCGGGTCCGTCCAGATGCAGGACGTACAGGTATGCAGCGCTTGGATGCCAGTGAACGGCGCTCGAATCGGCCATGGCGAAACCTCCTTTCGGATGGAAGGAAATCAATCGACAAGGTGGCCGACAATGGGCCGGGCATTCGCACTATTTGCGACTGCATTGCGCCGTTGCTGTACTGAGTGGCGATCAATGCAAAAAAGGTCTGGACCCAGACCCAAGAAGACGCAATGCGAACCGTTGTGGCATCGCACGGTGTGGCCCGTCAGCGACGGGCCATCGGGGGTCGATCAATCGTTGATCGATCCGTCGGCCCGAGCCAGCCGAGCGTATTCAGACAGCCGTCGCCTTGGCGTGAAATGCAGATCGCGTGCGACGGCCAGATTTCGTGGCCCGCGAATGCTTTCCAGGACAGAGAGCTGAACGTGGCCGAGTTCCGGCGTGCCCATCCCGAGGTCGATCAGGCCGAAAGCGGTGTCGCCATCGCCGGGATCGAGTTCGGTCAAAAGCCAGGTCGCGTGCGCGTCCAGAGTGAACAGCTTGACGACCGGCAACGGGTCGCGCTTCTCGCCGCGCGCGGCGGCGGCGCCGTTGTCCAGCAGTTGGGCGCGTTGTTCGTCGGTGATGAGTGGTTTCATGGTCGCTGCGCGCAAGTGGCCACGATCAACGGGCGTTGGTTTTGCGCAAACGTGCTGATGCGCCAAAGCGTGACTGTGAAAATGCGCTTCTGCGCCAAGTCGCCAAAGCGTATTCCACCGAATCCGTGGATGCACGAATCGGCGAATGCGTAGGCACGGAACCTATGATTTCAGCAAAAACGGTTTTCAGCATAGACACACCCGTGGCAAGTTCCAGCAGGGAAGATTGTCAAATGAACACTATAGATTGTAGCCCTATAGGGCGCCATCAGGTGTCATCGTCGTTTTACAAGAAACGATTTGATGACATCGAAGAACTCATTTCCTGCGGCGCTCAAGATGGTCAGAAAAGCCCGTGGCCTCAGCCAGGAAGCTTTCTCGGACGTGTCGAGCCGCACGTACATGAGTTCGCTCGAACGCGGCCTGAAAAGCCCGACCTTGAGCAAGGTCGCCGAGCTGTGCGAGGTCATGGACGTGCATCCACTCACGCTGCTGACGCTGGCCTATGGCGGCGACAGCAAGGGGGTGGACAAGCTCATCGAGCGCGTGCGGCGCGAACTGGCTGCCCTCCAGGCCGAAAAGGACAAATAGGCGAGAAAAGGGCGCTGCCAAGCGGCAGCGCCCGCGTGACGACTACGTCACGATGCGCTCCGCGAGCCGCGCTTCGCGCGCATACGCACTGATCGGCTTCGAGGCTGTAAAGTGCAGATCCCGCTCGACCGGAAGCCCGAGTCGGCCGCGTACGGATTGTAGTTCGGCCAAGCTCACATAGCCCAGTTCCGGGAAGCCGTGCCCCAGGTCGCAGAGCCCGAAGGCATGGTCGTGGTCATCCGGGTCGATCTCGGTGAGCAGCCAGGTCGCGTCCGCGTCGGGGGTGAACAGCTTGACCACGGGCGGTGGGTCGAAGTCGTCGTTGTCGAGGGACTGCCGGCCGTTGGCCAAAAGTTGTGCGCGTTGTTCGTCGGTGATGAGCTTCGTCATGGTCTTCTCCTTGGAAGGATTCAGGGCGGGATTGCCCGGAACCGCGACAAGCACGGCGCAGCGCAGCAGTCAGGGTTGTAGACGGCCGCAGGACGCCAGCGTGCAAGGCACGCGCAGACCTTGGCGGCGAGAACGCTGTGATAAGGTGAAGGGAACAGCAAGCCAGCCCCCAACTGTTGCCCGCTACAGCAAGCGAAGCGCGCAGGCGTCAGTGATGGAAGCCGAAGGGGCGAGACGCCAAGGGTGGCTCGATGCGCAGCACGACAGCGCGCCCCGGCATCAGCCGGGGGACGCACGGAATTTCGATCCCTTAAAATATCGAAACCGATTTCCTGTAAAACAACGGATGCACAAAGCCGGCTCAGCGCATTGACTGAGTTCCACGAAATCGCAAAGTCGTGAAAGCGGCTTGCCGCCGATGCACGAAGCCGCAATTACGCTTTTACAGAAATGCGTCCAACGCGGATGCTGAACTCGAAAGCGCCCCGCCGCTTGGCGGGGCGCGAATGGAGTGATGATCAGTCGCCCTTGCTACGCGACCAGATCAGGTTGTGCGCGCCGTCCTCGCCTTCGACCAGGCGGGCATAGATGGTCGCCGGAAACGACGGATCGTCGAGGGTCGCCGACAGGTAGGGCCGCTCCGCCTTGCTGATTTTCTTCCATGCCGCGCCGATCTCGAAGTTGCCGGCGACGATGCGGTAGTCCGGGGCGTTCTCGCTTTCCTTGGCGTTCGGAATGAATTTGACCTTGACGTTGAGCGTCAGGGTGCGAACCGTGCCGGTGAAGCTGTCGTTCTGTGCGGTGAAGGTGCCGATGTTTGCCATGATGAATCTCCTTTTGGTGGTGCAAGGTCGCGCCCATCGCGGCCTTGTCGGTGATCCGAAGGGCGAGGTACGGGCGGGCTGCATCGCGCAGCGGCCGCAACGCAGTGGAGGACCGGTAGGAACAAGAAATTTGTTTCGCGAGGAAGGCACGCAGTGCCGGGGAAATTTGTTGAGCCGGACGGTTGCAGCCATGAAGCCCGAGGCGCAGCCGGTGCCTCGCCAGGATTCACGACAAGCCAAGGCCGCCGTTGGGTGTGATCCTCACCGAAAGGCAGCATGGCTCCGGCATCCCTGCACAGAAGCGTCGCCGGCACGCACCCCATCGCAGGCAAGGTAAGTTCCGAATCACCAAGGATGAAAGCTCCTCGCGCATTGGCGCGGGCGTGATCGATCGCGGCGTGGTTAGGTCTCGGCATGGTGGACGGCTTGTCGGTGAGCCTCCGTTGTTTATGGCAGGCTGCCCGCCAGCGTCGGGTAAGGCGCGTGATTGCACAACCCGGCGCGGCCGGGAAACGCCAGGAAAATTTCTACGGGATATTCGGATTGCTCAACCAAAAGCATGGCGAACTAATTGGACGGATGAACAAAAACAGGGATGGCTAAAGTCATTTCGCCATCGGGCAGTCGCTTTCCGACTGTTGCCGCGCCGCCCGGACTGACAAGGCCGGGCGGCGCGGCGGCGTTGTATGCCTCCGCCGTTGCGTTGTACCGAAGTGATGGGGCAAAGCCCCCTCGGATGTCAGCCTTTGAGCCGCTTCATCTCTTCGGCCAGTATCCACAGCGCCCGGTTGACCTTGACGTTCTGGTCTATGCCCTGGATGGCGCGGGTGCGGTTCCTGCGTCCGTTGGCCGTGCGTGTGGACAGGCCACCCCGCACCAGATTTTCCTGCACGCGGTTGAACGTGCTCCACAGGTCGGGCCGGTCGTCGTCCCGGCGTCGAGGCCGCAGCAATTGTGTTTCCGTGATGGGCGCAGGCTTGACCGGGTCATCGTATTTCAGCGACAACGCAGCGCGGGCAAATGCCTCTGATTCTCCGAGGTTGAGCGTGATGGCGGCCATATCTTCCCGACGTTCCCGCACCAGTTCGAACCCCTCCAGCACATCGTAGGCACCTTCGATCACCTGGCCGATCACGTCGCCCTTGTGCGGGATGCGCAGGTCGGCCACGGTGTCGCCGCACACCAGCCCATTGCTGCATACGAAACGGAACATTCCCGCCAGCATCTGATAGCTGCTGGTGCCGTCGTGCGAGTTCAGCAAAATGATTTCGTTGGCCTCTGCGCCGTTGATCTGCGCTGCGTGGCGCAATCGCAGCATGTGCTTGGTGTGTTCGCGCTTGTCGTTATCGCGCACGCGCGTCTGGCACACCATGAACGGCTGGAAGCCTTCCTTGCGCAGGGCACCCAATACCTCGCCGGTCGGGATGTATGTGTAGCGGTCGGATCGGCTCTGGTGCTTTTCCTCCGCGAAGATGGAAGGGGCTGCGCTGCGAATCTGATCATCCGATAACGGATGGTCGGCGCGTAAGATGGGTGTAGCGTTTGCGAAACGGGAACTGAGTTGCATGGTATTTCTCCAGTGGTTACAGGTTGTGGTTTCCAAGCTGACCGGATTCCAAGATTCGGAGCCCGGTGTTGGCTTTGGTGGGTTCGGCGCAGTGACCTGGGCTGGTCGCCATTGCCGCCGTCTTTCCTGAGTTCATCGCCCGCGAACAACCGGGTCAGCGAGGGTCTGGCGGTCAAGGAGGAATGCGCAGGGTGGTGCGGCCCGCAGCGCAGCGAGGACACGGCCCTGCGCGCCTTGACGGACAGGCACCGCTGGCTACGGTCGCGGGGTTGGTGATGAAGGAGAGGGAAAGACGGATGACCGGCCTACGGCCAGATGAGCGACGGACCAACGCCGCGCGGCGAGCGCCGCTGCGTGCCACAGGCACGCCTTAATGGGAGTGGACAAAGCGCGCAGCGCGAAAACAGCATCGTGCACAGGCCGATCAGGCGCCGCCTGTTCGGCGGTCTTTTGGGGCGCCAAGCCTGCGCGGCGGGGTGGGCGTCAGCCGACCCCTGGAGGCAAGCGCAGCGCGCAGCTTTTTCGCCAAACGAGGACACAGCAAAAAAGGGGGCGATGCCCCCAGAGCTACAACAGCCCACGTTCGGCAAACGACAGGATGGCGCTACCGGCGACGATCAGGTGATCCAGCACCCGAACGTCCACCAGCGCCAGCGCAGACTTCAGCGTCTGTGTCAGCATCTCGTCGGCGCGTGAGGGTTCCGCCACACCCGACGGATGGTTGTGCATCAAACCACTGCCGCTCATAGCCAATTGATTTTATTGTTCTTTCTTGAGAAGGCGGTTCCGTTGGGGCCGGAGATTGGAGGCGGTGGATGTTGACTGTTCGTGATCATCCCGCTGCCTCTCGTTCGTTCCTGCTCGGGACTTTTGCAGCACGGCAGATCACGAGGTTCTTCCGATCCCATGCTTCCAACTCGGCGAGAGGGTACAAGACAGCGCGTCCGAGCTTCAAGAAGGACGGCCCGGTTTTCATCATCCGCCAATTGCGCAACGTGCCTAGGCTAATCACTCCTCGATAACGCTCGTAGACTTCCGCAGGCGTGAGAAACAGAAATGGCATAGGGCAGCGCGAATGGGCAGGAGGGCGAATTCGAAGATCGACGAAATGCATAATGCTTGACCATCGGCCCTCTTCCTCCGACGGGACCCTGCCACGCCTTGGCTTGCGCATGGTCCGCAGTGTCCTGTGCTGACCGGGTTCACGGTAAGCTCCTCGGTTCGAGTCCGTTCCAGTTGGCGGGTGGATGGATAATGGGTGGACCTGCTATTTGTACAGAGGCCCGTGCAGAGTCACGGTCATGGGATGTGGATCGGTGCATGGCGGATTTCTTCGTAAGCTACACCTCTGCCGACAAGGCCTGGGCCGAATGGATCGGCTTCGTCCTCGAGGAGGAAGGCTTCACGGTCGTGATCCAAGCCTGGGACTTTCGGCCAGGCAGCAACTTTGTCCTCGAAATGCAAAGGGCGGCAACCGAAGCCGACCGCACGATCATGGTCCTGTCGCCCGACTACCTGAAATCTCAATTCGCCTCCCCCGAATGGGCCGCTTCGTTCGCCCAGGATCCCCAGGGGCTCAAACGCAAATTGGTGCCGGTGATGGTGCGGCAATGTCAGCCTCCGGGGCTATTGAGCTCTGTCGTCCATATTTCCCTGGTAGGAGACGACGAGAGCACTGCGCGGGGGCTGCTTCTGAATGGGCTTGATGCAAAGCGCGCGAAGCCCGCGCAACGACCGACCTTTCCGGGGGCTGGAGCCGGCCGGTCCCATAAAGCCTTTCCCGGGGTGGCCGGTCCGAGTGGAGTGGGCCCCGCACCCTACGTTCCCAACTTGAAGCGGTCGCCGACCGACGCTGACAAGCGGCGGTTCAGCAGACAGGCATTCGAGGTGATCAAGGATCACTTTCAGAGGGCGCTCGATCAACTCGCGCAGCAAGACGACGCCGTGGAATGTGATTTTCAGCCTAACACCGCGACGGAGTTCATGGCGGAGGTGTTTTTGCGTGGAAAGAGCGCATGCCGCTGCCGGATTTGGCTAGGAGGCCTACATTCTAGCGACGGCATTTCGTATGCCGAAGGACAGTGGCATCACGGATCCAACGCCTGCAACGAGATCCTGACGGTCTCCGACACCCAAGGTGAGTTGTATATAACTTCACTGATGGGAATGGGGTTCGGCCAACTCGAAAGACAGTTTGATCTGAAGCAGATGAGCCGGGAGCAAGCCGCGGACTATTTGTGGCGGCGCTTCGTAGCGCCGCTTGAAAGGTAATTGGCTTGATGGAGATCGTTCCGGCTGCCCGAACCACCCGATTTGAACAGCTCGAGGCTGGTGATCTCTTTATCTATATGGATGGGCGGCAGACATTTTACGCTTTGAAAACCCAGCAACCGGCGACTGGCGATCGAAGCACCATGGTCCTTCTCGGGCCCTCATTTATTCAGGATGTTGCGGAATCCTTTCTCGTTCCCTGGCAGCTCGTGACGGTCTTGTCTTTCGGCAAGAGCTTTTCGATTTTGCCGTCGCTAGATCCTGCTGCGTGGTCCCCAACAGGGCCGAGCCGCACACCTGTTTGCCTCGCCATCGCGGATGAGAACGTCTACATCTGCACGAACGGAGGTCATTCACCCCAGCACTATTTCGCATGCTTCGTCGACGTAAAGACAGGTGCGATTGTCGAGGGGCGCCTCCCTGGCTCGGCTGCCTTTACCAATAGCTGGGAGATTGCCGTGTTGGCTGCAAATCATCCGCCGCGGTCGATCCTGAAGTATCCGCTTCCCTAGACTGTTTGAGCCGGTGGTTTGTGCAACGGCCTGTTGCACAAATGGATGCGCCTTTGGGAGCCGGCGGACCCCGATTACAAGAGGCGGCGGCGGCACGGGCAGCTCGGACTAGTGTCCGAAGATTCTCAACCTCGCGTTCGCCCGCCCGCAAGCGGTCCCGAGGCTTTCCAGAAACATTAATAGCTGTCGATCGCGGTTTGTCAGCGCCTTCTTGCGGGCTCGGTCGCGAGTTTTCTCCACATCCAATAGGCGGCCTGCGACAATCCAGACCTCGCGGTCGTAGCTCGGATTCGTGAGGGCTGCTCTGACCGTAGCCGCGACATCGTTCTCGGGTACGTTCTTTTCATTTCGAAAAATTCGCGGCAGGACCACCGTCTTGGCGTTGAATTGTGTAGGACGTTTCCAACGGTCATTTTCAATCCCGTCGACCTGCGCCATTGTCGAGCAGAACGCGAGTGAGGCGGCCGACTGGCGACCGACCGCTTCGAGCTTGGTGACGCCACCGACGCTCAGCTTACTACTCGCCTTAGCATGGACGATTGCGAGGCGCCGTTCTCCAATTGCGATGAAATCGCCAAGCTCCGAGGAATCATCATCGAGCAGGACGAGATCGAAGCCTCTGAGGGCTCGCTCCAGGTCATTCGCGCCACCGGTGCCTGGATTGGCACAGTATGACTTGACCAAGCCGAAGACGGATGACTTCGCCCACGTGGCGGGTTTCGAGAAAAAGTTCTCGCCCTTTTCACTCTTGGTGTCGCGAAGTTCGGGAATGGCTACGGCGCATTCTAGCGGCAGTACAGTCCCCGTTGCGCTTAGCACATCGCGCGCCTTCAGAAACTCGCCATACATGTAAACGACGCCGTCCTGTGAGGTGAGCACCCGGAATGCCTGGGAAGTGTTGATCCGTTCCGTCAGCGCAATTGCGCGATTGGCTCGAGATGTTGCAAGCGGAGGATGGCGCTCGTTCAGCGCCTTGCTGCTGATCGCATATCGCAATGTTTCAGGATTGAACCGGATCGAGCAGGCAACATCTACGCCATCCAAACCCTTGATCGAGAACTTATTGTTCTCGATGTCGGCACACAGATCTTCATATGCTAATACGCCGTCTGGCGGACTAGCGCGGTCCCCGCCACCGCGAAGCCCGAACTCGCGCAGAGCTTCCTCGGTCAGGTCGAGCAAAATGTTTACCGGCTTCTCGGCCTTATCGCGATCAGGCGTGACGCGCGTCGCGTACCGCAGGAAGACGGAGTTGGGTGAAGCATTTTTGTCGGTGAGCTGGACTTCGATCTCTCGTGCCCAGGCCATGAAATCGGTGATGGAGACGTTCTCATCGGTGGCGTCGGCCACCTTCGCACGGACGATGCCGATGTAACGACCTGATCCTCCGACATACCCCGTAACCGTTGTGGGGCGGAGCATCGGATCGAGCAAGTCGGTGAACGTCTCGGCAAAGGACCGCGTCCTTTGGGTAAGAGACCGGATCGCCCGATCGGACATGTCGAGCGAGTTCGCTGAAACCTGGGTGATTGTCGAGTTCGCGGGAAGCAGCCGGGTCATGCTGCCCTCTCCCGGTCGGGCGGCACCGACGCGCGACGGACTAAAGGTCAGGCCATCGGAATCGAAGACGAAGAGGTGATTGCGCACACGTGCGGCCAGTGCGACCCCAAACCGCCACTCGGTAATAAAGTGATTAGAGAGGTAGGGGCTCTCGTCGACCGTGAAGAAGGTCCAGCCCAACACATCTGGGGGCAGCCCATCGATCGGTCGGACGACAAAGCGGTTGCTGGCCAGAATGCTTTCGAGAATTTCGGTGCTGGCGATGCCGAGGTCGAACGCGTCTTCGGTCTCGAAGACGGCCGCCCGGCGCGGTACGACAATGTCGTCTGCCCCGACAGACACAGAGTCGGGCAGCCGATGCCGGAATCGCCCATCCACGTACTGCATCTCTGGCATTGCGCCGACGATCTTCTCTGGGAGGTAAGCCTCGCTCGGGACAATGCCGCCAAGACCTGTCGCCGCGTACGCTTCGAATTCCAAGTAGCGCGCCCACTCCAGTTGTGCCGCTGTGAACAGTCCGCTGGGGAGTAGGACATGGGCGGTCTGTCGCGCCATTCGGGTCGGATCAGTCGATCTTAGGACGCGCCCGACTTGCTGTACGAGCTGTCGAGCGTTGGTGAACGGATCGAAGATTGCTACCGCAACGTAAGTCGGCTCGTCGATGCCTTCCAGCAATTTGCTCTGATGTAGCCAATAGGTGGCGTCGGAGTCCTTCGTACGCGCTCGGGCGACATTGTTGTAGCGGCGGCGCTGCTGTTCGGCGACGTTGCCTTCCACCCGATCATGGATAAGCACGGGCGCCTCGCCGAATGCTTTTTCGAGTTTGGTCTGAAGCAGCTCCAAAATCTCAAACGAGCCGGCCCGCACAATCACCTTCGGTCGGACGACGTTTGACGCTTTCAGCAAAGGCGGCAGCTGAGATTTCAGGCCCGCGACGAAGTCGTCGACAGCGCTGCGATCTTCTCGCGTCAGGCGAGTGGGCGTGATGTTGTCCTTGTCGCTCGCCTTCTCGCGTTGCCTCCGACGCTTACCCGCGACGATCTCGACCATCTCTACCGCGCGTACGATGTTTTCGTCGCGCGCGGCTTGAAAGGGGTAGTTGAAGACAAAGCGGCCCTTCACCTGGAAGAGTTTGTAGTCATTTCGGAACGGTGTCGCGCTGAGCAAGATGGTGGGGCGTTTAAGTTCTCGGACGCTTCGACTCCAAGAGGGGGCGGGCTCGTAATGGCCTTCATCGACTACAACGAGGTCGAATCCCTTTAGCCAAGACATCATCCGCCCAGTGATGTCCTGAGTTTCAAGTTCCTCAACCGTCAGAGGCCGTCCGCGTCGGGATTTGCGGTCAAGTTCGTCGCGCTTGGTTCGGATTTGGTCAAGGGCTTGAAGTGTTCCAACGAGCACCATCCGCTCGCCAACGGGCAATTGCATCAGGTGCTTTAGCTGCTGGACATTGGGGAGCAGAAGCTCGACCTGGGCGAGCTCGATCGAAGCATCGGACCACGTCTGAGGAGGTTGAACCTCGTAGCCCATGTTGCCCCAGAATCGCTCGGCGACGTCGCTCCTGAGCTGATCTGCCAATGCTGTCCTAGGAGTGAGTACGAGAACGCGCCGTATAGTTGGAAGGCAACGTGCGATACTGGCCACGACGCCCGACTTACCGGTCCCTGTCGGCATCTTTATCAGCGCCGCTTCGGTGCCACCTACGTCCAGCGTTTTGTCTGAGCAGACGTACGCCGCAGCGAGTGCGATCGCCGTACGCTGGTGTGGCCAAAGTTTGCGGACTTTGCCGCGACCGGACCAAAAGGCCTGTTGCTCGAGGCTGGCCATCGTCCGCGCATAGGCATCGGCATCGGTTATCTCCGCGGTCCTCAATGAGACCCGGCTAATGTCCTCGAGATAATCCTTGCTCATATCCCCCCTGTCGAATCTTCTTTTGAAGAGCGGATCGTTCTTCGTCTCGCTTGCGCCCATGTCGCCAGGTTTGTCTCCTCAGCTATTGACCGCGGTCTCGCTAGTATTTCGTTCTCACGAAGGCTCCGAACGTGCCGTAACATTCGTAGCCCGTTCGATTGTTTTTGTGCTTGTTCAACGTCGCGTCATAGCTCTTCTTATTGAAGGTCTTTCCACAGACGGTACATTTGAAAACGTAGGTTGGACCGCTTGCCGCCCCGAAACTCGTGCTTCGGACCGGTCGGCGTACAGGCGAGCGCCGAATGGGTGAACGGCCCAGTCCGAACACACTTCCTGAACCCGAGCTCGCGGTGTGCGGAATGGTCTGGGGGCCAGACGGCGTGAGTTCGATGGGATATCGCGGCGAGAATGACGTCTGAGTGGCGTTCACCCCAAGAATGCTATTGACCAGATAGCTGCGCGGTTGGCCATTGTCCGCACGCACGGCCATGAGCAACACGTCTCCCGCCTGCGAGCGGCGAAGCGAGTAAGCCTCGATTGCTCTCGTTGAGCGGTTGCCCTGCTTATCGCGATAATCGATTTCAACGAGGAGACGGTTGGCCGCTGCGAAGCGGATCATCTCGATATAGTTTTGCCCGCGGCCGCCGGCGGGCAGGCCGACGATGCGCTCGCGGATGAGTGTATCACCGGCGCCGACGGGCATCGCCGCGAGGGGTTGCGGAATAGCGCCTTGGAGCCAGGCGAAGATCTCTGGGAGCGCGTCCCAAAAAGTCGCAACTGGTAGAAGCGCCGGGAGCTGGTGTTCCAGCATGTGGGTCCAGCCGGCCTCAAGATCCCCACGGTGAGGCTCAAGGTCAGCTATGCTCGGAATGCCGATGCCCTTGAATTCGCATTTGGCGCGCAGAACTTCCATGAAGCGCCGCGGCTCCGGGCGCGCCTCGCTGTTTCGGTACAGATTCACCACGTCGTAAAGGTCCCGAGGACGCGTTCGCTCGGCGAGAGCCCGGAATTTTTCGGCGAACGCCTCTATGTAGTCGTAGGCCAGGACGTGAATGCCATCCTCTGGAGCGTCGCTGTAGGGGTGAAAAATCTGTGCTTGGACGGGCGGCAGAACGACACGCTCGTCCGCTGTCAGGTCGAGCTTGATCCGCGGAAGACCGTGGGTCGATGAGACGGGCCCCTTGTAGCTGATCTTTCCCTGGCACGAGATTTGGCCGCGCGGGTTCTGATAGATTTCGAATTCCTGCTTGTCGGCTGGAATCTCGATGCCGGTCTGTTCGTAAATCCACTCGCCGATCTCAGAAAATGCGTTCTTCAGAAAGTCGGCGTCGAGGTGCTCCGGCTTTGTAAGCGTGAAGTCGAGGTCCTCGGAGAAGCGGTAGGTCTCGAAGAAACACTTCTTCAGGCAGGTGCCGCCTTTGAACACCCAACTTTCCGCGAGGTCTTCGTGGCTGTAGATGCCCGCGAGCATCCATCCGAGGACATAGTCCTTCTCGACGACGTGTGGCGTTAGGGACGTCTGCTGGGAGATCGCGAGGATTTCACGCTTATCGATCATGTCGTTTCCTCGCGAGCCCAGCGTTGGGGCACGCGCAGCCGCCACTTTGTCACCACATGCGATCCATCCTGGGCAGGGTCGAGCTTCGCATGGCCGCCGCTCAGATGGTTTTCGCAAAGACGGGCGAGCTCGGCATCGTCGGACAAGCGCTCGGCCAGAAAACCGAGGCGTTTAAAGATGGCGCCGTTGCCGAGACGCACCGCGTACTCGATGACCTTTTCGTTGTTGCGATCGGCACGTCGCAGATAGGCAGCAAGGCAATCCGCTACATGCTGGATGCCGCCGCCGACCGCGGGGTCGTCCAGCATATCGATGACAGTGCGGTGCACGTCGGAGACGGGCACGCGGGTCTGATGTCGCCAG
Organism: Thiobacillus sp. SCUT-2; assembly: GCF_035621355.1. Lineage (NCBI taxonomy): Bacteria > Pseudomonadati > Pseudomonadota > Betaproteobacteria > Nitrosomonadales > Thiobacillaceae > Thiobacillus > Thiobacillus sedimenti. Next base: position 1,879,664 of record NZ_CP141769.1, on the reverse strand, counting down.
ACACTCTTCGTGCCAAAGAGCTTCCGCTCATCGATGTGCTTCAGCGAGAACAGCGCGCCGTGCCGCTCCTGTCGCTTCTGTCGCACGGCCTGAGCCGTCATCACGACGATGTCTTTGAAGATTTGCTCTGTGAGATCCCAATGCTCGGCGGCTGTGCGCCCGCCTATATATGCAGGCGCGAAGAGCGCGGGCACGAGCACCCAGGGATCGTCGAGAACGCGATCGGACCCCATCGTGTCGATCGAAGCGGCGACATAGGCTCCCCGACCGACGCGTCTCAGCCAACCTTGCTCGGTCCAGCGCGAAAGACGCTGGGCGGCCGCGATGCGGTCGAGTTGCAGAGTGGTGACAACGTCATCCACGTGAATTACGTCCCTCGCCGCGGACAGGACACGGACCAGCTGTGCACGACCTTGAGGGAGACGGGGAGAATCTTGTTCCATATGCGACATTTAGCATAAAGTGCGAATTTCAGCGTATAAGATAACAGAAGCGGCTCGGGAAGTCCATTGCTCTGCTGCCGCTAATTCGCAGGAATCGCTAATTATCGCCAATCTATGAACCAGCCTAGAGCCACAGCGGCGAAAATGGCGAGCTCAGCCCCAAGTGGCGCATTAGGGCGGTGTCTCCCAGAGATATGCGGCGCCCTAGTCGAGGAGGTTGGCCAGAACATCCGACCTTGGGCGCGACGAATTCCCGGCCAGTGCGGTCAAGACAGATGCGAATCACTTCGCCAGCTGCGGATAGCACCCGCACAAGCTGCGCGTCTTCACCGACGCTGACCGGTCCGGCAGCCGGGTCAGGCTCAGTGTCTCGACCGTCTAAAGATCGTGGACCCCGGTGTAGGGCATGTCGACATAGATTCCGTCGCCATGCGCACGCGTGTACATTCCGTTCTGGTTAAGAAGCCGTTCCAACACCTCGATCAACGGATCATAGATTTCCTGATCGATCCATTCCTTGAGATCGAAGAATGGTTGGACTGCGTCTCGGCAAGCGTCAAGCATCCATCCGGAAGGATAACCGGCGAGCTCCTCGAGCTTGGCGCGGTAGCGAGCTGCAAGTTCGGGATGATCGTCGGCATTCGCCTCAACCCAATCGGCGTGACCGAGGCCATATCCGATTGCTTGGAATAGAAACGTCAACCGCTCAACCACGACAGGCCAGTACTTCTCCATTTCTCCATGCAGGCGGTAGCTCAGACGTGCGGACCGAATTTGGTCATCTACGTCTTTCATCGCCTCACCTAGCATGTCGAGGAGATCGAGGCCGTGTTCGGGTGCCGCCCAAGCAGCGCGACGTTGTGCAGAGTATTCGGATTGGCAGGGGTTTACGATCGGCTGAAGGTTGGCATCTCTCCCATTCCTGGGTTTCGCCGCTCGCCAGCCATCGGGATAGGTTCGAGTAAACAACCGCAAATCGTCAACGTGAACCAACTCATGGACGAAGGTTTGGAGAGCCAGCTTATGCTCCGGGTGATCCGTCTCGTTTAGCTGGCGCACCAACCCGGTCCAGATCACGACGACACTCCAGATCTCGTCGTTGTGGACCACATGGACAGCCATGGCGCCACCCTGCCCATACTCGTTTGCCGTCGGCGCTGCTGGCGGGATGCCGTCTCCGCGATCGACACTCGCAAGCGCCTCAGCATAGTCCCAACCGATGATGATCGATTTCAGGCGGCTTAGATCGAGATAGCGCGATAGCTCCTTCGCGAGCGACATCACGCCCTCGCCAAACTCTCGTGCCTGAGCTTCGTTGTCGTCCTCCCAGCCGCGAATGTTGACGGAGCAGTTTGGAGGGAGAGTTTCGACAGGTGGCTCGTCGGCTTCGGCGATAGGCACACCATTGTCAGGCTGATTTTGCTCTTTGTTCTGCACTAAGCTTCTTCTTTGCTCGGGGCGAACGCACTGCCATCTAGCCTTGCCTGAGGGTTATTTTGTCAGCCATTGGCCGTAGGCCTCTACGTCGATCATCGGGACGGTCCCACTGAACTGAAGCTGTGAAATTAGTTTGAACAAGAACGCCGTCGCCGGCTTGTTCTCGTTCACGAACATATAGCGGGCAGCGGTTTGGTCGAAGAAGAAATGGCCGTGCGATGCGACGCAGCCAAGATCGAGCCGCCCGTCATCAACCTCAGCGATTAGCGCCTTTTCAAATGACGGCCCGAGCGCCGGGCTCCATTCACTCTCGAACGTCAAGAGGCCTCCCAGGATCGGAATCAGCGGCTTGGCCGGATAAACGCCTTTCGCGTAGGGAATGGGAAGACTCGTACGGTGCAAACGCCGGACGCTGGCGACCTTCTCCTGTGCGTAAGCGACGAGAGCGGCGTCCGCAGTCTGCTTGGCCTCAAAGACAGCGTAGACGCTTTCAGCGGGAATGATTGTCTCGTTTTCATAGGTGAAGATGAAGGGTGAATACTGGCGATCGAAGACGACGACGTCGATCTGCTGGCTAAAATTTCCGAGACTGTCCACGACATGCGCCTTCGCCGCTTGGTAGCGCTTGGGCAGGTAGGTCTCCAGCAAGCTGATCCAGACGTTCTCGCTGGCGTCACCCTTGGTGCCAGGATGGCTGAACGTCTTCCGCACGGTCGCCAGACGCTGCTGAATATCTTCGTGCAGCGACGAGAGAAGCTGAGACAGGGACCATTCTGACATCGAAGACCTTTACAGGAGTTGGCGGGCGCTCGTCAGGACAACGGAAATTTGGGGCCGAATAGCTCGCGCCAGGCTCGGAGCGCCTCGCCATTTCGGCCACGGCGAACATGATCGATCGCGAGCGTCGCTTCCCGCTCCGCCGCGCGCAGAAGGTCGCGTGCCCGAGTCTTGCGTGCCGAATCCATCCCATTGCTGACAGCCGGGCCGAGGCCGGCGGGATCGGGCCATTCATCGAAAATCCGGTCGGCAAGCGTCGCGAAGAACGCTTGCATCTCGCGATCGAAGCTGCCGCCCCAACCGCCATGGAGGCACTGCAGCGCCATGACCTCGAGGAGGAAGGAGGGCTTTACCGGCTTTTCGCCATGCTTGGGGTTGTTGTTCCAGTATTTGACCATCCGCACCAATCCCTTCCACTCGCTGGAATAGGCTTGATGCGCGGCCGTGGCCTTTTCAGCGTGGACCTTCGGATTGGTCTCGATCCACTTTCCCACCTCATTGTCGGGAATCTCGAAGTCATCATCTTTGTCGAAAGCCGGGACGACGTCGACGCTGATGAGGCGATAGTCGGTATTGTCCTCGGCGTCGGCTTTCACCCCAAAGTCCACATTGATCGAGCGGTTCTGCTTCTTGGCCTTGTCACCATATTTTTCGGCCAGCGCGTTGTGAAAATCGGTCAGAACAATCGATGGCGCTTTCGAGCGATAGTGATCCTCAGATGTTTTCAGGACGAAGAAGATATCGACATCCTTCAACGGCTTCGTCTTGGTCCAGCGTGCGTATGAGCCAGTCAAAAAGCTCCGGTCGATTTTGAACTTGGTATCGAGATAGTCTCGCACCTCGGTCTGACGTGCCGAAGCGTTCGCCTGCTCTCTGTCGTTCAGCTCGAGGCGGCTTTTGAATTTCCGAAAGGCTTCATCAATCGTCAGCATCAGGCTCTCCTCAGATAGGATGTTCTCGCGCCGAGGCCGCTATGCTCGATCGTTGTGCCCAGGCTCTGGCGGATCATCCCGTCCGTTGAGCGCCCGCTCGTCTTACTCCATCCGATCACATCGGGCCGCCCGGGCTTCGTTTGCAAAAGAAACCGGTAGCGCGCTTCGCTTGGAGCCAGGCCGGCCTTTCGGATCGCGTATCGGAGCTGGTCGGTGTCCGTCCAAAAGCTGCCGTCTCCGCCCGACCATCCATAGGAGATCTCGATGTCCCAGCGAAAAATGAGCGCGTCGGTTTTGGGGTCATAAATCTCAAGCTCTACAGTCTCGAGATCGCCGGTGTTCAGCCACGTCTGGACGCCACGCATATGCGTGGCCCAGTCACCGACAAATTCCGATGGATCGAGGCCGCTGAGGCGAATGATGTCCTTCAGGCTTTTCAGGATGTTGTCGGCCACATAGGTGACGGAATGCGTGTAGGTGTTGACGGCGACGTTGGTCATGAGCCGAGAAATCCCTTCGGATCGAAGACAAGCGCCTGGGATTTCGTTGTTGCGGCTTCATCCGCGGCAGACACAGCGGCGCCAAGATCGCGCGCCGTGATGCGGGTGCTATGTTTCTTCAAGGCGCCCTGGACCCAGGCAAGGTCGTCCGCGAGACACGGAAGCGAGACGCGCCAATCTCCCTTCAACGGATCGAAGCCAAGGGCGTCCTCGTTCGCGTCGGAGCCTTCGACCGCGTCATCGTCATAGAGACAATAGATGCGTGTCCGAGGACCGTCGCAGGTCACCGTGATGGCTGCCTCCTTGGGTGCTTGATCAGCTATGATGCTTGCCGCGACGCCGGCGACGGCCAGAAGCTCGGTCCGCGCCTCACTGGCTTTCCCCTGAGTCAGCAGATCGACGATCGCCGTCCAGGTTCGACCGGCGTCACGTTCGGGCGTACTCTTGAAGGTGCGGCTGGCGACTGTGCTCACGGGACTTTGCCTCCCGACAAGCGTCCCGCCTTGGCGGCGCGCGCCGCCGCCAGCAGATCTTCGGCGGTTACCCGGTCTGGGTTCATCGCGGTCTGAGGCGTGCTGGCGAGAGCGTTGGCGACCATCTTGCGGATGGCGCGCCCGTCGAGCCCCACGCACTCCGCGGCGCAGCGGTCAAAATTCGCGCTGGTCGCCAACCTCGCGATGGCCGGATAGGTCTTGCCCAACCCCGTGAGGCAGTCCTTTAGGATGCGCGCGCAGGCTTCGCGGTCCGGCAGGGGCACATGCACGACAAGGTCGCACCGCGACGTGAAGGCCGCATCCACCGCTTGAGGAAAATTGCTGGTGGCGAGAAACAGCAGGTTCGGATGCTGCTCGGCGAGAGCGTCGAGCTGAACCAGCACGGCATCAGTTGCGCGATGGATGTCGATCGGGTTGGCCTCAAGGCTCATCTTCGATCTGTCAGCCGCGAGCGTCTCAACCTCGTCGAGGAGAACGATGGTCGGACCGGCCGCGGCTGACTCTGCGATCGACTGCGAAAACAATTCCGAGACCGCGCGCTGGGTTTTGCCCATCGCCGAACTGGTCAGCGCGTGCGGCTCGACCTCGAGGAGACGGAACCCGCCGCCCTGGAAGGATTCGGCGGTGCGATGTGCCAGTCCACGGGCAAGAGAGGTTTTTCCTGTACCCGGGGGTCCGACGAGAAGGATCACGCCGTGCAGCGGTATGACGCTACGATCGACCTTGCCGCGCATCGTGAAGTTCAGCATCGCTTGGGAGAGGAGCTGAGCTTTCAGACGTTCTTCCAGGATAATTGAGTCCCACAGGGCGCCGAGCGCCGGATCGGGAAGCCGGCGTGATCGCTGGATCCCCTTTGGTCGATTGAAATCCTCACTTTGCACCGCAGCCAGCTTCTGCATCGTCGACGATCCTTTGTTTGTCGCCGACTGAACCCGCTCGCCGACCCAGCATGGATTCCAGAAGAAACCGATGCTGTCAACAAGCACAGTGCGATGTGTGCATTAAGCACAAGTGTTTGTGATATTGACATTCAGATTCGCGCGTAGCAATCATCCCGCATGTCGGACGAAGCGATCTATAAGGCTTTCGGGCAGGCGGTAGCCACGCGGCGGAAGGGGCTGAACCTTACCCAGGCTACGCTAGCTGCCCGAGTGGGCATCTCGCGCGCCTCGATCGCCAACATCGAGAGCGGTCGTCAGAACGTACTGCTGCACCACGTCTATCGACTGGCGTCGGCGCTCGAGTTCTCCAAGGTCTCAGACCTGCTGCCGGCGCAACCAAAACCATCGACCCAGGAGGACTTGGATATGATCCTGTCAGACGAAACTGTAACCGCACGCGGTAAAGCCCAAATCACCGATCTGATTGCTAGCGCGCTCGCGCAACGCGGCGGCGCAAAGGCTGGGTCATGACGGCGAATCCCGAACGAGCTCGGGAGGCGGCTCGCGCGATCTTGCGGGCCTTTGGCGTAAAGGGGGTGCCAGTTCCGGTCGAGCGCATCATCAAAGCCAGAAACATCGTCCTCCAATACGCTCCGCTAGAGGAAGACCTCTCCGGGATGGCCTACATCAAGGACGGAGTCGGCATCATCGGCGTGAACGCGCTGCACCATCCCAATCGTCAACGATTCTCGGCGGCACACGAGCTCGGACACCATGAGTTGCACGCCCAGGAGATTGGGAAGGCGGTTCACGTCGATAAGGGATTTCGTGTGCTTCTGCGTGATGACGTCTCTTCGCAGGGCATCGATCCGCTGGAGATTGAGGCCAACGCATTCGCGTCGGAACTGCTGATGCCGAGCGAATTCCTCCTGAGCGCGCTGGATGCGGGCGGATTGGATATCGAAGATGACGCTGGGATCGAAGCGCTTGCCCGCAAATTCCGCGTAAGCGCTGCGGCGATGCGATATCGATTGGCAGGACGCTTCTAGGAATAGGCGGGCCCGTTGAGCTTCGTCTTCTTCGACACCGAGACAACTGGCCTGAAGCACGGCTTCGACCAGATCGTGCACTTCGCGGCCATACGCACCGACGCGAATTTGAATGAGATTGACCGCTTCGAGGTACGCTCGCGTCTTCTGCCACATGTGCTGCCCCATCCGGCAGCACTGCGCACCAATGGCCTGCCGATCGGAAGGCTCTTGGATTCGAGTCTTCCGTCCCATTACGACATGGTCAGAGCGATCCGGCAGAAGCTGCTCTCGTGGTCCCCTTCGATCTTTCTAGGCTACAACTCGATGCGTTTCGACGAGGAGATGTTGCGGCACGCGTTGTTTCAAACGCTTCATCCCGCCTATCTCACGAGCAACCACAACAACAGCCGTGCGGACGTGTGGGGGCTGGTTATGGCCGCAGCCGCCGTGTCGCCAGCATGTCTCAACGTTCCAATTGGTCCAGAGGGGCGACCGATCTTTCGCCTTGAACAATTGGCGCTCGCTAACGGCGTCGTTCAGGAACAGGCTCATGATGCTCTCTCCGACGTCATCACCACGCTCGAACTTTGTCGCCTCGTGCATCAGCGGTCGTCAGAGCTCTGGCAGCGCTTCGTACGCTTTTCAAAGAAAGCGACCGTCGCCGACTTCGTCGAAGCGGAAGATGGATTCATGCTCACGGAGTTCTTTGCCAATCAGGCATATCACGCGCCTGTGGTGTGCATTGGGCGAGATCCAGATCAAGCCAATGGCCGCTTTTGTTTGAGCCTAAACAGTGATGTGGATCGCTTTGCAGCGATGACAGAGGATGAGCTTCGAACTGAGCTGGCTCAGAAGCCCTGTCCGGTTCGCCGGCTTCGGATCAACGCAGCGCCAACATTGACGGCTCTCTATGACGCGCCGGGGGTGATGCTGGATGGCCTCGATATTGACGCTATTGAAACGCGAGCACGCCGAGTGAAGGATGATCCGGCGCTCTGCGCCCGGCTTGTCTCATCTTACACTTCAACACGCGAACCTCGCATTCCTTCGAGACATGCCGAGGAGCGCCTCTATGACGGATTTCCTGGTCCGCAAGATGAAGCCCGCATGATCGAATTTCATGACGCGGATTGGGCCGACAGATTGCCGATTGTTCAAAGTCTCGATGATGAACGCCTGCGGTTTTTCGGGCTTCGTTTGCTGTACTTCGAGGCACGTTCGGTTCTACCGGAAGTTCTCAGGCTTGAACTTGAGCGCGCCCTAAGTGGTCGTTTGGTTGATGCTGAGGCCGGCGGCCTAACTCTCGAACAGGCCCTCCGTGCGATTGACGAAACGCCAAGTGATGACGGATCCGATGCGGGAGGACTGCTCGCGGACTACCGCTCATATCTTGTCGGTCGGATCGCGCGGGTCACCGATTTTCGGGCGAAGCAGTTCGCCATCTAGATACGCTGACGGCCCAGCCGGCCTGGCGCGCGAGGGAAGAGAAATGACCGCATCGCCGGGCTTCGTCAAAAAGGTTGCTCCAAAATCAATTGATGCGATGGCCATGGCGGAAGTGGTCGATCGGATCGTGAGCTTGAACGAGGGCATCGCTAAGTTCTGGTCAAAGAGCGATGGCTGGGCTCCTGTCGCTGCTGCCGGCCTGCTCGGAAAGTCGCGGCTCGATTGGCAAGCCTCATTGTCGGGATCGCTTAGGCTCTGGATGCGTGAACCGCCCAACGCGCTCACGCCGGCGGAACTCATCCTGGCTTGGGCCAATCTGGGAAGTCTCGTCGAGGGCACGATTAAGACGCTTCTGTCGGTCTGGTATGAGACCTACAAGGACGACATCGACAATCTCAAGAAGGCGAACGCCTACGATAACGCAAAGCAGGTGGCACACGCCCCGGACGGACTCGGCCTGGAGAAGTTGCGCAATTATTGCAAAACGAAAGAGCTGCTCGGCGCCGAAGGCGATGCGCTTGTCGAGCTCGTGCAGCAACGTCGAAACGCGATTCACGCATTCAAAGACCGATCGATTGGCGACGGGATCGAATTTCAGAAGGCCGTGCGCAGCTATCTCGTACTCCTCCGGTCGATCAACGGCAGACTTCCATATCCGGATGAGATGTATGAGCCGCGCGAGCACTAGGTGAATCTTTGCGAGATCTGAGAAATCTAACGCCGCCTGAGCTGCTCGTGATGCACGCTGCGGTATCAGAGGAACTGCGGCGGCGCGGCGTCATTCGAAGTTCGAATAATCCCGTCGGCGATCTTGCCGAGCATCTGTTTTGTCGTGCCTTCGGGTGGAAGCAGGCGCCGAACTCGATGCGCGATGCCGACGCCACAGATGCCGCAGAGGTGCGATATCAGATCAAGGGACGACGCCTGACGTCGCATAATAACTCGCGACAACTCGGGGCGCTTCGCGATTTGCCGACGCAGGCTTTTGATGTGCTTGCCGCCGTTCTGTTCCAAGAGGACTATCGAGTTCTTAAGGCTGCGCTGATCCCGCACGTCCGCGTTGTGGAGTTGGCAAAGCGTGTAGAGCGAACCAACAGTTGGCGGTTCCTGCTTCGCGATGCCATCTGGTCGGTGCCTGGGGTCCGCGATGTAACCGCCGACCTCCAACGCGCAGAAGCCTCCTGGGCATTGGTATTGACCGAAGATTCGAAAGTATCAAATTCACGCTCGATCACTAATCGGGAATGATGGTGCGTGACTGAGCGTGAAGACGGGTGCGGAGAGGGATAGTTGTGCACCAGTCTTCGATCATGATCTAACGATTTGAACGCACGAGCTTTTTTTGATCATCAGGAGTCATTGGGGTATGGATTTGGGATCGATAATCCATGATCGACCATGATGGTCACTCTCCCTCATTGTCCACCACATTAAGTCTCTGCGACGCACGGCAGACCACGAGGTTCTTTCTATCCCACTCATCGAGAGTCTGCACGGGGTACAGCACCGACTTGCCGATTTTGAGGAATGGTGGCCCGATGCGCTGTGCACGCCAGTTACGAAGCGTGCCGACAGAAATTTCACCGCGATAGCGTTCGGAAACCTCCTCGGTGGTGAGAAATTTATTTTCGGTCACGTACACCTCCATCGGACGCGGCGTCCACCATCGGGGACGCACGAGCAACTGTGCTCATCGATCGCGAGGCGTAGGCTCTCAGAGGAATCGATCACATTAGTGGAGAGTTCGCACCGCTTCATCACGATGACGCACATCTGTAGGATGCGGCGAGCCGCCACGGCTGAAAAGTCGTTCTAATCGGACGGCGGCCTGCAGGCTGCCATGGGTTAGAAATCGGACAGTCTGTCGCCGCCGCCGTTTAGCGGGCTCGATTAGTTGCGCGCTTGTGTGGGCAGGATTCAAAATCCAGTTCTGGTGACAGTGTGTCGGTTCGATTCCGCCCGCCCCGCACCATCTCTCAATAAAACAGAGATTTTGAGAACTCGACGGCCACCGTCTCTCGCTTGGTGCAGCATGGGAGCGATGAGACCGACTTACCGGAGGCTTGTCCACACGCACGATATCCAGCTTTCTAAGCCCTGCGGTACGATCACGGTCGACGAGAATATCGTCACTGAGGACAGCCCGGGTTACAGCCTCGTATGGTGCAAGGTCGATCACCCAGAGGCGCATGGCCTGAGCCTGAAACCGGGCACCGAAGGAAAATCAATTAAGGTAACAGGTCAGGTCATCGCTAGGAATCAGGCGATCTCCGATTTCGATTTCGTGGCGCCGGCGAGCGTGATCCGCCGCATCGGGGTCGGCAGAAAACAGATCGGCTGAACAAGCGACCTGACACCAGTATCCACCGATTAGCATCAGTGCTTCGGGCGACCGCAAACGGCCCAGGGGGATCGACCGCCGGGACGGGAACTTGATCGTCAGGTCCAACTCGCCGCGCGTCGGACGGTTTGGGGTCCGCAGCCCATCTCATACATGGCATTGGTTAGCACTATTTCTTCTGACTTTTGCGCGGTGTCACGATGGTCGGTGAGCGGGACTTTGGAGTTCCGCTGCGCATAAGCGGTCGCGTCAGACCCAATCTCTTATGTACCTGACGTTGCGACTCAGCTTCGCCATGCAGCCAGTTGCGGAAGGCCAATAGCGCCGGGTCCTTCTCGCGTATCGGCCTGTAGGCCAGATACCAGCCTTCGTATTTCTGATCAATGATCGGAAATGGGGTGACCAGACGGCCCGCTGTCAGCGCATCACTGACATAGGGAAGTTGCGCCACAGCGACTCCTACTCCATCGAGGACGGCCTGAATTGCCATCACAGAACTCTCGAACGATACCTCATTAGCTGGCTGTATCGGCGCGCTCAGGCCTGCCGCTTCGAACCACCAGGTCCATTGCTCGCGCAAGTGGGAGACGACGATCAGGGTTGCCGTGTGGAGATCGCGGGGGTGCAGCAAGCTTGCTGCTATTGCCGGCGTGCAGACTGGCACCAGCGTTGATGGGAATAGCTCTTCGGCAATATAGCCAGGCCAACTGCCCGCGCCGCGACGTACAGTACATGTCCAATCGTCCCGCAGCGGAAGCATTGCACCGCCGGTAGCGACGCGTACCTCGATGTTGGGATGGTCGCGATTGAAGCTCGTTAAGCGCGGAATTAGCCAGTGTAAAGCGAGCGTCGGCGCGACCCCGACGGTGAGCACCGGGCCGGCCTGCATCGAGCCCACTTGCTCAGAGAGCCGGGCGATCGCATCGAAGGCTTCGGTCAGGCCGGGCTGGAACGCCCGGCCCTGATCGGTGAGCTCGAGCCTATTGGCATGACGGCGGAAGAGCGCGAACCCGAGGTGTTTTTCCAAGAGCCGCACCATGTGGCTCACCGCCGTTTGAGTGACATTCAGCTCCTCCGCTGCTGCCTTGAAGCTGCCATGCCGTCCAGCCGCCTCGAAGGCTCGCAATCCGTTCAAGGAGGGCATCTGGCGAGTCATTAATACCCCAAATTCAAGTTGGGCTAACCGCGAGAAATTTGCGTTTGCCACGCAAGTTTATCCGCGATATTCTATTCCGCAAGGATGAGAATTTCTATGCGTAAGATTGCTCTGGGCATCGCAGCCACCGTCGCCTTGCTAGTAGCCGCTGGCTTGCTCGCCGTCGTTACGGGATGGGTGCCGCGAGGGCCAATGAACCACGGGTGGGACTGGCCTTGGCATGATTGGTGGCACTCTCGGCTGGAGCACAGTCGGCTTCACCAGTACGGCCCGACGATGAGCCAAACCCAAATGCTGGGATGGTCGGACGGTCAGATAGTTATGGACACCACCAAGATACGTTCCGCGTGACTACTCGCAGTTCGGCCAACCATCAGTGCAACGATCAACGATAGCCCTGCTCAATACCGTGCTTCACCGAGTCAGCGTCCGGGAAAACGTCAAATGATGAAGATATCGAATCTCATAACGATCAGCGCTGCGGCGATAGGAGTCCTGTGCATGCTTCAGGCGAGTCCGGCTGTAAGCCAAGAAAAGCATGGCGTGATACCGCATGCTCCGCTGCTGCAGACCGTAATACCCGGCACGAAAAATTTGGAGGTCGCAGTCTACGAGACGGAATACGCTCCGGGTGGGATCAACCCGCGGCATCTCCATCCGGCTGCGATCACGTTCTATGTCGTGTCAGGGACAGGTGTTTGGCAGGAAGATGGGAAGCCGCCGGTAACGCTCCATGCCGGTGAGAGTTTGTTTGTTCCCGCCGGCACGATCCATTCCCACTGGAATCCAAGCACCACGGATCATCTCCGTTTTCTGGAGTTCATCGTAGCGGAAAAGGGTAAGGGTCGTTCTATCCCCGAACCGATAAAGAAGTGAGGTCTCCGGAGAGCTTGAGCGATCAAAAAGATCAGGGCCCGGTAGAACCGGCACATTCTAACGAAACATCGGTCAACGAGACTGAGCATAACGCAGTCAGGCGCCGGCGTGCTATTTTTCTGATTTCTGCGAGTGTTGCACTTATTGTAGTTGGCATTGCGACCCACTGGCTTTTGTCGCCGCGAACCAAGATTCAGCCGACCACACGCCCATCTGTACCGGTAAGCGTTTCCGTCGCGACTCGACAGAACGTGCCCGTCGAGCTGACCGGTCTTGGCGCCGTACAGGCTTCATTGACTGTGGGTATTCGTCCCCAGGTCGATGGCACACTGCAGGACGTGCTGTTCACCGAAGGCCAGGATGTCAAAAAGGGCGACGTACTGGCCAAGATAGACCCGCGCTTGTTCAAGGCTGCGCTTGACCAGGCCCGGGGGAAAAAAGCCCAGGACGCTGCGTTGCTCGTTTCCGCCGAGAAAGATCTTACGCGGTACAAGACGTTGGCGCTGAGTGATTCCATAGCGCGGCAGACTGTCGATCACCAGCAGGCAACGGTCGATCAACTGAAGGCGTCCATTGCCGCCGATGAAGCTGCGATCGACACCGCACAGACACAACTCGACTACACCTCGATCAGGGCGCCAAGCGACGGGCGAATTGGCATTCGCTCGATCGATCCTGGAAACGTGGTGCATGTGTCCGATGCACAACCGATCGTCATCCTGATGCGGATCCGCCCGTCCGCCGTGCTGTTCACACTGCCAGCACGGTTTCTCGATGATGTACGCAGCGCCTTAGCCCATGGTCCTGTCGTGGTGACGGCTTTCGACCAAAACAACCGCCGCGCACTGAGCGCGGGGAAACTCCTCCTTATCGACGATGCAATCGATCCCGCTACCGACACCATGCGTCTGAAGGCCATCTTCCCTAATGACGACGAAAGGCTGTGGCCGGGCGAATTTGTTAATGCACGCTTGTCACTCAAGACGCTCAGCGATGCTCTCGTCATTCCATCGACCGCAGTCCAGCGGGGCCCGCAGGGCTTGTTCGCGTGGATCGTGACGTCGAAAGACACGGCTGAACCCCGGCCGATCGAGGTGGGGCCGACATCTGGCGATCTGACGGTGGTCACTTCGGGCCTTAGGGACGGCGAACGCGTCGTGACGGACGGACAATTCAAGCTGAAGCGCGATGCTCGGGTACAGGTAAGGGGCACGTCACCCCGGTCACCAACGTCCGAGGGTGCCAGGTGAATCTCTCCGCGCCATTCATCGCACGACCGGTCGCAACGGCACTGCTGATGGCGGCTTTGGCGCTCCTGGGCATTGCCGCGTTCCCGCTCCTGCCGGTCGCCCCGCTGCCGCAGGTCGATTTCCCGACCGTTCAAGTCACCGCAACGCTTGCCGGAGCGAGCGCCGACACGATGGCTTCATCGGTTGCGGCGCCGCTCGAGCGCCAGCTCGGGCAGATCGCGGGCGTTACCCAGATGACGTCGCTCAGCGCGCTGGGCGCGACATCTATCACAATCCAGTTCGATCTTGATCGCAATATCGACTCGGCGGCGCAGGACGTGCAGGCGGCGATCAACGCCGCAAGCAACAGGTTGCCGCGATCGATGACGACGCCGCCGACCTACAAGAAGCTGAACCCGGCCGACGCCCCCATCCTCGTCCTCTCGGCGAGCTCCGATACAATCCCGCTCACCAGCGTCAACGAATATGCCGACAATTATCTCGCCCAAAAGATCTCGCAAGTACCGGGTGTCGCCCAGGTGTCGCTCGGCGGTGAGCAGAAGCCAGCGATCCGTGTTCAAGTCGATCCGGCAAAGCTCGCTTCGCGCGGGTTGACCCTTGAGGACATACGGCCAGTCCTCGCCAACGCCACGACCGATGCCGCCAAAGGCACGCTCGATACGGGCAAAATGAGCTTCACGATCGCAGCCAACGACCAGATCACCGAGGCAAAACAATTCGATGACGTCGTGCTCGCCTATCGTAATGGCGCTCCGGTCAGAGTGCGCGACGTCGGCGAGGCGGTCTCCGCGGCGTCCGATCGAACTGCAGCCGCCTATGACAACAATAAACCCGCGATCCTTCTTACAGTCTATAAGCAGCCCGGCGCCAATGTCATCGACACCGTAGACCGGATCAAGGCCCAACTGCCACGTCTCGCGGCCGATATTCCGCCAGCGATCACAATCCATACTGTTCTCGACCGAACGACCACCATCCGCGCTTCGGTGCGCGATGTCGAGTTTACGCTTGGCCTGACTGTCGGCCTCGTCGTGATGGTGGTCCTGCTATTCCTACGCAATTTGTGGGCGACGCTGATTCCGGGTTTCACGATTGTGCTCGCGCTGCTCGGATCGTTTGCGGCCATGTATGTGCTCGGCTTCAGTCTTGACAATTTGTCACTGATGGCGCTGACCATAGCCGTCGGCTTCGTGGTCGACGACGCTATCGTGGTCGTCGAAAACATCTACCGTCATATCGAAAGTGGCGTGCCGCCCTTTGAAGCCGCGCTTAACGGCTCGCGAGAGATCGCCTTTACCGTGCTTTCGATCAGCGTGTCGCTGATCGCCGTTTTCATCCCGCTCTTGCTTATGGGTGGGATTGTCGGCCGATTATTTCGAGAGTTCGCTCTAACCGTGACCGCGGCGATTGCGGTCTCAGCTTTGGTATCGCTCACGCTCGCCCCGATGCTGTGCTCGCGCTTCATGCGGCGGGAGGCATCAGAGGATCATGGCCGCCTCTATCGCACCCTCGAAACTTGCTTCGACACGATGCAGTCCGGCTATCGGCACACGCTCGACATCGTGCTGCGTCATCAGGCGGTCACCCTCTGCGTGTTCTTCGCTACGGTTGTGTTGGCCGTCGTCATGGCCATCCAGATCCCCAAAGGCTTTTTTCCGATTCAGGACACCGGCCTGATCGGCGGCCTGGCGGAGGCGGCGCAGGAGGTCTCGCCCGAGGAGATGAAGCGTCTCGAACGTGTCGTCGGAGAGGTCGTCCTCAAGGATCCCGGCGTTGAGGGGATTGCCTCATGGACGGGTAGCACCGGCGGAAATGGTTTTGCACAGACAGCGAATACCGCTCGATTTTATATCGTTCTCAAGCCGCGCGACGAGCGCACGCTCACGGCTTCCCAGATTATCGACCGGTTGAGGCCGAAGATCGCAAAGGTCCAGGGCGTCAATCTTTCTTTGTCGGCAACTCAGGACATCACCGTAGGCGGCCGATCTTCGCGCGGCAGTTTTCAATATACGTTGCAGAGTGCCGATGTGGGCGAGCTGACCACATGGTCACAGAAGATGCTTCAGAAAATGCGCACGCTGCCCCAGCTCGCGGACGTAGCCACAGACCTTCTCGCCGACGCGCCGCTGCTCACGGTCGACATCAACCGGGACCAAGCTTCACGCTTTGGCATTTCGCCGCAGACGATCGACGACACGCTAAACGATGCCTACGGCCAGCGGCAGATCACGCAGTACTTCACCCAGCTCAATACATACCCGATCGTTCTTGAAATCACCCCGGCACTGCAGCGCACGCTTGCATCACTCGACCGCATCTATGTGAAATCGCCGCTGACAGGCGCTGCGGTGCCGCTTTCCGCGCTCGTGAGAGTTGATTCGGCCAAGGTCGGGTCGCTGTCGGTGACACATCAGGGTCAGTTTCCCGCGGTTACCCTGTCGTTCAATCTCCGTCCAGGCGTCGCGCTTGGCCAGGCTGTCAACGCAATCAGCCAGGCGGCGCAGGAGATCAACATGCCCGGCACAGTGACTGGTGCATTCCAGGGCAATGCGCAAGCGTTCCAGACATCGTTGTCGAGTATGCCTGTGCTGATCATCGCGGCGCTCGTAGTCGTCTATATCATCCTCGGTGTGCTGTATGAGAGTTTCATTCATCCTCTGACGATTCTTTCGACATTACCATCGGCCGGTGTTGGTGCGTTACTTGCGTTGTGGATGGGGCACATAGATCTGTCGGTGATAGGCATCATCGCAATCATCCTGTTGATCGGAATCGTCAAGAAGAACGGCATCATGCTGGTCGACTTTGCCATTGTTGCCGAGCGTGACCGTCACCTTCCACCGGTTCAGGCCATTCGCGAAGCATGCCTCTTGCGCTTCCGCCCCATCCTGATGACGACGGGGGCGGCTTTGCTTGCCGGAGTTCCGCTCGCGCTCGGCAATGGCACGGGCTCGGAATTACGTCAGCCGCTCGGCTACGCGATGATTGGGGGGCTGGCACTCAGTCAGTTGCTCACACTCTATACGACGCCGGTAATCTATCTGTATCTCGATAGATTCCAAATCTGGCTAAGGCAAAAGCAACCAACCAAAGTCGATGGATCTGAAAATATATTGGCCGCGAAGAGGAAGTGAGAACATTGCCTGCTGGCGGCATAGTCATGAATGGAGTCAATTGTGACGAGCGTATGTATGCCGTTCGTGAAGGGGTCCGATGACCTCGCAACACTCTGCTGTCGCATCGCGCCATTTATCCTGCCGCGGTATCTTACGCGAAACGTCATAGTGTCCAGTGTGTGCCTGAGACGATCGACTAATAAAGGATTTGAGGGGCGACTCGAAATCTTGATCTCCATGTCCGAGTACGCCTGGCGTGGCGGCAATGGAAATCCGTGACCTTAGATATCTGACGGCATCAGCGGACGCAGGAACCTTCGCCCGCGCCGCCAAAGCGCTTGGATTGAACTCCTCCACCATCAGTCGCCGGATCGGACGTGTGGAGGAAGAGCTCGGCTTAACGCTCTTTGAGCGAGGCCGTTTCGGAATACGTCTCACGACGGGCGGCCAGGCGGTGCTGATGTTTGTCCGGCGCGCACTCGCCGATATCGATGCCGTCATGACGTCGGGACACCAGAACGGTACGGGAAAGGTCGGGAAGGTTCGGCTTGGCGTGCGTATGCCGCCTATTGGCGAGCCCATGCGGACTTTGCTTTCAAGGTGGCGAGAGATGCACCCCGATGTGCTTCTAACGATATTCGAGATGAACGAGCGTGACATCCAAGTCGCGCTGGCGGAGCGTCGGCTCGATGCCGCCCTGATGACCAGCCATACCCTATGGCCACATGCAACGTCCGAGCCCCTTTACCGCGAACGCATAGTCGCGGCGCTGCCGCAGGGGCACCCTCTTTCCGGGCGCAGGGCGGTCGACTGGGATGTGTTACGTGACGAAATATTCCTGGTTCAGGGATGGGATGAAAGTCAGTCTGCCCGGGAGTTCTATGCCGCATTCCTCGGAAGCGGCGTTAAGTTTCACATGCATGCGGCGAGCAAGCAAAGCGTGTTCGCGCTCGTAGGCGCGGGTTTGGGAGTTACCCTAGCGACGGTGAGCCAGTCTGAAGTCGTATTTCCGGGAGTCGTTTACCGGCCAATCGATGAGGAAGATGCCTGGCTTCAGGTTGAACTCGCCTGGATTCCAGATGCGGAAGACGCTGTCCTCGGCCGCTTCCTCTCCTTTATGCGCGATGAATCGCGCTCACGGCACCTTCTGCGACAAGCTTCTTCGTAATTTCGCGAAAACCCGGTCCGTTGCCATGAATCGCGCCAACATCGGAGCTACGAGCTTCTCGGGTTCGATTGCAGCATGATCGGTTTCACGCACAAGCACTGCTCCGTAGGCAAGGAGATCGCGGTGCACTGACGCGGGCAACTCGACTGTGAGTTTGACTGGCTTGATCTCTTCGATTGCAGCGAGCTTGAGCTTTGCCATGTTGTTTCTTCATGCTCCGTACGGTTCGAGGACTAGATCGTGGGTAACCATCACACGAACCGGGAAACCAGGCCGGATCGTGATCGTCGGCTGAATGTTGAGCGAGCGGCTAACCACTTGCTGTCCAGTCTGGTTAATGCTTTGCGACATCCCCTGTTGGATTGCTTCGGCAAGCGAGCCATTATTGTTGCCGCTCATGCCGACCTCCGTTCCAACGCTCAGGACAGTCGAAAGAAGAGCGGCCTTGAACAGCATGCCCCAATGGTTATCGACCTCGTCCTCAAGGCCAGCGTAGCCTTCGGTGTCAGCGCCAGGTTGGCGCTCCAGCACGATCGATCGGCCGTTCGGCATGATGAGCCGGTTCCAGACGAGCAAGGCACGCGACTGGCCGAACGCGATCTGAGCATCGTACTGGCCAACGAGGCGTGAGCCTTGCGGGATCAGCAGGATCTTGCCAGTCGGACTGTCGTAGACATCCTCGGTCACTTGGGCGGTCACTTGGCCCGGCAGATCGGAGCGCAAGCCGGTGATCAAGGACGCCGGGATCACGGCGCCGGCCTGCAGCACGTAAGGGCTCGCCAGCGGCTGGACACGGTCGGGACTGGTGGTACGGCGATCGATGTTGCCGTTGAGGAAGGCGAGCTTGTGATCCTGCGACGTGAGGTCGGATGACGCGTTCGCTGACGTCGGCGTCGGTTGTCCGGCGGTCGGTGAAGGCGTCACCGAGCCTGCCGCGACATTTGTCGTGGCGAACAGATGGCTGGTCCGCGCTGCTTCCATCTCTTGAGCAAGTCGTTGCTCTTCGGGACTCGGACCGGGCATCGGCATTCCAGGTGCGGGCGCGCCGGCGTTGAGGATGGGTTTGCCGAGATCGCCGGGCAGCGGCGGCCCCAGCTGCGGCACGGGCTTCGGGAGTCCCGTGTAGTCGCGGGGAAGGTTCGCCAGCCCGTCGGGTGTGTTGCGGTTGTTCGTGTTGAAGAGTTCGGTCCCTGAAGTGTGGTGTTGAGGTTTCAGGGCAAAAAGGAGGGCCCCACCGACGCCGATGGCGGCGGCCGCGCCCACGCCGAGCAGGACCTTGCGGGACAGGCGCGTCACGGGCGGCCGCCCGGCGCGCAGCCGCATCTCTTCGGGCGGACGCTCGGCCTCGGCTGGCCGCTCCTCGTTTCGGGCTTCGTCTGTCACGGCCGCGGCCTTCCGTCGGTGCGGACGATACGAACGATCTCCTGATGCTTGCCGCCGAGCTTGAGTTCAGCCGCGGCGAACAGACGATCGACGATCATGTGATTGCCGCGGACCCGGTAGTTCACGAGTTGGCCATCGCCTTCCGCGCCGATGACCCATAGCGGCGGGAGCTCACCCTGGGAGATGCCGGTCGGGAATTCGATGAAGACCTGTCTGCCGTCGTCAAAGGCGCGAAGCGGACGCCACGGCGGATTGTCGCCCTCGATGCGGTAACGGAAATTGAGCGCGTTGATGTCGACGCCGGTGGCGACAGGCGCCGCCGCTTCGGCGGCGGCATTCTGCTGGCGGAGCGCGATGAGCTGGTCCTGCGCATAGGCCCAGGAAACCGACGCCATGTACGTCTTGTCATCGGAGTGCAGCTCGAGATGGTAGGTGCGGCGATCGGTGTTGATGATGAGATTGGTGATGAGATCTGGGCGGGTGGGCTTTACGAGGATATGGACACGCTTCGCCGGTCCCGCGCCGCTTTCCGTGTCGCCGATGATCCACCGCACGGTGTCTCCCGCGGCGACTGGCCCCGATCCGGTCAACTGCTCGCCCGGCTCCAGCGCGATGTCGGTAATTTCGCCTGGCGCGGCATAGACTTGATACAGCGCGCCGTCCGAGAAGGGATAGACCTGGATGGCGTTGAGATAGCCGGCGCGCGTTGGCTGGACACGCGCTGCGCCGTTGGCTTGGTCGACGCGCGCGTGTGGATCGACGGGCTCCAGTGGTGACTTCTTGTTGCCGGGAAGCGGCTTGAGTTGGCCCGGCAGGGGCAACAGCTTTGGCAGTTCGACGATCTTGACCGGCTGTGGGGGCTCAGCCTGCAGCACGGCGGGTTTCGGCGTGTTGTCGTAGCTGATTTCCGGAGGCTTCCAGGTCGTGGCGCAAGCGCCGAGGGACAGGGATGTCAGCAACACCGTTGAGAGGGCGATCGGGCGCATCAGCCGAGCTCCTTTGACCAATTGAGGGCATGGACGTACACGCCGAGCGGATTCTTCTTGAGCCGATCGGCGTCGGTCGGCGTCTGCAGGACGATGGTAAGGATGGCGCTCCAGCGTTCGGTCGACGCGAGCGCATCATCGACGTAGTGGCGCTCGACCCATTCCACACGGAAGCTGTCATCGGAGGCGCGGATGACACTGGCGACGTCGACGGAGACCTGGTTCTTGCCGACCTTGGAAAAAGGATCGTTGGTCCGCGCGTAGTCGTTGAGCGCCAGCGCGCCCTTGTCGGTGACGTAGTTGTAGGCATCGAGCCAATTCTGACGCAGCACGATCGGATCAGCGGGGATGCTGCGCACTTCCTGGATGAAGCGCGCCAGATGCCACGCGATCTGAGGATCGGTTGGCTGATAGTCCGCTGTGGCCGGCGCGACAGCCTGGGTCTGGCCGAGCTTGTCGACCTGCACGACCCAAGGCGTGATGGTGCCGCGCGCGGATTGCCACACAAGGCCGCCAGCAAGCCCGCCGCTGAGAACGAGTGCTCCGAAGAAGGCGAGACGCCAATTCTTCGCCTGCACACGCGCGGAGCCGATCCGCTCATCCCAGACCTGGCCCGCCCGTTGATACGGGGTTTCGGCTTCCGGCGTCTTGCCATAGCGCACGGTCGATCGTCGGAACATGAACTACTCCCCGTCTGATAGGTCGACCTGGTGCCCACCGCTCGGCCGGTCGCCGGAGCGGATTGCGTGGTCGGCGGCGCTGACGCCGCGATTGATGGTCTGACTTCGCTTCATGCGCTGCGCCCAGGCAGGCGCGCTGTCGGAGCCGCCGGATGTGCCGCCGCCGGACGACGCAGGACGAGCACCGCCGCGCATCACGGCGCGTTCGCCGGAAGCGAAGCTTTCCTGCAGGCTGGCTGCCGCGCGCCGAAGCGGGCTCATGGCGACAGATCCGGCAGCCTGCGCGACGCCCATTGCGCCACCCGCACGATAGGCCGCGCTGGCGCCGCCAGCGACGGCGGCCCCGGCGCGCGCCGTGCCGGCGATGGCGCCTCCAGCGGCGGCGACGCCGCCCGCTGTCGCAGCGATTCCGGCGGCGCCAATGCCCGCTGCGGCGAGTCCAGTGCCGACGGCCGCACCGGCGCCAAGCTGCGGCCCGCCGGCGATCAAACCGTTCGCGATACCGGGACCAAAGATGGTGAGGCCAAGCAGCGACAACGCCGCAAGGATGAGGGTGAGCGCGTCGGAGATCGTCGGGGGGTTGTTGAAGCCGCTGGTGAACTGACTGAAGATGGTCGAGCCGATGCCGATGATAACGGCGAGCACGAGAATCTTGATTCCGCTCGACACGACATTGCCGAGCACGCGTTCGGCGAGGAAGGCCGTCCGGCCGAACAGTCCGAAGGGGACGAGAACGAAGCCCGCCAGGGTCGTCAGCTTGAACTCGATCAAGCTCACGAAAAGCTGGATCGCCATCACGAAGAAGCTGATGACGACGATCAGCCACGCGACCAGCAGGATGATGATCTGCACCAGGTTGGCGAAGACGCTGGTGAAGCCCATCATGCCGGAGATGGCCGTGAGGATCGGCTTGCCGGCGTCGATGCCGACCTCGGCGATCTTGCCTGGCTGCAAAAGCTGCGCGGCGGTCATGGTGCCGCCGCCGGCCTTGATGCCGAGGCCCGCAAAGCTGTTGTAGATGATCTGCGCGAGGTTGTTGTAGTTGCCGATGATGAAGGCGAAGAGCCCGATGTAGAGTGTCTTTCTGATCAGGCGCGCGAGCACGTCCTCGTCCGGCGCCATTGCCCAAAACAGCCCTGCAAGCGTGATGTCGATAGCGATGAGGACGCTGGCAAGCCAGCGCACATCGCCTTGAACCAGCCCGAAGCCGGAATCGATGTACTGGGTGAACGTCCCCAGGAAATTGTCGATGACACCCGTGCCGCCCATGATGCCTACCTGCCTGCGTTCTTCGGAGCCGCGGGCGTCGGGGCGGACGCGGGCGCGTAAGTAAAGAAGCGTCGGCGGTTTTCAGCCCAGGCCGTTTCGCACGCGGGATCGTCTTTCGCCTGGTCGGCGATGAGCTGGCACCGCTTGAGTTCTTCTGCGAGCAGATCGGTGCTCGGTCCGGCCTCGGCGCGCGGATCGAGGCGGTGTGATGTCGGCGTGCGGAAATGCAGGGCGGCGACAACGATCACGACGGCCACAAACACAAAGCCGGCCGCGCGCGTGATCGCCGGTAGATTGAGAGGGCGGCGGCGCATCAGTGGAACATCTGCGCCGAGCCGGCCTGATAGCCGGGCCCGTAATTCAGGAAGTTGTCGGTCTGTGCTTGGGCCTGGGCCTGCGTTTCAAGTGTCCGTGCCGCCTCGAGACTTTGCGCGCGTGCGATCGAGGCCATCAGAGCGGTCAGGTCGGCAAGCTGGGTGGTCTGGAGCGCCACGAGCTGGTTGCCCGACTGCGCCGCCTGCAGCGCGCCTGTCGCCGACTGGCTGGATGACACCAGGGCGTTGATCTGGGTGCGCGTGGTGTTGAGGTTGGTGACGACCCCGGCCTGTACGCGCATCGTGTCCTGGAATCCGGCGAGCGCGTTCTGCCACCGGGTTTGGGCATCGGACAGAAGGTGCTGGGAGGATGTTCCGGTCGCGTAGGCCTGGGGATAGGTTTGCGTGAACGCCTGATCGATGGTCGAGACGCTGTAGGCGATGCGCTGCGCCTGCGCGAGAAGCTGTTGCGTCTGGGTGATCTGCTGCTGAAGCTGAGCGAGCGATGAATACGGCAGGCTGGCGAGATTGCGTGCCTGATTGATCAGCGACGTCGCCTGGTTCTCCAGCATCTGGATTTCATTGTTGACCTGCTGAAGCTCCCGCGCCGCGGTCAGGATGTTCTGTGCGTAGTTGGTTGGATCGAACACGATCCACTGCGCGCGTGCCGGGCCGCCGGCGACAGTCGCAATGGTGAGAACAGCGGCGCCGGCGATGAGCAAGGTGCGCAAACGGTGACGGATCATGACGTGGTCTCCTGGCTGCGGGTCAGCATGTCGGCCGCCCAATCGAGCTCCTTTCGGCGCAGCCACGCGACGGCGAAGCCGTCGCGACCATGCTCGGCGAGAAGCTCTTCGATGGCGGTCTGGTCGGATTTCGCGGAAGCGGCGGTGAAGGCGAGCGCGACCTCGGACAATCCGAGCTCGAACAGGCGATTGCCGCGACGCGACTGGCAGTAATATTCCCGCTTCGGCGTCGCTCGGCTCAGGATCTCGATCTGGCGATCATTGAGGCCAAAGCGCTGATAGATGGTCGCGATCTGGGGTTCGAGCGCGCGCTCGTTCGGAAGCAGGATGCGGGTCGGGCAGCTCTCGATGATCGCCGGTGCGATCGCGCTGCCGTCGATGTCGGCAAGCGACTGGGTAGCGAAGATGACGCTCGCATTCTTCTTGCGAAGCGTCTTCAGCCACTCTCTCAATTGCCCGGCGAAGCCGGGATCGTCGAGGGCGAGCCAACCCTCGTCGACAATGAGCAAGGTGGGGCGGCCGTCGAAGCGGTCCTCGATGCGATGAAATAGATAGGAGAGGACCGCGGGAGCGGCGCCAGCGCCAATCAGGCCCTCCGTCTCGAAGGCTTGGACCTCCGCCTCGCCGAGCCGCTCGATCTCGGCGTCGAGCAGCCGCCCCCAGGGTCCGGCGACCGTGTAGGGCTGGATCGCCTGCTTCAGCGCATTCGATTGCAGGAGCACCGAAAGGCCGGTGATCGTCCGCTCCTGAACTGGCGCGGACGCAAGGGAGGTCAGAGCCGACCATAGATGTTCCTTCAGTTCTGGGGTGACGGTGACGGACTCGCGGGCGAGCAACGCCGCCACCCATTCCGCGGCCCAGGCGCGTTCGCCGGGATCATCGACACGCGCCAGAGGCTGGAGCGCGACGGGCTCGGCGGCGCTGTCTGAGAGGGCCCCGCCGAGATCATGCCAATCCCCGCCCATCGCCAGCGCGGCGGCCCGGATGCTGCCGCCGAAGTCGAACGCGAAGACCTGCGCGCCGGCGTATCGCCGGAATTGCAGAGCCATGAGTGCGAGCAACACGCTCTTGCCGGCGCCAGTGGGCCCAACGATCAAGGTGTGGCCGACATCGCCGACGTGGAGGCTAAGGCGGAAAGGTGTGGAGCCCTCCGTCTTGGCGAAGAACAGTGGCGGCGCCTGGAAATGCTCATCCCGCTCCGGTCCTGCCCAGACCGCCGAGAACGGCATCATGTGCGCGAGATTGCGCGTCGAGACCGGAGGCTGCCGGACATTGGCGTAGACATGGCCTGGCAATGACCCGAGCCAGGCCTCGATGGCGTTGACGCTTTCGCGCATGCAGGTGAAGTCGCGTCCCTGGATCGCCTTCTCGACCAGACGCAGCCGCTCTTCGGCGATACGCGGATCGTCGTTCCAGACGGTGATTGTGGCGGTGACGTAGGCCTCGCCGACAAGGTCGGTGCCGAGTTCCTGCAGGGCGGCGTCGGCATCGAGCGCCTTGTTGGCGGCGTCGGAGTCCATCAACACCGACGCCTCGTTGGTCATCACCTCCTTCAAGATCGCCATGATGCTCTTGCGCTTGGCGAACCATTGGCGGCGAATTTTTCCGAGCAGCTTCGCGGCGTCGGTCTTGTCGAGGCAGATGGCGCGCGTCGCCCAGCGATAGGAGAATGCCAGGCGATTGAGGTCGTCGAGCAGACCTGGCCAGGTCTGCGACGGGAATCCCATGATGGTGAGGGTGCGCAGATGGGCGCGGCCAAGGCGCGGCTCGAGTCCGCCTGTCAGATCCTCATCGACGAGGATGGCGTCGAGATACATCGGTGTCTCGGGCACGCGGACGTGCTGGCGCCGGGTCGAGATGCAGGAGTGCAAGTAGGTCAGCGTCTCGCGATCATCGAGCCAATCCGCCTCGGGCATGAAACCTTCGAGGAGCGCCAAGACGCGGTCGGTGCGGTCGACGAAGCCTTCCAGAGCGGCGCGCCAGTCGGCGCCGCCATGCGCCCGGTTCTCATAGAGCCAGGCTTCCGCGCGGGCGGCGTCGTCGGCAGGCGGCAGCCAGAGCAACGTGAGGAAATAGCCGCTTTCAAAATGCGCGCCCTCTTCCTCGAACTGGGCGCGACGCTCGGCATCGACCAGATCGGAGACCGGATCAGGAAACTGGCTGAGCGGATAGTTGTGCGCGGGCACGCGCTGGGCTTCGATGAAGACGGCCCAGCCGGAGCCGAGACGGCGCAGCGCGTTGTTGAGACGCGAGGTGATCGCGACCAGCTCGGCCGGCGTCGAGGAATCGAGGTCGGGGCCGCGAAAGCGCGCGGTGCGCTGAAACGAGCCGTCTTTGTTGAGGATGACGCCCTTGGCGACTAATGCTGCCCAGGGCAGGAAGTCGGCGAGGCTCTGGCTACGGCGGCGATATTCAGCGAGGTTCATCATTGCCCGAACCTCACGAGACCAGATGCTGCGGGTAGCGCAGGTGCCGGCGCACGACGTCGACGAAGGCGGCGTCGCGTTTCGCGGCCCAGACGGCTGCGATATGGCCGATGAGCCAGATCAGGCCGCCAACGATCCAAAGACGAAGGCCGAGCCCGATCGCCGCGGCGAGCGTGCCGTTGACGATCGCGACGGCACGCGGGGCGCCGCCCAGCAGGATTGGCTCGGTCAGCGAACGGTGAACCGGCGCGTAGAAGCCGGTGATGGCGTCATCCTGCTCCATCACACGGTGACTCCGCCGCCGAACTGAAAGAAGGTCAGGAAGAAGCTCGACGCCGCGAAGGCGATGCTCAGACCGAACACGATCTGGATGAGCCGCCGGAAGCCGCCGCTCGTCTCGCCGAAGGCGAGCGTCAGGCCGGTGACGATGATGATGATCACTGACACGACCTTCGCCACCGGCCCCTGGATGCTCTCCAGGATCTGGTTGAGCGGCTGCTCCCACGGCATGTTCGAGCCCGCGGCGTAGGCTGGCGCGGTCGCGAGGGCGACGAAGACGAAGGCGGATGCCGTGGCGAACGCACGGCGGG
This sequence comes from Thiobacillus sp. SCUT-2, assembly GCF_035621355.1. Classification (NCBI taxonomy): domain Bacteria; kingdom Pseudomonadati; phylum Pseudomonadota; class Betaproteobacteria; order Nitrosomonadales; family Thiobacillaceae; genus Thiobacillus; species Thiobacillus sedimenti. Next base: position 1,853,422 of record NZ_CP141769.1, on the reverse strand, counting down.
CATGCTTGATGAGCATCACGGTTCTCCTGCGGGGGTGAGGACGTAGTCGCCGGTGGGCGAGAGGCCCTTCACCACCGCGAGCTCGGCGAGCCGGCGCGCGGAGCCGCGGCCGGCGAGGACCGCGATGAGGTCGATCGTTTCGGCGATCAGCGCGCGCGGGACGGTGACGACGGCTTCCTGGATGAGCTGTTCGAGCCGGCGCAGCGCGCCGATGGCGGACCCCGCGTGCAGCGTGCCCACGCCCCCGGGATGTCCGGTGCCCCAAGCCTTGAGCAAGTCCAACGCTTCGGCGCCGCGGACCTCGCCGATCGGGATGCGATCGGGCCGCAGGCGGAGCGATGAGCGGACCAGATCCGAGAGCGAGGCTGCGCCATCTTTCGTGCGCAGCGCGACGAGGTTCGGCGCGGCGCATTGCAGCTCGCGCGTATCTTCGATCAGCACGATGCGGTCGCCGGTCTTGGCGACTTCCGCGAGGATCGCGTTGACCAGCGTCGTCTTGCCGGTGCTGGTTCCGCCGGCGACCAGGACATTCTTCCGCTCGCGGACCGCCACGCGAAGCAACTCGGCTTGGCTCGCCGACATGATCCCGGCCTGGACGTAGTCGCCGAGGGTGAAGACGGCGACGGCCGGCCGCCGGATGGCGAAGCACGGCGCGGCCACCACGGGCGGCACCAGACCCTCGAAGCGCTCCCCGCTTTCCGGCAATTCCGCCGAGACGCGTGGGCTACCGGCGTGGACCTCGACGCCGACATGGTGCGCCACCAGGCGCACGATGCGTTCGGCGTCCGCTGGCGTGACGCGATGGCCGGTGTCCTCGAGGCCGCCCGACAGGCGATCGATCCAGAGCCGCCCGTCGGGATTGAGCATCACCTCGACGACGCTCGGATCTTCCAGATAGCCGGCGATCGCCGGGCCGAGCGCCGTGCGCAGCATACGCGCGCCGCGGGCGAAGACTTCAGACCGGAGGGAGATCGTCGTCACAAGAACCCCGCAAGTTGGCCTCACGTGGAGGCGCAGATGTCAGCGGGGTTGAGTAGAAAGAGCCGGAACTGGGACTCCGCAACAACGATGAATGTGCGAGAGGGCTCTGGGATAGAAAGACAAGCGAGAAGGACGCTCGCTATTCTGACCTGTTATCTTCTGGCTCTTCGGATTGTGGCGGCATGTCGCGAATCACTTCGTCCGCGAGCTTGCGGCCGCGCGAGAGTCGGCGACCGAGTGCCTCGATGTAGCCCTCATAGCGTTCCCGGCCCTTTGTCTGCGCAGCGGCGAGCGCCGTGTCGGGAAGCGGCGGTGTGCTGATCAGCCAGAAACGGACGAACACCGCCAAGGCTTCGTTCGAGATCGTGACATGCCGCTCGATACGCTCCATGTCGCGCGTCATCCGGTCGAGGCGTCGCGCGAGCGCGGCCTCAAGGCGGTCGGCGGCATCGGGCGAGAGGTAGGAGGCGAGCGCCGCTTCAACGATCAAGGCCTGCGGGACGCGCTTGCGTGCGGCGTAGTCCGCGAGCTTTGAAGCCAGATCGGGCGGTAGACGAAAAGTGTGCTTGGTGCGCACGGCTACATCCGCATGTCATCATCCGTGTCGAGCGAGATTTGCCGCGCGTTGCCGAAGTTGCGTTGCATGAGGCGCTGGCGTTGTGCGTCATCGTCCGGCTCATCCTCGATCGGCTCGAATTCTTGAACCGGCTTTCTCGGCTCGGGCACGATCTCTTCATGTTCGGGGAGTTCAGGCTCCCTGCGTATGCCCGCATTGTCCGGGTCTTCCGTGTCGGAGGACGGCGAAGGCGCCGCTACGGCGCCAGCCCAAGCGTCGTCCGGCGTGGTTGCCGGGACGCCGGGCGCTGGCCGTGTTCCCTGGGTCGAGAAGGGAGGCGGTGGAAGGATACGCCCAGCCAGCTCGGAATCTTCGTAGTAGCGAACCTTCTTCGCCCGGACCGGCGCGCTCCCGGAAATCATGACGATCTCGTCGTCGGGCGGGAGCTGCATGATCTCGCCAGGTGTCAGGAGCGGTCGGGCCGTCTCCTGCCGGGAGATCATCAGGTGTCCGAGCCACGGGCTGAGCCGGCTGCCCGCATAGTTCTTCATCGCCCGAATTTCCGTCGCCATGCCAAGGGCATCGGACACGCGCTTGGCGGTGCGTTCATCGTTCGTGGCGAACGAAACCCTGACGTGGCAGTTGTCGAGGATGGAATTATTCTGGCCGTAGGCCTTCTCGATCTGGTTCAGGCTCTGGGCGATCAGGAAGCTTTTGAGCCCGTAGCCCGCCATGAAGGCGAGCGCCGACTCGAAGAAGTCGAGGCGGCCAAGCGCGGGGAACTCGTCCAGCATCAGCAAGAGGCGGTGCCGCCGGCGCTTGTTCTCCAGCTCTTCGGTCAGGCGCCGCCCGATCTGATTCAGGATCAAACGCACAAGCGGCTTGGTGCGGCTGATGTCGGAGGGCGGCACGACCAGGTAGAGCGTGACGGGGTGATCGGCCTCGACGAGATCCCGGATGCGCCAGTCGCAGCGCCGCGTGACGGCGGCGACGACGGGATCTCGATACAGGCCGAGGAACGACATCGCCGTCGACAACACGCCGCTGCGCTCGTTCTCGCTCTTGTTGAGCAGCTCGCGTGCCGCGCTGGCGACCACGGGATGAACTCCCTTCGGCCCCAGATGCGGCGTTGTCATCATCGCCCGAAGGGTCTTCTCGATCGGGCGCTTGGGATCAGAGAGGAAGTTGGCGACGCCGGCGAGGGTCTTGTCCTTCTCGGCGTAGAGAACATGCAGGATGGTTCCCACGAGCAGCGAGTGGCTGGTCTTTTCCCAGTGGTTGCGTTTCTCGAGCGCGCCCTCCGGGTCGACCAGCACATCCGCGATATTCTGGACGTCCCTGACCTCCCACTCGCCCCGGCGAACCTCGAGCAACGGATTGTAGGCGCTGCTCTGGACGTTGGTCGGGTCGAAGAGGACCACGCGGCCGAACCGCGCGCGCCAACCGGCGGTGAGCATCCAGTTCTCGCCTTTGATGTCATGCACGATCGCCGAGCCCGGCCACGTCAGCAAGGTTGGAACGACGAGACCCACGCCCTTGCCGCTCCTGGTCGGGGCGAAGCACAGCACATGCTCGGGCCCATGATGGCGCAGATAGGCGGCGTGCCATCGACCCAGCAATACGCCGTCGGGGTGAAGGAGCCCGGCTTTGCGGATCTCCCGTTCGTTTGCCCAGCGGGCAGAGCCGTAGGTCGTAGCTCTTTTCACCTCTCGCGCCCGCCACACGGACATGGCGACGGCGACAATGAATGCGGCGATTCCACCGGCGCCGGCGATGAACCCGCCGGTCACAAAAATCTCGTGCGCGTAGGCGTCGAACGCGAACCACCACCAAAAGAAAGCTGGCGGGAAGTAGACCGGCCATCCGAAGAGCGAGAACCAGGGGCTGCCAAGTTGCGGCTGGAAGGCGAGTTGCCAGGCTGTCCATTCGGTCGCCGCCCAGACGAAGCCGAGCACGGTCGAGCAGACCACGAGGATTTGGAGCCAGAGAATCTTGGTCGGGTTCATGGTGACGCCACACCAGCGCGGCGACGCGTGTTTGAGGCAAGCATGAACTGTGCGGGATCAAACGGCCGGACACGCTGGGCCAGAAATCGGATGAACCGCGCGCACGCCTTCACAGGCCCAGCCCCCGCTTCCGGCCCAGGTCCCAATCGACTCGTCCGCCAGGCGCCATGACGCCGCGGACCTCGCGCCCGAGGTCCTTCTCCAGCGCCGGGCGCCACGGCACAAGCTGGAAGCCCAACCCGTCATCGATCATGGCGAACCGCCCGGAGGCGAGCGTGACCCGCTCGCGATAGACACCGGCAACGCGTTCGCCTTCAGCAGCGGGCTGATACGCGAGGTGGGTGTCCGCGGAAAGCTTGGCTGCGGCCTCTTCAAGCTCGCGTCGCTGCAGCGTGGCGAGGAGATCGCGGGCGAACACGATGCGCTGGCCCTGCCGTCGTGCGAGACCTTCTTCGACCAAGTGGTCGACGCGGGCCTCCATCGCCGCGCGTACCTCAGCGCCGAAACCGCCGCCACTGAGCGGAGGGTCTTTCGCGAGAAGCTGCCGATCAAGCCATGTCGCCCCTGAGGCGGTGACCTGTTCAGAAATCGAGAGGTCCGAGCGGGTGGCGAGCGACAAGCGCCGCCGACCGTTGGGATCGTCATAAGCGCGCGCCTCGACGATGGCGCCGGGCGCCGCATCGCCGGTGAATTCCAGATCGCCGAACCGCAGGTGATGCGTGCGGCCATCGACGCCGGCGACGACGACATAGGCGGTGCCTTTGAGCTCGTCGTCCAAGCCCCGCTGGACGAGCTTGCCCAGCACCGGGTCGGCGGGCTCCTCGCCATGCAGCGCGAACCGGCTCACGTCAGGCTCCGCCCCATCCCGGCTCATCGCCTGGTGCATTGTCTTGATGATGTCGCCGCGAACGCCGAGCTGGCGCAGCGTCCCGTCGAGGCCGGGCTTCAAGATCCAGCACCCAGGTCCGACCCGATCGGCAAGCCCCAGGCGTTCAAGCTTGGCCGCCCGGCCGAGCAACAAGCGACGCAACTCCGGATCCTCGGCGTTTGGGCCCGGCCGAAGATCGGCGACGCCTCCACTCTCGTCGGAGATGTCGCGCAGCGCCCGATCGAGGCTGGTCCAGCGCTCAGCGTTCACCTCGCGCTCCAGCGCGGTCTGAATTTGTTGTTCGGTGCGCGGGCCGAACTCGAGCGTGATCCGCTCGGCGGCGCGGTCGCGGATGCCCCGGCTGATGTATTCGCGGCTGATGACGAGGTCCTCGCCGTCATCGGCCCGGCCACGGATCAGCAGATGGACGTGTGGATTGTCAGTGTTCCAATGATCGACCGCGACCCAGTCGAGCCGGGTGCCAAGGTCCCTTTCCATGTCGGCGACGAGCTCGCGCGTGAATGTCTTGAGGTCGCCGATGTCGGCCGCGTCTTCGGGTGAGACGATGAAGCGGAAATGGTGCCGGTCATCCTTGCAGCGTTCCGCGAAGGCGCCTTCGTCGGCTTCGTCGCCGGTCGCATCGAACATCCGCGCGGGCAGCCCATCTCTCGTGACACCGTCGCGCTTCAGATAGGCGATGTGCTTGGGCAGAGGCGCCGAGCGAAACCGCGTGCCCTGGTGGCGCACGACGCGCGCCTTCGTCACGACTCGGCGGGCATTCGAGCGTAGCCGGATCGAAACCGCGGCGCGGCGGCCGCGGCCAAACCGGGAGCGGCTCCGGCCCTGGCTGGAACGAAAGCTGTTGCCGACATGCCCCGCCTTCTTCGCGGCCCGCATTACCTCGCCGACGAAGGTCTGCGGACGTTTGCCGCCGCGGTTGCCATGCTGGATGCGCCCGGGCCGGACGCGGAGGTCGTCGTCGCGCGTCGTCATCGGCCGAAATCCAAGGATTCGGCGGCGCGACGGCGCTTCGAGGATTGATTTCGTTGGACAAATCGATGGAAGCGCCAGCAGGATGCTTCGAGGATATGGGCAAATTGTTCAATCCAACCAACCACATAAGCCGCGCCGAAGGCCGGCCTTTTCCCTTGCCGTCCGTTGGTGGGTTGCCTGCGCCGATGCTCCGCTCCTCGCAATCCTTCGATCGAACGGTCCTTCACCCTGGTCCAACGACGATCGCTCATTGCGATCGTCCTGCAGACGACAGGGCGACGAAGAGGCCGTCAGACTGCGGAGCAAGCCCCGTCCAATCCTGCGCTGGGCTGATGCCAGCCCTCGTCGATCCGCGCGGTTGGGCTGCCGTCGTTTTGTCGCTGGGCGCGTCGGACCGCTGTTCGGGAAATAACGATGCTTGTGTCCAGGAACGCACGATGGATGCGAGCAATGCCGTGTCGTCGATCGCGCTGCCACCAACGATTGGCGCGAGCCTCGTAAGGTAGGCGCGCGTCTCGGCCGGCAGCGGACGTCCGGTGGCCAGGTGATCTTCCCAGCGTGCGGGACCGGCGTTGTAGGCCGCGAGGAAGCCGGGAATTCCATAGCGGTCGTGCAGCTCTCGCAGGTAGGCCGCACCCGCCATGATGTTGTCGTGCGCATCGTATGGATCGACGCCGAGAGCGTAGCGCCGACGCAGTGCAGCCCATGTCTCGGGCATGATCTGCATCAGGCCCATCGCACCTTTGGGTGAGATCGCGCGCACCTCGCCGAAGCTCTCTGCGTGCATGACGGCGCGTATCCACGCCGCCGGAATGCCGAAACGATGCGAGGCCTCGGCCACGAACGCCTCGAAGCGGGATGTCACGGCGATGCGCGTGATGGGGCGTCCTGGCGCGGACTGGGCGCAGGCGGGTGTCCAAGCTGCGAACATCTCCGCCGACAGACAGACGGCGATGAACGTGACGCTCAGAATTCGGGCGAAGGACGGTTCTGAGCGATGGCGTGCCGGTAAGGAGGAAGGGGCGCGGTGGGCCCGCCGCGCCAAGACGACAAGGGGCAAGCAGCGACGCGGCATGTCAATCGCCCTCTCGCGTCCAGAGGGGATCGGCGCGGCCGACGATCGTGGTGCGGGAGAGCAGCCCGAAATAGCGGCCGTCGAGGGAGTCTTCGGATTGCCAGTTCATCAGGAAGACCTGGCCTTCGGGGATGCGTTGACATCCGTGCCAGGCGGGCAGCGGTCGACCGTGGGTATCGCGTTCGAGCGCCTGTCCCATCGCAACGCCATCGACGGTGATCGTGCGTTGATCCCGACAGACCGTCTGACCAGGAAGCGCGAGCACGCGCTTCAGCATCGGCACGCCCTCGGGCAGGTAGCGCCGCTCGGAGAGGAATCGCGCAAGGTCGTTCGGAGGGTGGACGACGACAAGCTCCGTGAGGTCGAGCGTGCGCGCGGGATGGATGGCATAGAGGCCGATCGGCACGCTCGCACTGGCGTTCCAGATGAGTCGCGGAAGCGGGTGCAAGAACACCGATGCGGTCGCGCCAAGGGCTGCAACATAGGTTGCGATGGTCCAGCCGAACCGCGTCATGACGCGAGCCCGCGCCGCAGAAGCCAGGCACGGTGCTGATCGCGGCTGTAGGAGCGCGGCTCGTATCCGGCAGAGAGGCGATTATGGATGTGCCGCCAGTGATCCGGTGCGGCATCGGCGGCCTCGATGCCAAGCGCCTCGACCGAGTCGATCGCCTTCAGGACACGCTCGACTTTCGGCCAGCCGCTGATGCGCAGCAGGATGTCGCCACCCGGGCGGACGAAGGGAAGCGTCTGGTAGGCGACGCCATGCGTGACCGATTGAACGATATCGATGCGCGAGATGATCGTGCCGAAGTCGTTGGATGCCCAGCGCACGAACGCAAACACGTTTCCCGGCGCGAACGAGAGGACGCGACGCCTGCGATCGAGGATCGTCTCGCCGCAGTCGCGGCCGAAGCGGATCCAGTGTTCGATGCGGCCCTCGAGCCACGTCAACTCGACGCGGGTGAGCAATGGCGCGGCGTGCGGTCTTGGTGCGCGCGCAAGGTCGGGTTCAAATCTCATGACTTGCCTCCATCGATGTCGGGGAATTCGCGCGCGAGCAGCGCGCGCAGCATGTCGGCGACGGTTTCGCCGCGCTGGAAGGCCGCGATCTTGATGCGGCCGCGAAGGGCGGGCGTGATGTCCACGGTGAGACGCGCGGTGTAGAGATCGCTCGCCGGCGGTGCGCCGATGCCGGGATCGCGCGTCTTGATCCAAGCGTGCTCGTCGCGCGGTCTGGATGCGAAACCGCCATTCGAGCGCCGCGCCGTCATGGCGCGAGCCTTTCGGTTTCGGCGGCGAACGCCGCGACTTCGCCTGCCGAGGCGCCGCAGCTCCTTTGCTCGAAGACGAGCTGCCCGGTGCGCGCGGCGTTGGCAAAGATCACGCGTTGGCTGATGCGGGCGGTGAGAGCCGGCGGATCGTGATCCACCAGGCTCTGCGCCGTGTCGCGGACGATGATCGTGCGCGCGGGACAACGGTTCAGCACGAACCGCGCGACAAGCGCGGGACGAAAGATGCGCGCCTCGGCGATGAGGGCAAGCATTTCCGCGGAACTCCAGCCATCGAGAGGTGACGGCTGCACTGGCACGAGAACGATGTCCGCCGCGAGCAACGCCGAGCGCAGCAAGGCCGCGATGCGCGGCGGCGCGTCGACGACGACGTGGTCAGCATCGCGGGCGAGCTCGGGTGCTTCCCGGTGGAGCGTATCGCGAGCGAGGCCGATGACGCCGAATAGGCGCTCGAAGCGGCATCGCGCACGCTGCTCGGACCAGTCGAGCGCTGTCCCTTGGGGATCGGCGTCGATCACGGTCACACGCTTTCCTTGACGGGCCCAGTGACCGGCGAGATGCAGGGCGAGCGTGGTCTTGCCGACGTCGCCCTTCTGGTTGAGGAGCGCGACGATCATGACGCGCCGCCTTCGGTTTTGCACCGCGCAGACGGATCGCAAACAGCAGAATCGTTAGATTCTTTTCTGTTAGAATCTAAGTTAGGCGTTCCGTAAGCGACGGACTCTTCCGGAGAAAACGCGGTTTCCGGTTCCTGATGGCACGGGACCGCGGTTCCTGATGGCACGGGAGCGGCGGTTCCCGATGGCACGAGGGATTCCACAGCTTGTCCACAGCCCCCTGTGGACGACCGAGCAGGAGCAAAGGCGAGAAGTTCGTGTCCGCTACGATCGTGCTCGACGTCGAGTCGGTAGCCGGGAAGCGGCTGACGACGCGCAATGTCGCGCAACTCGAATGCAAAGCGCTTGAACGGCGAAAGGCTTGCCGACTTGTCGTAGAGGTGACGAAAATCGAACCGCCAGCCTGCACGCTGTCTGCCAGCGTGCTTGCGCACGATGCGATAAAGCCAGCGCTCAAGACCGCCCGTGAGCTTGAAATATTCGCGGTCGATGGTGAGCACGAGCGCGTCGTCGAGAACGGCTTTGTAGAACCAGTCTGGGACGATGAGATCGATGCCGTCGGCGCGCCCATGCGCGTCGGCGCGTTCGGTCCATTCGTTGATCCAGGAGAAGCGGTGCGCGCGGCGTTCGTTCGTTTGCCGCAGCGTGGTGGCGACGGTGGTGGATTGCAGGCGGTCGAGCGCCGCCTTGAGGCGATGGTAGTCGCGCGCGCTGTCGCCGCGGCCGATGAAGGTCAGAATCTCGTAAGGCGTGGCGGCCATCAGACGCGATGTGCGCAGTCCGGTGTCGCGGGCCTGGACAATTTGGGAGGCGGCCCAGATCAGGATGTCGCCGTCCCAGATGGTCGCCATGCCATGTTCCGGCACGGCTTCCACGCGGATAGCGATCTCGCCTGTCCTGTAGTCAATCGGCGTGATGCGGTGCGTCTTGGCGAGGGAGAAGAACGGATAAGCCATGAGGTCTTGCGCGTCGCGCGGTGCGAGGTCGCCGGGCAGCGCTCGAAACAGTTCGAGCTGCTCGCGTTCAGATCGTGTGCGGTGGCGCGACGACATCGGGCTGTCAGCGGCGTGGGTGACGGGCTTGCTCAAGTTCCGCGGCCGAGTGGCGGCGGGCCGGCAGGACGACGGCTTTACCCGGATCGGACGTCGACGCCTTCGCGGCCGCGTCGACCCATTCCTGCAGGTCTTCGACGCGGTAGACGACGCGCCCGCCGAGCTTCGAATAGCGGGGGCCGGTGCCGTAGATGCGATGCTTTTCGAGTGTGCGGATGGAGAGGCCGACGAAGCGCGCGGCTTCGGGCGTGCGTAGATAGCGTTGCGGGAAGCCCGCGAGAGTGGTGGACATCGGATACCTCCGTGATCGTCAGGGCTGCCGTCGGAGGACGGCGGCTATTGGCGGCCACGGTGGCGGAGGGGCGCGGGCCCAAATAGTGCGATGTCACCGGCTGGTGAAAGCGCACCCGAGCGGCGGCGGACGTCAGATGCGGCGTCGATAGGGATAGACGAGAAGCTGCCTGTAGCCGCCTCTCATCATCTTGAATCCGAGCCGGACGATCCGGCCGGTCTGATCCCGCAGCTCATGCGAGATCCAGTCGCGCTTGGAGATGGATTCGACGTCGAACAAAACGGCGGCAATCTCCGGGTACGTCGCGCGCTCAAGCCGGCCATCCAGCGCGCGCAGCGCGAGGATGAGCCGCCCGCGCCGCTCGGGTGTGAGGATGCCGAGGTTGGGGCCCGGTGTCCGTCCGGTGAGGCCACGCCACAGGCGGAGCGCGGCAGCGACTCGTATGTCGAATAGTTGGTCGAGCGGCAGGAGGACGGCGACGGAGCCGCCTTCCTTATCTTCGCGATGAAGCCGCAGGCGCGCGCCACGGAGCTCGACGACTTGATCTTCATCTTCAACAGCGAGAATGGATTGGAGGCTGGGTGAGTCGAGGCCAAATTTAGGATCGACGAGGCCGTCCGGGGCTTTGGTTAGGGTCACCACGCTCGGGAGCGTCTGGGCTGTCCAGAGAACGGCGTCGTGTCGCGCGGGATCTAAATCTCGCTTGAAATCGCACCCCCCAGCGCCGGGCGAACGCCTCGGCGTCGGCGGCATCGAGTGTTCTCTTTCGGCTGCTCTGAGCCAGGCGCGCGTGGTCGCTCAGAAAGTCGGGGTTCCGCAGTAGAAATTCATAGGCGAAGGCAGGCGCGTCGAGCGGCCGCAGGTCCTCATACGCGCTCGCCGACCGCCAATCGGCGCGAGCCATGGGAAAGGTCTCCTCTCACCAGAAGCCGTATCCACGGCCCCGATCGGAGGATGCACGCTCTGGTAGTGTTCCGATACGCCCAGGATTCGCATCACATGTTGCCAAACCTGCACGGAACTCAGTGGGGTGCGCCTCCCCGGAGAAGGTGGTGGTAGCCTCTCTCAGTCATCCACCGAGCGCGGGCGAGGTGGCTTTCCCAAGCGCGCCGGGCGCGATCATGTTCCTGCATCGGATCGATATGCAGGACGATTTTCGCAACCTCTCTCCAATCCGCGCCATCAGCTTCAGCGTCGAGCAGGCGGAGATAGGTGATTGCATGTCGCTCATCGTAGCCGGTGAGGATGGCGGCGGTTGGGGCGATATCCTCCACCTGTGGCTCGAAGGGTAGCGACTCCATCAAAGCTCCTCAGCGATACGGTTTCCTAAACCTTAACACAAACTGGCCTCATCGCTTCAAGGTTGCCGGTCTTCTCGCTGGTCGCGTTGCCGGCTCAGCCTCATGGAGGAGCATGACGCCACGGCCGCGGTCAGATTCCACAAACAGGATCCCGGCGGCTTCCAGAACACGGCGAACTTGGTCGCGCGTACCCTCATGAACCTGGAGCTGCCTTTCGGACTCCAAGCGCTTCAGGGCGGTCAGCGCCACCAGGGCTTTCTCGGCGAGCATCTCCTGCTTCCAATTCAGCAAGGCTCGCGCGGCCCGAACTTGTCGGCCGGTGATCATTCATGATCACCTCCGACAGACGACCTACGCGCACCAGAAATACGACTATAATAGTCGTTTTACGTTGGCGCAACGCGTCTGATGGCTCAGAATCTGCATCTGTCAGGGTCGGCGGACCGAAGAGTCGCCTGGGCTGATTCGGGTCTCGGAGGTGCCCCTGCCTGGAAACGACGTCACCGGGTGGCGGGCAGTGATCTTGGAGGCAATTGCGCTCGATCGAGCTCAGGAAAACAAGGTCTTCGCCCGATACAAGAGGGATCGAGAGGTGCAATACCGGGAGATTATCGGCCGGTGCGCGGATTTCGAGGCCGAGATTGCCAAAAGATGGCCCATCAACAAGTTCACTTGTGCCGAATGTGAGAAAGACGGCACTGATCTCAAGAGGCTTCAGAGTTGGCTCGACAAGATCCGCAAGTTTAACTTCTACGGTGGGACGCAGGCCGAGGAGGCTGCTGCGCGTCTGAAAGCCTGCGAGGGGATTCTCGACATTTATGCGCAGCAGGTTTTCGAGGCTCATGGCGAGAATCAGTGACACAGTTCCAGGAGTGGAGGCGGTGGCAATCCGCCCCATCGACCGTACGAGCGGCTGGCGTGCCATTCCCGCCGGAGTGTGGGCGCTCGGCTTCGTCTCGATGTTCATGGATTTTTCGTCCGAAATAATACACGCGCTCCTGCCCATGTATCTCGTGGCGGTACTCGGCACGTCAGCACTTACCGTCGGCGTCATCGAGGGCATCGCCGAGGCGACCGGTCAAATCACAAGGATCTTCTCTGGCGCGCTCAGCGACAGGCTTGGCAGGCGCAAGGCTCTTGCGGTGCTCGGCTATTGCCTATCGGCTTGCGCGAAGCCGATTTTCCCGCTTGCCTCCGCCGTCGGCTGGCTCATGGTCGCACGCTTCGTCGACCGCCTGGGCAAGGGCATCCGCGGCGCTCCGCGCGATGCGCTGGTAGCGGATCTCAGCGCCTCGCACCTTCGCGGCGCAAGCTTCGGTCTCAGACAATCGCTCGATACTGTGGGGGCTGTTCTGGGCCCGCTCGTCGCAATCGGATTGATGTGGCTAACTAACAACCACTTCACGGTGGTCTTTTGGGTCGCCGTCGTGCCGGCGCTTGGGGCTGTCGCACTGATCCTGGTTGCGGTACATGAGCCACAGCCAAGCAAGAGACGAGCCCGGTCCGGTGGCTTCAGCAATCTCGGCACCCTCGGTGCCGCATGCTGGTCGGTGATTGCCATAGGCGCGATCTTCTCCCTCGCACGGTTCAGCGAGGCTTTTCTAGTGCTGCGCGCCCGGTCCATTGGTCTGCCATTGACCTTGGTGCCGGCCGTGTTGGTCGTGATGAATGTCGCTTATGCCCTCTCGGCCTATCCCGTCGGAGCGCTCTCCGACCGACTGCCCCGCTCGACAGTGCTCGGCTTGGGCCTCTGCATGATAATCGTCGCCGACCTTGTGTTGGCTCGAACCTCAAGTGTGGCCGAACTCGTAATCGGCGTATTCCTGTGGGGGCTCCACATGGGTTTCACCCAAGGTCTATTCGCGGCGTTGGTCGCCGATACGGCGCCCCCCGATCGCAGGGGGACTGCATTTGGTATGTTCAATCTTATCTCCGGACTGGCTCAGCTCTGCGCCAGTGTGATCGCCGGGGTGTTTTGGGACATGCATGGCCCGAGTAGAACCTTCTTTGTTGGTGCAGGTTTAGCCATCCTCGCCCTTGTCGTATTGATCCTGGCTCGTAGGCGACTGGTCGAATCGTCGCCTGCGATGACAAATGAAATAGCAGAAAATCCATCGGATATGAGGTGAGTGTCCTACTCAAGGCGGCTCGCGCACTTGTCGAATGTTTGAGCTATGCTGCGTTGGCCTCATTAACATAGACGTGATCGCGAATTTTGCGGATTGATTCACGCGGGCGGCACTAAGGCTTATGCCTTTACCGATGACAGCGCCTTGAGGTCTTCTTCGGATCCGGTCGAACTCGTGGCGTTGGTACACCCGCGCTTCGGCAGTTTGGCTCGATACGCGAAAGCCCCGCCCGGCGCGGCCGGGCGGGGTTGCTGCGGAGGTCTCAGTCGCCGTTCTTGCGCGGCCGCGACCAGATGAGGGTGTAGCCTTCGCCGTCCTCGTCGTCGAACAGGTTCGCGTAGATCGGGGCGTTGAAGGAAGGGTCGTCGAGCTTGAGCGAGAGATAGTCGCGGCCCTCTTCGGAGCGCTTCGACCACGCCGCCCCGATTTCCGCCCGCCCCACATAGACGCGGTGGCTGGGGGCGTTCTCGTTGGAGCGGTTGTTCTCGGCGACAATGCGGACGCCCTTGGTCTGCACGCTCAGGGTGACGATCTCGCCCTGGAAGTCGCTGCCGACCTTCTTGAAAGAACCGATGTTAGCCATGTCACTTCTCCTTGCTGTTTTCGAGCCCGCGACCACCGCGGCCTCGATGGCGATCGACAGGCCGGGGACGATCGACGACGCACCCGCTCGCGGGCCGGAGCGCAGCGGAGGATGACGGCGGTGAGACTTTCTTGCCTCGCGAGGAATGGGCTTTAGCCCAGGGGAAGAAAGTCGAGCCGACGGCGTTGCGGCTCAGGCGATCGAGGCGCAGCCGGTCTTCGGCCAGATCAGGCCATCAAGAGGCCAGGTGCGTCCGTGCTCTGAACAGCATCCTCGGGAGAAGTCGTGGCGGATGTCGGTTGTGCCGCACAAGATGTCGGCGAGTTCAGGCGTAGAGAAAGAAGCCATAGCGTAGAAAAAGGCGGGATCGCTTGCTGCGGAATTGCCGCGACTGAGCGTGTTCAGTCGCCTCTAGGTGGCGCAGGGAGATCGGCGGTGCGGATCGTTACACGCTGATGGGCCGTGACGTTCGTTCTCGCTCGCAATATCGACACCCCTATGACGCCGGATCGTGAGCAGCGTCGTTTGAGGACGAGGGCGGCGGTGTGATTCAGCCTTCGCGTGTTGCGGCCGTAAGAGCCGGCTGCGATTCATCCGCACTCGCCGCGCCCGGCCGCAGCGGAAGGGGTTCGGCCAAGACCGTCATGCGCGCCCAGGCCGTGCAGCCGATGACGATGGCGCCAATCCATGCGAAGGTCTCCCGCCAAAACAGCGACGGAACGCCGATCTGGGAGAGCCCGAGGACGGCGTGGTAGCCGGCGATCGCAGCGGGAATGGCGAAGGCTGCGGCGATGGCGGCGCGCAGAGGGATCGGCTTCACAAGTGCGAAGGCGATCTGGCCGATGCCGAGCGTCAAAGCGCCGACGACAACTCCGATGAGAAGCGCGCCGAGGACGCCTGCGCCGTCATGAAACGCAGCCATGCCGGCGGTGAGCCCGACGAAGAAAGGCAGCGCATAAACGGCGAGCGCGAAAATCAGCCAGCAGAACAGGCCGATCCCGAAGATACTAAGAATGAGTCCGATGACGAGCATGGTGGTAACCTCCGTGACAAAAGATGTGACGGTCGCGCCTTCCACCACCACCACGGCGCGGCTCGAAGTATAGCGGAAGACGGGCCAAAATGGGAGAGCCAACCCCGCCGGCAGCCGCCCCTCATTATCCGGGAACCTTCCAGCGACCCCCTCCGGTCATGGGAGATCCTATGGGGCGGGTAGCGCTTCACTCGGCTGTCGGCAGAATAAGGCCGTCGTACCCCCTGGCGCAGGAGGTGCTTGATGCACGATCAGCAACGGCTAGACCAGCGCGGCATCCACACCGATTTCGGCGCGATTTTCGTCTCGGTGGAACTCATTTGCTCGGACCGAGGGTGGGGAAATGCTTGAACGGACGCACGACGCCCTATGGGTTGCAGAGGGGCAGAACGTGCGCTTTTTTGGCGTTCCCTATCCGACACGTTCGGCGATCATCCGGCTCGAAAACGGCGACCTGTGGGTTTGGTCCCCGGTCAAGCTGACTGCGGTCTTGCGCGCTGAGGTGAGTCAGCTTGGTCCGGTTCGTCACCTCGTAAGCCCGAACAAGCTCCACCACCTCTATCTGAAGGAGTGGAAAGCAGCCTTTCCTGGCGCGCAACTATGGGGACCACGATCGACGATCAAGAAGCGCCCCGACCTCGAGTTCTATGGAGCGCTGCAGGATGATCCGCCGTCCGAGTGGCTCCCCGACATCGATCAGGCATGGTTTCGTGGCTCCTTCGCTATGGACGAGATCGTGTTTCTTCATCGTCCGTCGGCCACGGTAATCGTCGCCGACCTGATCCAAACATTCAGCGACGCGTTCCTCCGAAAGCATTGGGGTTGGTACAGTTTCCTGGCGCGTCTGGATGGCCTGACTCAAGAACAGGCCTGCGCGCCGCGGGAATGGCGATGGTCATTTATCAACCGCGCGCCTGCGCGTCGGGCGCGCGACAAGGTGCTGGGCTGGAAGTGCCGAAACCTGATTGTGGCACATGGCGAGAGACCGGGCGCCATCGACCAAGCGTTTCTAACCAAGTCGTTCAGATGGCTTGGAGCCTAAATCGAAATTTAGCGAAGGCGGCGCTCACGCGCCGCCCTCGCCATGCTTCCAGACCGGGATGCCGAGCTTCTTCGCCTTGTCGGCGAGGTTGTCCTGGATGCCGGTGCCCGGGAAGTGGAGGACGCCGATCGGCAGCACCGCCAGTAGCGCGTCGTTGCGCTTGAATGGTGCGGCCTTGGCGTGCTTCGTCCAATCGGGCTTGAAGGCGATCTGCGGCACCTTGCGGTTGCTCGCCCATTTGGCGGCGATGAGTTCGGCGCCTTTCGGTGAGCCACCGTGCAGCAGCACCATGTCGGGATGCTTGGCGTGGACCTTGTCGAGCCGATCCCAGATCAGGCGATGGTCATTGAAGTCGAGTCCGCCGGTGAGGGCGATCTTCGGCCCAGGTGGCAGCATCACCTCGGTTTCGGCCCGTCGCTTCGCAGCCAGGAAGTCGCGGCTGTCGATCATCGCGGCCGTGAGCGCGCGGTGGTTGACCAGCGATCCCGAGCGGGGACGCCAGGGTGAGCCAGTGTGAACCTCGAAATGTTCGGCGGCCTGGTCGCGAAAGAGCTCCATGCTGTTGCGGCGCTCGGTCAGCGTGATGCCCTCTGCCGTCAGCCGTTCGAGTTCGACGGATTTCACCTCCGAGCCGTTCTGTTCGCGCTGACTGCGCCGCTGCGCCTGCTCATTGTCGTCAAGCTCGCGCTCAATGCGGTCGACGGCGCGGTGAAAGAGATTGACGGTGGACCAGAGCAAATCCTCGAGGTCCGGTTCGAGGCGCGTGTCGCTCAGGGTCGAGACGAGGGCGTCGATGATGTCGGCGACGGCTCCGGCCACGGCATTGCCTTCGGGAAGCGGCCTTGGGTCGGGTTCGTCCTGAAAGGGACGGTAGCCATAGAGCTGAAGCTCGTTGAGGACATGATCGGTCGGGGATGAGTTGTGCGGCGGTTCGAATTCGGTGTCGTCGTGGTCGGTCGTCATAGTGAGGTCCTTTGCCGGATCGGCCGCGCCCATCGCGGCCTTCGTGGCGATCACTGGACCGGGAGCGGAACGGGCCTGCACCGCGGCGCTCTTGCGCCGCGGCCGAAGCGCAGCGGAGGACCGAAGGGGGCCGGCTATTTTGTCTCGCGATGTAAAGGCGGCTCTGCCGCCGACGGAAAATAGCCGGGCCACGAGGTTGCCGGACCGGGGCGCTTCTGGTCCGATCGCCCTCTAGAAGGCCAGGGCGCGGACTCTATCCGGCTCTTGGGGCCTCGCCTCGACCGACAGTGACGACGCTCGAACCGCCGTGCTTCACCCCGTCTCGGCCGTCGCCATCAGCAGGAAGCGGGCGACGTCCTGTGGGATGAGTTCGACCCGCAAGGCTGCCTGAAGTGCGTCGAGGCCGAAGCCGCGGAGATCCTCGTTGAAGTCGCCACGCCGGGGCGACCAGGTGATCGCCTCGATACCGGCCGATTGGGCGCGCTCGGTCAGAGCAATCGCCGCCCCGTCGCCGGCCGCATCGTTGTCGCGCGCAATATAGAGCCGGCGCAGAGTCGCCGGGAGCAAGAGAGCGGCGAGGTGATTGGCCGAGAGAGCGGCGGCCATCGGCAGGGTTGGCAGCACGCAGCGCAACGACAGCATGGTCTCGATGCCTTCGCCGGCCGCGAGCACATCATTGGCCACACCGAAACGCACGGCGTTGCCGAGAAGGTCGCCCATCGCCCGTCGCGGCGTGTCGATCGGCGCCTTGCCGAGACGGACAGGATGGAAGCCATCGGGGTCGAGCCAGGTGCGGTGCGCGCCGGTGATGCGCCCATCGAGATCGGTGACACGGGCGATCATCGCGGGCCAAGTCTCGGTCGGCGAATCCTCGTCAGGCCGGTAATAGCAGCGCGGATGGAATCGCAATGCGCCGTCTTCGTGCAAAGGCGTAATGCCGCGATTACGGAGATACGTCTCGACGAGAGTGCGCATTGGCGGCTGCGACATGGCGAACAATCGCCGTGCCGCCTCCGGCGAGCCGGTCGGTGCATTGGGTGTCCGGGCGCGCGGACGATCGGACGACGGCTCGGGATGAGGCAGGCTCAGGAAGCGGCGTGCTTCGTCGGCGACGTCATGGAAGTCGATGAGGCCGCAGCTTTCGCGGATGACATCGAGCAGATCGCCATGCTCGCCGGTCGCGGCGTCGGTCCACTTGCCGGCCGGCCCTTTCGGCGACTCCTTCAAGCGCACGTACATCGACCGGCCCGGCGTGTTGCGGGCATCGCCGACGAGCCAGTAGCGGCCTTCACGACGGCCGTTGGAGAGATAGTGACGGCATACCGTCTCGGCGTCGCGCGCGAGACGGTGTGCCAGGTCGGAAGCATCGCGCGGCATCACGCGGCCTCGCGCTCGCCGACGCGCTCGACCGGATAGCGGTCGAGCACCTTCGCCAGTATCGCGATCCCGCTCGCGTCGGTCGGAACGAACATGCGCAGTTTCCAGGAGATGATCTCGTGGAAGAGGCCGTAGGCTTTCAGCCGGTCGCGCATCGTGTCGTTGAAGCCCGACAGTTCAATGCGGTTGGCGCCCATGACCCGCACGCGACGGAGCTGGAGGCCTTCGGCGAGATCGAGGACGGTCCGGCCGTCCATGAGGGCGGCGAAGGCGGTGTCAGGCGTCAATGTCGGAGCGCCGGCTGCGAGGGCGGTCGCGACCCAGGCGGGCGAGACCTTGCGGCCGATGATGCGCTCGCCGGCATCGGTCTGAAGCCGATAGACGCGCGTCGACTCGTTCGGCAGCCGCTTCCAGATCGGCAGGAGCAAGCCCGCAACGACATGGATGGTGCTGTCGGTGAATTCGGGCACTTCGCCGAGTTCGGTCTGCCAGGCCGAGGCGAAGCTCTTACGATCGGCTTCGGCCCAATGGCTTTCCGCCATCACCTTCAGCGGAAGACTGTGATGTTCCATCGGCCGGACCAGACGGACGCGGCGTTCGATCTCGCCGTCGTCGAGCATGAGGCTCGGCGCCGGGACTTGAACGGCGGCTCTGCCCGACCGCTCATTGACGAGCAGGGCCGCGCGCGGATCGGAGAGACGATCGAGCGCCTCGTCCAGCGTCACGGGCTGGTTGCGGCGGCGTTCGGTGATGGTGAGCAGCCGGGTCTCCGCGCCCGTGGCCGGATGGCTATAGATGACGCTTCGGTCGGCGACGACGAAGCTCTCGGCGCGCAACGTCTCCAGTCCGGCGTCGTAAGTGCCGGATGCGATCGCGCCCTCGATGCGGGCGGTGAGCAATTGCTCGAACGCGGTGAAGAGCACGTTCTGCAAGTCGATAGTCAGCGCCAGCATTCTGTTGAGGAAGGTCGTGATCGGCGGCAGCTCGTCCTTGATACCGTTGGCATCCATCAGCTTCAGTCCGGTCGACGCCTCGAAGGTCTGAAGCGAGCAGCCTTCGACCTTGCCGCGCACCAGCAACATGTAGAGCTGGCGGAGTGCATCGCGGCCGTAGTGGCTTTCGAGATTATCCTCGGGTCTGAATAACCCCTGGCCGCCGGTTTGGCGCTGGCCGCGCGTGATGGCGCCCAGCGTGTCGAGGCGGCGCGCGATGGTGGAGAGAAAGCGCTTCTCCGCCTTCACGTCGGTCGCAATCGGCCGGAACAGCGGCGGCTGCGCCTGGTTGGTGCGGTTCGTGCGGCCCAGGCCCTGGATGGCGGCGTCCGCCTTCCATCCGGGCTCAAGGAGATAATGAACACGCAGCCTGCGATTCCGCGCCGACAGCTCGGCGTGATAGCTCCGTCCGGTGCCGCCGGCGTCGCTGAAGACGAGGATGCGCTTGGTGTCATCCATGAAAGCGGCGGTCTCGGCTAGGTTTGCCGACGCCGCACGGTTCTCGACCATCAGGCGGTCGCCCTTGCGGATCACGCGGCGCGATCGGCCGGTGACTTCGGCGACGATGTCGGTGCCGAAGCGCTGGACGATCTGGTCGAGCGCGCCGGGCACGGGCGGAAGCGAGGCGAGCTTCTCGATCAGGCGGTCACGACGCGCGACGGCTTCGCGGCTCTCGACCGGCTGGCCGTCGCGATAGACCGGCCGCGACGAGAGATTGCCTTCCGAGTCGGTGAACGGCTCGTAGAGCTGCACCGGAAAGGAATGGGCGAGGTAATCGAGCACGTACTCGCGCGGCGTGATATCGACCTGGACGTCGCCCCAGTCCTCGGTTGGGATTTCCGCGAGCCGGCGCTCCATCAAGGCTTCGCCCGTCGAGACGATCTGGATGACGGCGGCGTGGCCGGCGTCGAGATCGCGCTCGATCGCGCCGATGAGCGACGGCGTCTTCATCGACGTGAGCAGATGGCCGAAGAAGCGCTGCTTGGCGCTCTCGAAGGCCGAGCGCGCGGCGGCCTTGGCCTGGGCGTTCAGCGTGCCCGTCTCGCCGGTGATGTTGGCCGCCTGCATTGCGGCGTCGAGATTGTTATGGATGATCGAGAACGCGCCCGCATAGGCGTCGTAGATGCGGATCTGTTCGGGCGTGAGCCGGTGTTCGACCAGTTCGTACTCGACACCCTCGTAGGACAGCGAACGCGCTGCATAGAGGCCGAGCGCCTTGAGGTCGCGCGCCAGCACTTCCATCGCCGCGACGCCGCCATCCTCGATCGCCTCGACGAATTCGGCGCGCGTGGCGAACGGAAAGTCCTCGCCGCCGCACAGCCCGAGGCGCTGGGCGTAAGCGAGGTTGTGGACGGTCGTGGCGCCCGTCGCCGAGACATAGACGATGCGGGCGTTCGGCAGGGCGTGCTGAAGACGCAAGCCTGCGCGTCCCTGTTGCGACGGCGCCTGGTCGCCACGCTCGCCCTTGCCACCGACGGCGTTCTGCATCGCATGGCTCTCGTCGAAAATGATCACTCCATCGAAGTCGGAGCCCAACCATTCGACGATCTGCCGGACGCGCGAAAGCTTCTCGCCGCGCTCATCGGTGCGCAGCGTGGCATAGGTCGTAAATAGGATGCCTTCCGCGAGGCGGATCGGCGTGCCTTGGCGGAAGCGCGAGAGCGGCGTAACCAGCAGTCGCTCCATGCCGAGGGCCGACCAGTCGCGCTGCGCGTCCTCGATCAGCTTGTCGGACTTGCTGATCCACAAGGCGCGACGGCGGCCCTTCAGCCAGTTGTCGAGCAGGATGCCGGCGACCTGGCGGCCCTTGCCCGCGCCGGTGCCGTCGCCGAGAAACCAGCCGCGACGGAAGCGTACGGCGCTCTCAGCGTCGTCGCGCGCGGCGGTGACGAGATCGAAGGTCTCATCGACACTCCATGCGCCCGCCAGAAAGTCCGTATGCGCTTCGCCGGCATAGATGATGCTTTCAAGCTGCGCGTCGGACAGCAGGCCGTCGCTGACAATAGCTGTGGGGAGATGCGGACGATAGGAGGGCTTGGGCGGCGCGACCGACGCCATCGCCGCCGACTGCACGAGCTTGGTCGGATGCCCCAGAGAGCCAGGAATACGGATCGACTGCAATCCGTATTCTTCATAAAGCGCGTCCGTGAGACGGACGCCCTCGGGCGGTGTCCATTCGACGGTCTCATAAGACAACTCGACGCCCTCGGGCTCGGCAATCGCTGTTGCCTGCTGCCGCGAGGCAGCGCGCGCGAGATAGCCGCGAACGGTTCGAGGCGTGGCGACATTGCCGGCGCCCGGCGCAGCGAGCAGTCCGGCGACTGGGCGACGCGGCGGGACATGTTCGGCGATCCAGCCGACCAGCGTGGCGACGTCCGGCGCGATCCCGGCGGACGCGGGAAACTGCGCCGGATCGGACGCGGGCGCCTTATCGATCACGGTAACGCGCGTCTCGACGGTCGTGCCGTGCTTGGCATAGACCGATCCGTCGATCGCCGCGGTGAAGACGACGGTGCCGCGCTCCTGCAGGCGGGCGAAGGCATCGCGCCAGGATGGCGTCTCGGGGCCGAAGTTCGCGCCGGTGATCGCGACAAGCCTGCCGCCGTCGGCGAGACGCGCCAGCGCCGAAGCGACATGGCGATAGGCGGCATCGGCCATCCTGCCGCTCACGTTCGCCATCGCCGAGAACGGTGGGTTCATCAACACCACGGTCGGCGTGATCGCGCGATCGAGGTGATCGTCGATCTGCGCCGCGTCGAAGCGCGTCACGTAAAGATCGGGAAAGAGGTGGGCGAGCAGATCGGCCTGGGTCTCGGCCAGCTCGTTAAGGACGAGCGCGCCGCCGGCGGTCTCCGCGAGAATGGCCAGGAGGCCGGTGCCGGCTGACGGCTCCAGCACGCGGTCGCCGGGCGCTATGGCAGAGGCGCATAGCGCGGCGAGGCCGAGCGGGATCGGCGTCGAGAATTGCTGAAGCGCCTGGCTCTCCTCGGACCGCCGTGTATGGGTGGGAAGAAGGCTCGCGACCTTCGCGAGCTGAGGCAGCGTCGCAGCCATGGAGCCGGCCTTGCGGAAAAGCGGCTTGCCGTATTTGCGGAGAAACAGGACCGTCGCCGCCTCGCAGGCGTCATAGGCGGTCTTCCAGTCCCACGCGCCGGACGTGTCGGAAGCGCCGAAGGCCTGCTCCATCGCGGCGCGCAGGACGGCGGCGTCGACGCGGTGTCCCTGCTCGAGATGGGGGAGAAGAAGCCGCGCGGCCTCGGCAAGGCGTGGCACGGGAGCATCCGTGCGGGCGCACGGGATCGGTTCGGCTGCTGGTGCGGCCGCAGCGGCAGAAGGATGCGACATGAGAAGGGACCTCGGGAGAGCGGGACACGGGCGAGCCGGCCGGCGCTCTCTCTGGACCGCACCGGCTCAAACCCGTCCCGGCCCGCCTCTCCCTCTCGTCACGCGGCTGCCTTCACGCCGCGCCACCACGCGATCCGCGCCTCGCGCGTCGCGTTCGCGAGCCGCAGCAACAGATCGCCGTGGCACGGCCGCGGTGTGCAGAAGCAGACCAAGTCGCAACCGCGAAGCTCGTCGAGTGCGCGCAAGAGATGATGCTGATCGGCGAGCCAGCGCTCGTACTTCGCGATGACAGCGGCGCGGTCGCCGTCCGGGCCGATCCGGAACGGATTGCCCCACTTCGAACCGCGCCCGATATAGACGGCGCCCGCCGGCACGCCGGCGTGATGCTTGTTGAGAACCCTGCACATGACCGATCGCCTCCTGATCCCGTTGCGGCGGACTGGCGACCGGATGCGGTCAAAGCCCGGCGGTCACGCATCGCGCACGATGCGGGAACGGCTTGCCCGTTGACCGGAGGGCTGCCGCGTCCAGACAAGTCACGGCGCGAGGGCGTCAGGAGGCTTGCTCGTCCGGCAGGGTTGGAGCCGGCGGTACATAGGCGTCGTAGGGATTGCCGTCGGCCAGGTGGCCGAAGGGTGCGAACAGGAAATCCGTGCTGTCGCGCCCGACAGCGCAGATGACGTAGCGGGTCTCGCCGGTCGCAGCATCGGCGCATTCCATAAGAGCGAGGTTACCGTCGGCTGCGGCACGGAGCAGCGTCTGAAAGTTGGCGCGCGCGTGATCGGGAATGCTCATCGCGGGCCTCGCTTTCCCCGGCCGGATGACAAGGTCCGGGCGAGCCAGCCGCTTGTGTCGGTCCAAGCGATCGTCTTACGGGTTGCGAGATCGAGAACATGGGCGCCGCCACCGAAGGCGTCGATGCGCGGCCGCGAGCATGTGTTGGCCCATTGGAAGCCCCAGCGGCCCTTAAGGTCGAAGGCTTCCGCACACCGAAGGACAAACGTGATGACCGTTTGCGGATCGCCGGTGACGTCATCATGGATCCAGAGCCGGCTTCCACCATGCTCGGGCTGTATGGAAAGAAGAAAGGCGTCCGCAGGTGGGTCTTCCTGCGCGTTCTCCTCCATCAGCGTATTGTAGAGGTCGAGGGCGCGCGCCGCGTTGTCGGGTGTGTCGACATCGAGCACGCATGAGAAGTGCGTGAAGAAATCAGCCATGATGGCCTCCTGAAACGACGAAGCCCGGCGCGAAGGCCGGGCTTTCTGGAATTGCGGTGATTGGGAGATCAGCCGGTTGGGCCGTCGTGAATGCGGTCGTCGTCGAATTCGACGTCCTCGATCACGGGATGGCGGCCATCCGGGGCAACGCGGTCGATGAAAGCAATCACGCCTTCTCGCCGTTCCTCGATGTCGATGTGTTCAGGATGGGCGCCCGACTCCATCGCGCGCTTTGCGGCGGCCTTGGCCTTGTCGATGGCGTCGGCATCCGATTCGGCGTCGACGGTGAGGCCGTCATAGGCGCGCAGCCAGAAGCCGATCTTGACGATGTACTCGGTCATGGCGCGCCTCCCTCCTTCGAAACCGCTGTGTGATCGTCGCCCTCGGTGTCGGACGCCGCGTGATCGCCGACGGCTTCGAGGCGTGTGAGGATGACGCCTTCTGCGACGGCGTAGTCAGCAGCAAGGTCGGTCGCCCAGCGCCGAGCCTCATAGAGCTCGTCGTTGTAGGACTCCCATTTGCTGGCGACGCGCGCGCAGCCGTCGTTGATGAGACGCGGCAGGTCCGGGTGATCGGCGAAGATCTCGCGCGCCTGTTCGAGCGCGTCCTCGACGGTCAGCACGAGAAGCGGATGCCAGCCGGCCGGATACTCGCAATCGAGCATGATCCGCTGAGCCTCGTCTGCGTCGAGACGATCGCGGAAATACGCCCAGGCGCGCGAGAGACGCGCCAAGTGATAGCGGGCGCGAAACCACCGATGGGCGATGCGGTCGGCGACACGCGGGCATGCTGCTTTGAGACGATCAAACACGGCATACCTCCCGAATCCGGGCCGCGAGGTCCTGCGGACGATTGAGAAGGTCGAGGGAGGCGAAGTTGTTGGGACCGCCGTGGTAGTCCTTCCGTCCCTGGCAGGTACGGAAGAGGACGCCGGTGTCGTGGCCGGCGGCCGGCTGGCAGGCCTGCACATAGAGGCGGTCGGCGTGCAGTGTGACTTCGCCGGAAACAGCGATGCCGCCCTGGTTGGAGCGCAGATCGTAAGCGCCGGGCGACAGACCGAGGGCGGCGGCAACCCGCTTGAGCTGGCGGCAGGCGTGGCTGTGAAACGCGCGCTTCGCCGGTGCGTCGTAGCAGACACGGCGCCGGAAATCGAAGGCGGCTATGGTCTTGGACATGGTCGGGACTCCGGGAGCGGATCGCGGGCAAGCCCAGGGCCGCGCTCTCCTCCGACCTCTGGGCTCACCCGCGTCTCGGCCTGCCTCTCACTCTCCCTGGTCGGGCGGCGGCGTTGGATGGGATCGCTTCGGGCCAGCCTCATCCGAGTCATCGAGGCCAGCTTCGGCGAGAAAGTCCTCGATGAGATCGTTGGTCGATTTGCCGATGATCGTGTCCGGCGTGATGAGGATCGCCATGCCGCCGAAACCATCCGGGCGCATCTTGCTGCAGGTGAAGGCCGCGACGACGCTGAGATAGCGCAGTGTCTTCGAGCGCTTGACGATGTCCTGAAAGAAGAATTCCCAGGACGTGCCGCTCAGGTCGAGCTCGACCTCTGTGTCGTGGGGGTCAAGCTCGGCGAGCTGCTCGACGACATGACGATGCGCGGTGCTGTCGGGGTCTGGTGCAGCACCGAGCGCCGCTTCAAGCTCGGCGCGCGTCGCAAAGATCATGGTCGAGGGGCTTTCCTCGGCGAAGAAGTACCAGCCATCGTGATCGCGCTCGCAGCCGAAGATGCGCAACAAAAGCAGCCGTTCGAGCGGCGTCATGTCCGCATCGGGAATGGTCTGCTGGATCACGGTTTGTTCGAAGTAGTCGGCCATGGGGTGTCTCCAGAAACAACAAACCCGGCGCGAGGGCCGGGCGGGTGGAAGGGATTTGGAGGGTGCAGTCAGTCAGGGTCTCTCGCGTCTGCGAGGATGGCTTCGGCTTTTGCGATCGCCGCGTCAGCACGCTCACGCCAATACTGAGCGTCGGCCGGGCCACCTTCGGGCGCGTGGGCGAAGACTTTGAGGAGCCCAAGCAGAACCTCGAAGTGCTCGGACTTGCGTTGGAGGCTCTCGCCGAACTGTGCGGGGATCGCCAGCGGCGGCACGCTGTAGGGCTGTGTGTCACCAGGCCATACGCCGGTGACATAGGTCTCGCCGGAGGATTCGTAATCTTCCTTCTGATCCGACCAGTCGTCGTCTTCGATGGCGAGACGACAGGCGGCTGCGAGGGTGTCAGCTTCGTAGCTGCGCTGCCGGAAGACCGGCAGCCGGTAGGTGGTTTCGATGGTGAATGTGGCCATGATGACCTCCTTGAAATGCAGAAAGCCCGGCGTGACCGGGCTTTTGCGAGCGGATTGAGAGTGGTTGGGGCTAGGACCGTTCAGACGGCTCGGGATCGTCGATCTCGCCGTCGACGACACGGACGTTGAGCGTGTAGGTTCCGATCAGGGTGTCGGCGTCGAGGAAGCCCGCACCCATGAGGCGCGAGCGAATGGCGTCGTCGGTCGCTTCGGCGGCCCAGACATATTCGCGGCGATCCGCAATGGTGTGGCCGTCTTCGTCCTCAAGGTCGAATTCGAGGATGGCTTGAATCTTCATGACGTCCTCCTCACGCTTGAGCGGTGCGCCGCACCGAAGGCGCAGTGGCGGGTTCGTGATCGTCGGATGTCACCGCGAACGGATCGACCAGCTTGTGGATCGGTTGCGCGCGGCCCATCCAAGGTTGCGGGCGGATGCAGCGGACCCAATCGGCGAAACTCGGGATGAAGCCGAGATCTTCGATGACGTGCTGTTCGCCGATCAGGCGCACCGGCACCTGGCGGCCGGTAGAGATGGTGATCACGGGGCCGAAGAAGCGTTCCAGCATGAAGATGCCCTCGGCATGATGCCGCAGCGCCCGATGCCGGAAGTCGGCGGTGATCGCCTTCGACTCGTCGAACCATTGGTGCAGCGGCAGGTAGTCCTCCGCGGCACCGCCCCACTTCTTCACCGAAGAGAGGGCATGGTGATAGCAATGTCCCATTGCAGCCTCCTCAGAATGTGTGGGTGTAGTTTTCGGATGCGGTGTAGCGCTCGTTGTAATCGAGCGTGATCGTCCGCTCGGCTACGTCGAAGACGATGTCGCCATAAGCACCGTCATTGTCCTCCCAGCCCGAATGGGTCTGTTCGAGAACGTCATAGGCGAGGCTCTCGACGGCGGCGCTGATGTTGACCGCAGAGCGCTTCAATTCGACCTCGCCCCATAGGGCCTCGCCGACTTCGATCGTGCCGGCGGGCATACGAGCCTCATCGTCACCGATCCGGACCTCGACATTCTCGATCTGGCCGGAATCGCCGTAGCCGTCAAAGCTGACGATGACAGCGGTGATGCCAGCCAAGGCCAGTGCATTAAGGAGTGCCGCCTTGTTCTGTTTGAACACCTCGGTTTCGAGCTTGGCGTGGGTCTGAGATTTCAGCTCCCAGTCCGAGAGTGGCGGATTGGGTTCGGGCGTGATGTCGGACGTGCTGGTCATGGAATCCTCCTGAAACGGAAGCGCCCGGCGCGATGGCCGGGCGGAGTGAGGTGGACAGGGAGATGAGCGGGACGGCTCGTGCCGCCCCGCTCGTGGTCGTTACTCGGCAGCGATCACGGCCGGCTCGTCGGCCTCGTCCTCGCTGGCGCCGTCCTCGTCGTCGGCGAGAAAGGCGGGCAATGCTTCCTCGTCGCCGTCTGCGTCGGCATCAGTCGCGTCGGTGCCCATCGCCTCGGAACCCCGGAGCGGCTCGGGCAGCCAGCCGGTGCCGTCGAGCAGCCGTTCGGCCTCCTTCGCCATGTCCGCCTTCTTCAGATGATCGATGAGCTGCGCCGATTGCTCGCCCTTCGCCTCCCGCACCGCTTCCAGGATGCGAGGCTTGGTGACCCGGCCGAGATAGTTGTCGACCGTCGGCCGCCAGCCCGCATCGACCATGTCGAGCCCGACGGCGCGCGCGAGCCGGTCGGCCTGGACGAGACGGCGCTGGACGCCGTGAACGGAGACGCCGGGGCCGCCGTAGCGGTCGCCCTTTTCATAGAGGGCGTTGACGCCGAAGGAGACGCAGTGCGCCAGCAATGCGCCCCGGCTGGCGTCGTCGAGTGCGGCGAGCCAATCCCACAGCGCAGCCTCGTCCTTCGGCATGTCGGCCTTCCAGGCGTCGTGCCGTTCCGCGACCGCTTTGGCGGACGGGCTGTCCTTGAGGTCGGCAGACTGGATCGAGAAATACACCTGCCGCACCGATGCTTCGAGGCAATTGCCCGCTGCCGTGTGCTGGAAGGTGTCGAGGCAGAGCTTGTGCAGCAGCGCCGTCATCGCGACATGCGGGTTGTTCGCCACGGCATCCCGCAGCGCCAGTGTGCGGTAGGCAGTCAGCTCGCTGACCAGCCGATCCGGCAATGGCTTCACAACATCATCGTCGTCATCCTCCGGCTCGGATTGGCCGCCGATGGTGATGATGGCGCGTTGAACTGACGGCGTGGCGGTGTCAGTCCCAGCTTGCTCGACGGAGGACGCGTCGCCTTCCTGGTCGGGTTCGATGACCGGCGCCTCGTCCTCGGGACGGACATAGCCGCGATCGACCAAGAGCTGACCGTCGTGGTCGATGCTCACGAAAACGCCGGCACGGGCGATGTCGGCCGGATCGAAGATCTGCGGCTGGGTCTCGAACGCCTCGAGCGCGGTTTCGATTTCGCCGAGCCGCTGGTCCACCTCGTCGGGCAACTCGTCGGCATCCTGATATTGCGCCTCGAGCTGGTCGTACTCGGTGCGCAGCGCCTCGCGCGTGGCCCGCTCCTCGTCGGTGAGATCGGCCGGCACGCCGTCGAGCTGGCGCAAGCCGTGGTCATGGCCATAGGGAAATTCGCTTCCCACAGCGATCCACTTCCAGCCCTCGGCCGCGATGGTCTCCGCATCGGCCTTCAGCTTCTGGGTGACCAGGGTTTCGAGAAGGCCGACATCCTCCAGCCAGCCGCCGTCGTCCTGCTGAAAGAGATCGCGCATCACGATGCCTCCGGCGCTCTCGTAGGCGTCGATGCCGACGAACAGCACGCGCTTGTCGGAGGCGCGGACCGTCTTCTCCGTCAGCATGCGGCGAATCTGATACGGCTCCTGGCTATAGGAACGCTGAAGCGCGTCCCAGACCTGCTCCTGGCGCGTGTGATCGGTCGTCACGGTGAACGCCATGAGCTGTTCGAGCGAGATGCCATCCTCGGCATAGACGTCGAGCAGCTTCCCGGAGACCGCGGCGAGGCGGAGCCGCTGCTTGACGACGTTCACGCCGACGAAATAGGCGGCGGCGATGTCTTCATCCGACAAACCCTTCTCGCGCAGGGTCTGGAAAGCCCGGAACTGGTCGAGCGGATGCAGCGGCACGCGCTGGACGTTCTCAGCGAGCGAATCGTCCTCGGCGAGAATCTCGGTTGAGGGATCGCGGACGACGCAAGGGATCGGGGCAGTCTTGGTCAAGCGCTTCTGCTTGACGAGAAGCTGCAGGGCCTGGAAGCGGCGGCCGCCGGCGGGCACCTCGAACATGCCGGTCTCGGCGCCATCGGTGTCGAGCACGGGCCGGACATTGAGGCTCTGGAGCAGGCAGCCGCGGCGGGCGATGTCGGCTGCGAGGTCCTCGATCGAGACACCGGCCTTCACGCGCCGGACGTTCGACTGGGAGAGGATGAGCTTGTTGAGGGGAATGTCGCGCGAGGCGCTGAGGGTGATCTTCTGAACGGCACTGGCCATCGGGATATACTCCGCGACGGGCGCCGGGAGACTCTCTCTCGGCTTTCAACCCGTCACGAAGACCGGCGCAGCCCTCTTCCTCTAGGCGACCGCAGAACCGCACACCTGGGACTACGCCTTTACGGGGATCAGGCTTTGCGTGACGGCCTTCCACCGCGCGGATCGGGGCGATGACGATCGGTCTGTCAGGCCCGCGGGTTCTCGCCGCCGCGTCGCGCGAGCACCGCGACGTGGCGGACGACGACGGGCCGCGCATCGGCGTCGCGCGCCAGGCGCTCGATCAGAGCGGGATCGTCATCGGAGCATTCGCCGCGCACTTCGATATCGACCCAGTGACCCGCGCGCCCGACGTGAGAGTCACGCAGGCGGTGATTGGAGCAGGTGTAGAAGCTCTCGTTCGGGTCGATGAGCCGAACCCGTGAGCGCAGAAACAGCATCCCCGAGCCGAGATTGCCGCAGAACAGCAGTTCGTCGGCGGCCGTGGTCTTCGGTCCGCCCCCGACCTTGCGCGCACCGATTTTGCGAAACGCTTCGTCGAAGTGCCTTGGGTTCGGCGTGGTCCGTGCGGATATTTCTTGGTGAAAGACCCAGGGCGGCCGCTCCGGATCGATGCGGCCGCGTTCGATCTGGTGCAAGAGATCGGCGAAATATGATGGGTCCGCCGGATAGGGACAGTTCCGCCAAAGACGACGGACTTTCGCTCGCAATGCGCCATCCAGCGCGAATAGACGCCAGCGCACGTCACGCCAGCGGGCCGCGCGGTCTCTGCGGCGCGCGCGCTGCGCGTCCATCCAATCGATGGCGCGTTCGTGCATGACCGCATCGACGGCCGGCTGCTCGACGGCGATTTGATCGGAGAAGAGGGGCAGCGCCTCTCGTTCGAGGCGCTGCTTGCGAGAGAGGGCAGCACGCTTGCGCGTGGTGTCCTCGAACGGGGTCGGCCGTGGCCAGCGGCGGAAGCGCATCATCGCTCTCCCCGCAACGCCGCCGCGGCCGCGCGCAACAGACGCTCGCTGCACACGATGCTGCCCGCCTGTCGCGCCGCCTCGGCATAGACCGAGAGCGGGAACAGGCCGTCGAACAGAATGTCACGTTCGATGCCCATGCCGAACGGCAAGCGCAGCGACGTCATCTCCGCGAGGCTGAACGATCCCAGTTCGGGGTCGCCAAGATCGGCGAGACCGAACAGCGTGTCGCCGTCAGGATCGAGCTCAGTGGCGAGCCAGGTGCCGATGCCCAAAGGATTGAAGAACTTTACGACAGGCACATGGTCGAGGCCGCTGCGGTGGCCGTTGGTGAGCAGACGCTCGCGCAAGTCCGGGGTCAGGAGGATCATGCCGCCCTCCGGTCGCTGGAGTGTTCCGAGGCTGCCTTCTGATGCTCCGGCAGGAAGCCGAGCAGATAATCGGCGGCCTTGCTCGCCTGCGACGCGGCACGAACAATCGCGCGATTGTCTTCGCGCAGCACCTCGAGCCATGAGCCGATGTAGTCGGCATGGCGCACGGTCGGTACGATGCCGAGCGAGGCGCAGCAGAACGCCGCGTTCATCTCAGCGATCAATTCCTCGAAGGCGTACTTCTTCGAGCCGAACGAACCGGAAAGATCGCGGTTGAGCCGCGAAACATGGCCGCTCGCATGACCGAGTTCGTGCAGAGCCGTTCGATGCCAATTGATCGCCTCGAAATAGGCTTGCGGCGGCGGGACCTGCACGTAGTCCGCGTCGGGCGCGTAAAAGGCGCGACTACCGCCGATGCGGAAGTTGATCGCCGTCGCTTTGATCAGCGCTTCGACGGTGGGTTCGATCAGCCCGGGCTCGGGTGGCGGTGCGACGGCGGCGAGATCCTCGGGAAGGCCTTCGCATTGCGCGAGGTTGAAGACGGTGAAGCGCTTCAAGAACGGGATCGCCTGAGCTTCTTCACCCACCTCTCGCGCCCGCTTTTTCTCATCATCGGGCACAAAGCGATCGGCAAAGACGACGGTGGTGCCGTGCTCGCCTTTGCGCACATTGCCGCCAAGCGAAAGCGCTTGGCGGAAGGTCAGCCAGCTCTGAGCCGAGAAGCCGTGCTCGATCACCGACCCCCAGAGGATCAGCACGTTGATCCCAGAGTACTGCCGGCGGGTCGAGGCGTTGTGCGGCAAGGCGAGTGGCGCCTTCGCCGCCGCGGTCCCCCAAGGCTGGACCCAAGGCACGCGCCCAGCCTCCAGCTCCGTAATGATCTTGTTGGTGATCTCGTCATAGAGGTTCGCCCGGTCCGCGCCGGCGCGCGCATGAGCAGTGTGTCTGGACATCGCGGTTCTCCGCGACGGGCGCCGGAGGCCTCTCCTCCAGTCCTCAACCCGTCACGGAAAACCCGGTCCGCACTCTCACTCTACGGGGGCGTTGCGGGGATCTCCCCGCAGAAGGGGGTGTGCCGGCGACGTTGGCGCCGGCCAGGGGGAAGGCATTCCCCCATGACCATGAAGAACGATTATCTGCGGGAAGCCTTTGCCGTCTAACAGGCTGGTTAGACGCTTGCTGTTGGCGCCCTTTCGGGTTGATCCAGGGCCTTCAGCCGCTCTGGCACGTCGAGCAGCTTTAGGGCGGCGGCGGTCATGGTTTCAGCAATCGTCGGATACGTTTCCGCCGAGCTTATGGAAACGCCACCTGGGAAGTTTACTGTCGCCTGATAGCCATTGCCCTTCGGCGTGGCTGAAAGTGTGATTTCGGTCATCTTCGCACCTCCGCCTTCGTACAGTGGTGGAGTTTAGCGTAAGGTGCCAAGTGACAACATCCTCGGGGGGCCAAAAACATCAATAAGAGCGCCATCGCGAGATGGCATTATGTTGGCCGAAAAACGTCAATGATTCCGAAACCGCGGAATTTCATGATGCCGTGGATCTGCCCTTGATCGGCCAAGAGACATTCAACAGGAGCATGGACTGAGATCGGCGAGCAATCTCCATTCACGCATCGCGGTTGTGGTCGGTGAGCTCCGCGAGAAACGCTGTGCCGATGGAGACGGCATGTTCGGCCGCATCTGAGTCAACGTCGACGCCGTGAGACGCTTCGTTCATGACGCGCAGCGCCTCTACGAACGCGCCAGTGCTTGGCGGTGCGAGACCGCGCCGTTGGAGATCCTGCAACATCGGGCCGATTCCGATTGGACGGGTTGGCGCGAAGCCCTTGGCCGCAGCGAAGTGTCGAAGCGCGCGTTCGATCTCGATGCGCAGCTTGACCACGGACATCAGCGGAAATTCCCGTCCAAGCTCCTCGATCGTTGGAAGATCCCGCTGGAGTCGAGAGGGGAGTGAGGTTGAGACTTTGTATTGGGCGATACCCATTGGTTTGGTGGTGTCGCGAAGTGAATATTCGACCACTACTTCGTTGCGGCCTTTGCAAAGGATGATCCCGATGGTCGGCTGATCGTCCTTATGCCGTAGCTGGTCATCGACGGCCGACAGATAGAAATTCATCTTCCCGGCGAATTCAGGCTTGAAGTCCTCGATCTTGAGTTCGATCACCACGAAACAGCGCAGTCGCAGATGATAAAAAAGGAGGTCGAGGTAATAGTCCTGGTCGGCGACCTCGAGATGATATTGGCTGCCAACGAACGCGAATCCCTTGCCAAGCTCGAGGATCAGTGCGCGTAGATGCTCGATCAATCCCTGCTCGAGATCGCGCTCCAGCATTTCCGGCCCCAACGACAGGAAGTCGAAGCTGTAGGGGTCTTTGAGAATCTGCTGAGCAAGCTCGGATTGTGCTGCGGGAAGTGTGCGGGTGAAATTCGTGAGGGCATTGCCCTGGCGGGTGAACAGGCCGCTTTCGATCTGATGGATAAGGACGTTGCGACTCCAACCGTTTTCGATCGCTTGGCGCGCGTACCAAGCACGCTCTGGCGCCGCCTTTACGGCATCGAGCAGGCGAACATTGTGACCCCAAGGCAATAGTGCAACAACCTGTTGCACAAATTCGAGGTCGGGCCAGGCCTCTGCGAACGCTCGCATATATTTGAGATTTCGGGCGGATAAACCCGTCATCTCTGGGAAGGCTCGCCCGAGGTCGACCGCGAGCCGGTCGATAACCTTCGTGCCCCAGCCCTCGTTCGCCTGACGGGAGAGAATGTCTCGGCCGATCCCCCAATAGAGAAGCACAAGCTCGCGATTGACCGAAAGCGCTGCACGAAGCCGCGCTTCGGTGATGCGCTGCTTCAATTCGGTCACGAGTTCCGCATACCCCTGTACGCTCGCTGAGGTCGTGACGAGCGGGGCCTCCAGTGAGCGGGTTTTGCCCTTTTTCGACGGCGCCGGTCTGGAACGCTTGCTTTCCACTGTCAGGCAGCTTGCTGCGTGGTTTCGGCTGCGGCATCATAGACGTTGGGCGCATGCTTCTTTTTCGTCAGCTTGGAACGCTTCTTGCTCAGCATCGCTTGCACGAACGCATTCCACTTTTTCATGGCGGCCCGCTTCTCCGGCATGTAGCTCCAGCGATCGTAGCTCTTCGAGCTGA
This sequence comes from Thiobacillus sp. SCUT-2, assembly GCF_035621355.1. Taxonomy (NCBI): domain Bacteria; kingdom Pseudomonadati; phylum Pseudomonadota; class Betaproteobacteria; order Nitrosomonadales; family Thiobacillaceae; genus Thiobacillus; species Thiobacillus sedimenti. Next base: position 1,819,494 of record NZ_CP141769.1, on the reverse strand, counting down.
CGTCCTGCAGCGTGTGATTCTGTATGCGGTCGCGAATTTCCTTCGAAAGGCCGGCTTGGCCGGCGAGCGTCTTCCAGGTCCTGCGAAGATCGCGATTTGTCACGACGGGGATTACTTCGCGTTCGCGCTGACGCCACATGAATGAGTAAAGCGTGCCGTGGCTGACCGGCTTGGTCGGATCGGTCGCGGAAGGGAAAAACCAGCCATGGGCGTTGGGCTTGATCGACTCGATCAATTCGGCCGCGATGTCGGGGACGGGAATGGCGTGGGGCTTACCGTTCTTGGTTTTTGACCAGTCGACGATCCGCTCCTTCGCGTCCCACTGGTCGATATGGAGGCGCGCGATCTCCTCGACCCGCTGTCCGGTCAGCATGAGGATGCGGACGGCCCGGGTGTAGGGCGGGTGGACCGGCGCGTCGGGGCATTCGAGCCAGCGATAGAGGCGCAAGAACTCCTCTTCGTCCAGCCAGCGGGTTCCGACCTTCTTGGGCTCAGTGGGAATGCCGGCCGCCGGGTTGTAGACTAGGCGGAAGCGCCGTTGCGACGCGGTGCGGTAGTCGTGCTCGGACTTCAAGCCCCAGCTATAGGCGGATCGGATGTAGCTGCGGACGTGATCGGCCATCGAGCGCTTGCCGCGTTCATAGATCGGCCGAATGATATCCGTGACCTCGTCGGGCTCGATGTCCCGTGCCGGGCGGTTGCGGCCAAGCGTGTCGGCAATTTTGTTGAGGCCCTTTTCCGCTTCCTTCCACGACGATTTTTCTGAAGCCTTCAGGTGAGCAACATAGGCTTCGAAGAGATCGGCTACGGTGCCGGGACGCGTATCGCCGGCGATTTTGATGCTGCGACCTTTCTGGATCATGTCTGCGAAGTCGCGGGTGAAAATTTCGCGCGCCTTGCTGAGTGACATCGACGGATACGAGCCCAGCTTCTTCTTGAGGCGCTTCTGATCGCGCCACTGCTGCGCCATCCAGTCCGCGGTGACCCGTGTGGGCATCGGCTTCATGACCAGGACCAGACGGCCGGTGCCATGACCCTCGCCATCGACTAGGCTGAGCTGTTTGCCGGTCTGTTCCACCTGCTTCAAGGCTCGGCGTATCTCTCCATCAGTAAGGCTTGGCACTGGGCTCTCCCATCGGCTCTCAGGTGGGGTCGCCAGACGGGTAGTAGGGGTCGGCGACTGGGGTCACAAGGGCGACTGATCCCCCTCAAAACCGACCCCAATATGCCATAGCGTCCGGCCCTACGACAAGTCATAAAATCCAAGTGATTCAATAGGAAGGAGCGTGATCGAGTGTGATAGAAAAGGGTCGAGTGGGATGGTTGTGCACCAGGATCAGCGCCGCCGAGTTGCGCGCTAGCGACTCCTTGACCACTTCGCGCGGATACAGCGATGTCTGGCTCACCGTGCCGCGGAACATCTCGACGTAGTCGATGACGCGGTTCTGCGCATCCAGATGGATGACCGCGAACACCTCGTGCTCCAGCGTCCCAAGCTTGATCCGCAGGAAGTCGCGCACCATCTGCGGTGAACTTAGCGCCTCGCTGCCGCGCATCTGAGCGGTCAGCACCCGCAGTGCCGCCTGCAGCACCTCGTCGGCCTGGGCCGGACGGTGACGCCAGCGGCCAACCACAGGGCGGACGCGCAGCCCTTGAGGGCGAGAACGACGTGGTACGTTGAAGGGAACAGCAAGACCGCCACCACACACCGCCCCCTTTGCCGTTGGCAAGCGCAGCGCGCAGGCCCTCAAGGGCCGGAGGCGTCAGGGATCAAAGCCGAATGGCCACGATTCGGCACGAAGCGTGGGGTGCAGCAAGCCCGCGAGCCCGACGGCGGTACGCCGAGACGTAGAGAAGTGATATAGGTTTTTTCAGTCCAGTAGCCGGTGTATTGAACAGGCATCGAAACGGAGCAGCCGTTTACCACTTTTAAACGAAATTTAATTGGTGTATATTCCTCTTAAGCGAAATCAGCCTCGGGCCGTTCATATGACTATCACCCCTAAAGATTCGATTCCTGACTTGCTGGTACGAAACATCCCACGCAGCTTGATAATGGGAATTGATGAGGCCTTGTCCGCGGGCGCGCAGCGTGCCTATGCCTCTGCCAAGGGGATGGATGATGGCCATCTACCGCACGTTGTCGGTCAAATGCGGCATTTCCACATGAATGAGTCCTTCCAGCGAGCGCTTATCGTTGGAGATGCTTCGCCGAGTGCGATTCGGGGCAATGGCATTGTGACAGGACGGACTGGCATCTTTACGTTAGCCAGATTCAATATCCCTGAAGGATTCTGGATTAACGGGCGGCGGAGCCATACCCGTAAACAACTGTCGCTGGCAAACAAGGCAATCGAGCCTTTGGTCCAGCCGGAATTATTTGAAGCTTACACACCGCCATCTGAGGCGGTGGCATTCTTTGTGGCTTGCTTCCCAGGGTCGCTGCAATATCGGCCTGAGTCGCCGGTTTCCATCCAGGTCGCTGTGCCTGATCGATACATGCGCGGTTGGCTATTTCGCGAACAGATCGATGTCTTTGTGCAACGCTACGAACAGAAGCCCGCGATTCAGGACGACCTCGCAACGCCGAAGTTGAAGAAAAATATCGGGAAGCAAGGTACGGGTGGAACTTCGCCATGAGCCGTGGCGGCATTCAAGGCTTCCAGAGGGGTCGTCTCAGCCAGATACTGGCCGCGCGCCGCCTGAGCCAAGTGCAACTGGCGTCGCTTGTAGGAGTTTCGCCAGCAACAGTTAGCAAGTGGCGTGCAGGTACCCAAGCGCCTGAGCGCGACGCATTGGAGCGTCTTGCAAGCGTCGTCAATGTCACACCGGAATGGTTTACCCGCCCGCCGACACCAAAGGTCTCATTGCCATTGTTTCGCAGCAACGCATCTGCGCATGTTGCTGCCCGCGCGATGCTTGAGGCCCGATTGGAATGGGGACAAGACATTGCTGTAGCTCTGTCAGAGTTCGTCGACTATCCGGTTCTGAATTTGCCCAGCCGACTGTTTTCTGATCCGGAAGAGATTACGTCAGAGGAAATCGAACTTGCAGCTAGTGAGTGCCGCGATCTATGGCGGCTTGGTCGATCGGCTGTTCAGGATCTTGCACTTGCGGTTGAGGGCGCCGGTGTCGTTCTGATCCGTGAAGAGACTGGCATCGCGCAAATCGAAGGTTTGTCGGCGTGGAGTGAGGTGCTTGATCGTCCTTTTGTGTTGCTCTCCGCTGATAAGGATAACGGGTATCGCAGCCGTTTCGATCTGGCCCATGAACTTGGTCATTTGGTTCTTCATCGACACATTCCGCGACCGACTGAGCGTGATCGCCACAAGCAGTTGGAACAGCAAGCGCACCGATTCGCGGGCGCGTTTCTCCTGCCGGCTGAAACGTTTGCCACCGAAGTACGCATGCCTGTCACGCTGGATGATTTGTTGCTGTTGAAGCGCCGCTGGGGTGTTTCTGTCGGTGCGATCGTAATGCGACTTCGTGCATTGAAGATTTTGGACGAAGAGGGTGCTCAGTCACTGTTCAAGCGGCGCTCCGCGCGCTGGGGTGCCAAATCCGAGCCAGGCGATGGTGATAGGTCACCAGAGCGGCCGCGTCTGCTGCACCGTACCATCGATTTGTTGGTCGATGAGAACGTCATGCCGATGGATGCAATTCCCAGGCATATCGGGTTGGCTGCACATGACATCGAGTCACTGGCCGGGCTACCGGAAGGTTATTTCCAAGGCAAGGGCAAGGTAGTTCAGCTTGCACGCATGCGCAGTGCGCCAGTGAGTTCCGGGGATCGACCGGCGATGGATAGTAGTACGGTGCTGCCGTTCCGGTCCCCTCCCAAAGCTTGATTCACCACAGGAGATCGACATGTCGAAAAACACAAAGCAAACGTCTTCTCGCATCGCTACGCTGGCGGCGGAGACCTTGCAAAATGAGCGCGCCTCCCAGACAGCCAAGAGCCTCGCAGCGTCGGCGCTTGCGCAGCGCAACGGTAGCAAACAGACCGGGGCGGAGATGGAAGACCTGGCTGCAAAAGTGCTTGCCAGTAAGCACTATGCAGACGAAACGAAGGAACTGGCTGCGTCAGTTCTGAGTCAGTCGAACAAGGCTCGCTGATTTTCGTGCGGCGCAGCCGAGTATGTTGAGCGTTTGCCTGTACGCTTCCCTAATGGGCAATCGCTTCGTCGGGGCCATGCCGTGATGATTGAACGGCCGCGACTACTGCTCGATCGCCACTCAGAACAGCCTCGACCAAAGTGACGAGCGCTGCGGTTGTGTCGGCGTACGCGCCTATATAACCCGATTGAATGAGATCGAGAAACGCGCCCTGACGGATGTAGCGGCCACCGAGTGTGTTGTAGCTGATCCGAAATGCCCCGTGCGGTCCTTTGCAGGATGGGTCCTGCAACAGGCGTTCATAGTGATCAATTGGCGTGATGATGCTGCCGTTGGCCAAACTGCCATTGCGCCGCACGAACTTCAGGTAAAACACGGCGGGATTCAAACGGTATTCGAGTGGTCCCGCCGCGTGTGTGGCGGCGAAGGCGTGCATGCGCCGCACCTCATCGGCCATCTTCGAGTCGGGACGGTAGAGCCAGTCGGTGGGTTCGCCCAAGCGTCCATTCGGCTCCAGCATCTTGTACTGCACCATCACGATGTTTTTCTTCGTGAGGTTGAGGTAGATGAGATCCACGCCGAAGACATGCTCCAGGTCACGTCGGTTGGCGGTGAATACTTCAAGTTTGTCGGCACCTTTCTCAAACAAGGCGCGCCCGGTGATATGGCTCACCGAGAGCGTATAGCCAGGGACAGCGCGTGCATCATGTTCGATCACTGAGTCTTCCATCAGAGGTACGCGCGCCAGCGCCGTGGATTGCGATTCGACCAAATCAATACGACTGGCACGGTCGCTGGCTGCCAAGCCGAACGCTTTGAGTGCGGTCTGCACAGCATCCTCTTGCACGGCAGCGAAATTAGCGTAGCGCTTGGGTGCTGTGAGGGATTCGGCCACCGCGCGAATCGGCCCTTGGTTCGCCGAAATTGCCACGAGCGCATCAATTAGAGCGCCGCTCAGCTTTGGCGATAGCACGAGTACATCCGCTGAAGACCGCAATTTCTTTTGCAGTTGTGTCGCATGGGTTGTGCCATTGAGCAGCGCTGACACGGCTTGCTCCGTATCGGGCGCCATGCTGACCGCACGCTTGATCTTGATGCGCGTCTCCAGCGTGGTGACCGGACTGCGTGAACTGACAAGACCGATGTAGGCAAAGTGTTCGATCTTTTCAGGGGTGGCCCATTCGGAGAGTTTCCCAAAAATCAGGCAGATCGTGGGCGTCTTGATGTCGGCACACAGTTCATGTGCGCGCGCCAGCGTGAACTCGTTCAGTCCACGCCGCGAGGCATGGAGCTGACCGCTGTCGTTCTCGTCCAGGCGAAGAATCACGCAAGGCTTTGTCTGCACGTGCTGCCGTAGCGCGTCGAGCCATGTTCGGTCTTGAGAGCTAGGCATCGGTTAACCAATCTCCGCAATAGAAGTACCGCCGCTGTCATGGCTGCGCTGCAGGTCGGAAACTACCTTCATCAATCGATTGATCGGTTCGGCCAGGCGTTTGGGTAATACGCGGTGCTGCGTATGAATTTTCTGGTCGGCAATCCAGCGATGCGCGACCCAGACATCGTCCTCGGGATGGTCGTTGTCCACGCCATTGCGGTATTTGTAACCCACAAGCGCATCGGCGTGCGACAACAGTAGCCGTGCCATCGTCATGTGAAAGCGATGGGCCTGCAGGTCTGCGGGGCTCTTAGGGCGCGGGACGGTCAGACGCAGGCATTGATGGTTGTTGAACTGTTCCCAATCGGGGCCGACCACCTGGCCCGCATGCTCCAGCATCTTGCGCGACTGTTCGCTCTTGCCGTTGACGATGGCGACGGCTACCGAGCCGCTTGGGTAGTCCAGTGTCTTCGCTAGTAGCTTCATCCAGTTCATCAGCTTGCGCAAGGTGGCATCGTCTGCAAACATCAGGTACTGGTGCCGTTGTTCCCTGTCTAGAAACGTCGGCAACTGGGCGTAAAGCGGATATAGAAGATCGTGGAGGTAGATGTAAGTTTGTCGGCGGCCCTGCTCGTGGCTGCGCGTTGTAGCGGTCAATGCCTGTTCGGCCCACTGCGCATTGATGTCGTCCACCGTCATCTCGGTAATGTCGATGGAAATGAGTGCAAAGCCCAGTGATTTGCCGATCAGGGCTTTTCGCCCGTCGAAGGCGTGTCCTAGTTCGATTTCAACACCACCGAGCACCATGGGCTCGGTCTGGATCGGCGGCCCGAGTACCGCGATGTCGAGACGAAACCGACTACCGAAGGGTGTATTCAGTGTGTGTTCGGTAACGACCTGATCGGCGCCGAGCAGCAGATTGCCCTCTAAGGGATAGTCCGATGCCTCGGCGTCCTTGAACGCCCACGGCATCGCAAGACCAGCCGCAAGCCGGCGCGCCAACTCGGCGGCGATCAACTCCTTCGCGCGCCGGTGTTCGGGACTCTCATGTACGGCGTGCTGCCGGCTGGTTTCTTCTTCTTCGAACTGCGTCTTGATGTCGTAGGTCTTCTCTGCGGGTAGTTGGCGGAAGTGGGAGCGCCTACGTAGCTTGTCGTTTTCGAAGGAGGGGCTTACCCAGGTCACCATCTGATGGATGGCACCAGGCGCGACCAAGGGCCATAGTTTACGGGCGTGCTCGCGGCTACGGACCTCGCGCGCGGTGATGCGTGTTTGAAAGAGACCTTTTCGGGAAAAGACGACGACCGCTTCATCCATAGTCGAACTGCCTTCTCGCTCGCATCTCGCTATCTGCTGCCCAATAGAAGGGCTGCGAGCAGGCCCAAGCCTATGGCGACGGCCGCAGGGTTGTCGGGCTTCTCGGCGATGACGGCAACTCCTTGCAAGCTCAATTGTGTTTCGTATTGATCTGCCAAGCTCAGAACTTGCGCAGGTTGAAGGTGTAGTTGTGTGCTGATGTTACGCAACTGCGACAGATTGAGTACTGATTCGCCGGACTCCAGCCTCGAATAGGCCGATTGTGATAGGCCAAGCGCCTCCGCGATGGCGCCTTGCTTGATGCCACGAATCTCGCGCTGCTGCGCGAGTATCTTACCCACCAGGGAGGGGTAGGTAACAACCGGCCGTGGATGGGGGATTGACTCCTTGCGCATGTATGCGTTTAATGCAAATATGTTTAACGAGAGGATATCATGATCCACACCAATAATCAGCAAGACATCTGGGGACTTCCTGCCGGTACGGTCATTCGTGTACGCCATGGTTGGTACGACCATGTGGGGTTACTCAGTGATCACCATATCGAGGGCGAGAGAGGTGTTCTAGCATTTTCGGCCCAAGAGCAGGGCTTTGTGGAACAGGCGTTCCACGCATTTGCGCAAGGACGCCAAGTGAGGATCGATGGCTATCCAGGGTCGCTTCCGCCGGCCATCGTCATGCACCGTGCCCGGTTGAAGCGAGGGCAGAAATATTCGTGGGCCGGTTTCAACTGTGAGCACTTCGCTCATTATGCGCACGGGTTGCCGATCGAAAGTCCTCAGTTGCGACAATGGGCGTTCTTGGGGAGCGTGTTTAGTCTTCTGGTTTTCGCAGCACGCGCCTGATGCGCAAAGGCCATGAGCGGGAGACCGACGGCAAGAACGACTTGATTTTGTGAAACCCGAGAGCGGTACTCGCATGGCAAATTCGCTGGTCAGCGAATATTGCTTTCTTGTCGAATATTCGGTATTGTTGCATTATTCGCTGTACAGGGAATAATGGCTGGCCATGATCGAATCGCACGCTGCCGAACAAGCCATGATCGAGCAGTTCCTGGAATCACTCCGGGAGCTGCCGGACGCGCATGCCGAGTTGGATTCACTGGAACCCGCTGTGCAGGCCGCCGACCGACTCGACGCCAAGATCGATCTGCACGTCGCCGGCAAGTCGATCGTCTTGCTGGTCGAAGTAAAGAAGACGGTTTACCCCCGAGATGTGCGCCAGGTGTTGTGGCAATTCAAGTCGCTGCACCACGGCCAATATGCCGACGCACAGTACCTGCTCATTGCCGAATCCCTTTCGCCTGGGGCGAAGGAACTGCTCAGGGCCGAGCGTATCGGCTATTACGACAGCGGCGGAAGCCTATTCTTACCGGCCTCCGGCGCCTTCGTCTTCATCGACAAGCCACCTCCGAAGACCTTGGAAAAATCGGTGCGGTCGTTGTTTTCAGGGCGGCGCGCCCAAGTGCTGCATGCGCTTTTGATCAATCACGAGGAATGGTTCGGTGTCACCGAGGTGGCCGAGAAGGCACAGGTGGCGCCGTCAACCGCTTCCGATGTGCTGGGTGAGCTGGAGCGGTTCGACTGGCTGGTATCGCGTGGGCAGGGGCCGAGCAAGGAACGCCATCTTCGTGAACCCGGTGCATTGCTCGACGCCTGGGCCAAGCAGCTTGCCACGCAGCGCGTACCGGCACTACGTCGCTACTACGTGCCAGGCCTAAAGTTCGATGCCCTGATCGAGCGGCTCGGCCAGGTCTTCGATGCGTATCAGGTCAGTTACGCTGTGAGCCACGAAGCCGCCGCACAGCGCTATGCCCCCTTTCTATCCGGTATCTCACAGGTGCGGACCCGGTTATTACCCGGCGCTGGGGCCGACACGGCGATGGCCGAACTGGATGCACGCGTCGTCAATGAAGGGGCGAACCTCGCGGTCATCGAGACGAAATCGGCGGGAGAACTGTTGTTCCGCCAGCAAGTCGGCGGTGTTTGGCTGGCGAGTCCCATTCAGGTTTATCTCGATTTGTTGCGCGGCGAGGGCCGGACCAAAGAGATGGCGGAGCACCTGCGTCGAGAAAGGCTAGGTTTCTAATGGCCAAACCCGCGACGCTCGATGGCTACAGCGATCAGTACACGCTCGACTGCGAACGCGTTCTCGTGACGCTGCTGCGCGGGCTCGGGCCTTGGAAGGACTCCGTCTACCTAGTCGGCGGTCTCACTCCGAGGTACTTGGTCGCGGCCAGGCCGCCGGTGGTGCCAGCACATGCGGGCACGCTCGATGTCGACATCGTGATTGACCTGCAAATCCTGGCCGATACCGAGGCGTATCACACGCTTGAGGATAACCTCAAGAAGATGGGCTTCGAGCGGGCCGAAAACAGCGCCAGGACAAAGCTCTCCTGGCGTTGGCAGACCCGCACGGAACACGGTGCGCTGATGGTGCTGGAACTGCTGGCGGATGCGCCGGACATCGCCGGCGGCAGGGTACAGCCGTTGCCGACCGAAGGCACGATCTCGGCACTGAACATTCCTCATTCGTCCATCGTCTTCGACCTTCACCAAGTTACCGAGATCCAAGCCGAACTGCTCGGTGGCAACGGCATCGCCACGGAGCAGATCAAGCATGCCAACCTGGTCAGCTTCACCTGCCTGAAGTCGTTCGCGTTCGACCAGCGCTTCGAGCGCAAGGACGCGCACGACCTGATCTATTGCATTGAACATGCACCCGAGGGGGCGAAAGCCGTCGCCGAGGCCTTCCGCAAGGAGCTGGCAGGTAAGCACGGCGACGTGGTCAAGGCTTCTCTGTCAATCCTGCGCGACCGTTTTGCGCAGGACGACAAGACCGAAGGCTACCGCAAGGATGGTCCTGTGTCGGTCGCGAAGTTTGAGCTTGGCGAAGGCGACGAACCCGAACTGCGCGAGGCGAGGGCGTTGCGGCAGCGCGAGGCAAGCGACGTGATCGAGCAACTTCTCGGACGGATCGGATAGGGACTGTGTGATGATCAAAGAGATATTCGTCGGCATTAACAAGCATCGCCGAGCTCCTGAAACCGGCTCGCCCGTAGCTCGTGTCCGCGATCTCTTTTCTCGCTGACCGGGAGAAAAAGCGTGGTGCAGTTCAACGATTGGTGCGTTTCAGTCGACGAGGCGGTCGGGAACCACTTCCGCAGAGTGATGACCGGACAGGCGGCAAGCCTCTCAACGGGGGTCCAGGCGACCGCGGCCATTGTGCCAGGGCACTATGCGTCAGAAGAGCAGGTGGCGCGCGCTCTCGCGCGTCTCGGCAAGCCGGCTGCGGCAGCGTTGATCCAGGGCATGCTCCCAACAACGAAGGCGATCCGTTCCGGCGACCTTGGCGAAATCTACGCCACGGAATGGATCGATGCGCATAGCGGCGGCTATCGCGCCCCGATCAAGCGCCTGCGCTGGAAAGACCATCGCAATATGGCGATGCGCGGCGACGACGTGATAGGCATCCTTCTGGATGCCCAAACCCAACGCCTTCATTTCTTGAAGACGGAAGCCAAGAGCCGCGTCACGCTCACCGCCCAAGTCCTCACGGAGGCGCGGGCCGGCCTGGACAAGGATGGCGGACTGCCATCCGCGCACGCGCTATCCTTCATTTCGGCCCGACTTCTCGAACTAAATAATCTACCGCTCGCCGACGCGATCGATGATGCGCTGCTGAAGCACGGCATCCCGCTGCAAAATGTCCGGCATCTGCTTTTCACCTTTTCCGGCAACGCGCCGGACGCCATGCTAACCGCTTCTCTTCAGGCCTACCCTGGACCAATCAATCAGTGGGGGGTCGGCCTGCGCGTCGAGGGGCACGCCGCCTTTATCGGCGCAGTCTATGATCGAGTAATCGCCGATGCCAACAACGCCTGAGGCAATCGCAGTAGGCATCGCCGAAGCGGCAACGGCTGGTTTTCGCGGCCGCCTCCTAGCGCGCGGTCAGGCGCGAGCGATCATCTGGCGTGACGGGGTTCTCCCGCCAGATGCCCCGGCCTTTGCGCCGCAGCTCAGCTTTGACCTGCATTCTTATGGGTACGCCCTTTTCGGGTTGGGCCTTCGCCTGCGTGAACTCGGTGGGGAGGCCGCGCTGGCGCGAACTGCCTTTGAGCAGGCCGCCGCCGCCCTTGAGGCGGTGATCGCAAAAGGCAATCGCGAGGAGGTGGATCGCGACTTCCACTTCATCATGGCAGCGGCGAGCTATCATCTCGCGCATCTCTCGGCTCGCGCTTTCTCGCTGCTGACGCTCGTCGAAGCCGATGAGAATTTCGCGCCAACCGAACGGGTTCTTGCGTTATTGATGCGGCGGAACTTTCGCGAACTTCGCGCCAGCGTGCTTGACTTCCGCGCCTCCGGCAAAGGCAGCGACGCGCGAATCGCGGCGGGAATTCAAGCCAGCCTCAATCAAATCGAGGCGGCGGCTGAATTGACGGATGGCAACGATTTTCTCTTCGAAGGCTTGGATACAGCGCTAGTCGACACCTTTATGTCGGCGATGGCTCTATTCCTGATCGCGCTCGAACGTGGCGAGCAACCGCTGCTTGACCAAGCGCTGGAGCGACTCCGTACGGGGCTTTCCATCTGTAGCGAGATGAACATGCTTCCGCAATGGTGGGTGTATCGCATCGCCATCCACCTTCTTTCTGACCTCTGGTCGAGCACTTTCCATGAAAGGGTGCCGCTCCAACCAGTGGGTGGCGAGGCGGCCGACTGGCCTCGACTTCGCGAGCTTTTCATCGCCCTGTTGCAGCAGCGCTCTAAAGCCGAGGTGGATCTGTGGCCTTCTCAGATCGAGGCGGCTATCCGCGCGGTTGACCGGTCGGATGATCTGGTTGTCTCGCTGCCCACCAGTGCCGGCAAAACACGTATCGCCGAACTATGCATCTTGCGCTGTCTGGCCAGCGGAAAGCGAGTGGTCTTTGTCACGCCGCTGCGCGCGCTGTCCGCCCAGACCGAAACGACGCTGCAGCGGACCTTCGGCCCGCTTGGGAAGACGGTCTCCGCACTCTACGGCAGCATCGGGGTTAGCGGCTTCGATGAGGACGCGATCCGCGAGCGCGATATCGTTGTCGCGACGCCGGAGAAGCTCGACTTTGCGCTTCGCAATGATCCATCCCTTCTCGATGACGTCGGCCTGCTCGTCTTCGACGAGGGTCACATGATCGGCCTCAACGAGCGCGAGGTCCGCTACGAGGTGCAAATCCAGAGGCTTCTTCGTCGTGCGGATGCGCATGAACGGCGAATCGTGTGCCTATCGGCGATTCTCCCCGACGGCGACCAGCTCGATGACTTCGCTGGATGGCTGCGCCGCGACCATCCGGGCGGCCTGATAAAGCACGACTGGCGTCCGACGCGGCTGCGGTTCGGCGAGGTAGTTTGGGCATCGCCTACTGCGCGCCTGAATCTGCGCGTTGGCGAAGAACGGCCCTGGGTCCAGCGGTTCCTCACCGGATCGGCGCCGCCGACCTGGGTGCCGCCCAAGCGTCGTCGAACTAAGCTATTCCCGTGCGATCAGCGCGAGCTCTGCCTGGCAACGGCTTGGCGGCTTGTCGAGGATGGGCAAACAGTCCTTATCTTCTGCCCGGAACGGCGCAGCGTCGAGCCGTTTGCTGGAGTGATCGTCGATCTTCATGGGCGCGGCGCGTTGCGCTCGTTGCTGGAGGCAGATACTGCTGTGCTCAACACCGCGATTGCGCTTGGCGAGGAATGGCTCGGGCCGGATAGCGCCATCCTCAAATGCCTGCGCCTCGGTGTGGCGCTGCACCATGGCGCCTTGCCAACAGCCTACCGCAAGGAGGTCGAGAGCCTGCTGCGCGACAACGTTCTCAAGGTCACCATTTCGTCACCGACTCTAGCGCAAGGTCTCAACCTGTCGGCTACGGCCGTGGTTATGCATTCCCTCCATCGCGCCGGCGAACGGATTGAGATATCCGAGTTCAAGAACGTGATTGGACGGGCCGGACGGGCCTATGTCGATGTGGAAGGCATCGTACTCTTCCCGATGTTCGACGAAATTGCAAAGAAGCGGAGAAACTGGGAATCGCTCATAAACGATCTCGGTGCGCGCAACATGGAGAGCGGGCTGGTGCA